>JBEKDC010000302.1:0-4662 GCA_050014535.1 Rhizomicrobium sp.
CCGCGCAGGATGAGAGAGAGCCGCGCGCGATCCCGTGCCGAATAGATGCGGCTCTGGCCGCGCCGCTCGGGTGCGATCAGTCCCAGCTGCTCATAATGGCGCAGGGTCCGGGAGCTGATCCCAAACGCCTTGGTCAAATCCTGAATGGTGTAGGTCCGGCTCAAGCCTCATCCGGACGCGAAGTCCGGCCCTGTCAATCGCGGGCCGGACTCCTAGTTGACGTTTACGTCAACGTCAAGCGGCCGCGCGGATCGGATGATCCTCTTTTTCGAGGTTTTCCGCGGCAAAATCCCAATTGAGCAGCTTGGCCAGTACGGCTTGGAGATATTTGGGCCGCTCGTTCTGGTAGTCGAGATAGTAGGCGTGCTCCCAGACATCGACCGTCAACAGGCAATTGATGCCTTTGGCCATGGGGTCGATCGCATTCGACGTCTTGTCGATGGCGAGCTTGCCGTGCTGCGAGACGAGCCATGCCCAACCGCTGCCGAATTGATCCTTGCCCGCCTCCGCGAGCTTCTCGACCAGCTGATCGACGCCGCCGAAATCGCGCTCGATCGCCTGCTTCAGTTTTCCGCTGGGCTTTGCCGCCTTGGGCGACAGGCTGCGCCAGTAGAAATCGTGGTTCCACACCTGGCCCGCATTGTTGAAAATCTTCTTCTCTTTCTCCGCGTCCTTGCCCGATGTCGCCCGCACCACTTCCTCGAGCTTCATGTCCGCGAAGCGCGTGCCCTCCACCAGCTTGTTGAGAGTGTCCACATAGGTCTTGTGGTGTTTTTTGTAATGGAACCCAACCGTCTTCGCGGAGATCACAGATTCGAGCGCATTTTCGTCATAGGGCAGTGGCGAGAGGGTGAATGGGCCGGCCATGTTCGGACTCCTTGAGTAGGGGACACAGCGCCGCGTGGCCCACGCGATTTGCGTGGCCCGTGGCTTCGATCTGGTAAGTCCCGAACGCGGGCGGCGGTTCCGAGAACGGCCGATTTATGTGTATGGTCCGGCCCGGAAAATGTTTGCGAGCCGGGCTGCGATGTCACTTGAAAAGCCGAAGGTTGCACCCACAGTCGAAACGGCGCGGCTGATCCTGCGCGCTCACACGCTGGAGGATTATCCGGACAGCGTGGCGATGTGGTCCGATCCGGATGTGACGCGCTTCATCGGAGGCAAACCCGCGACCGCCGAAGAGACCTGGGCCCGCGTGCTGCGCTATGCGGGTCACTGGGCGCTGATGGGCTTCGGCTATTGGTTGATCGCGGAGAAATCGTCGGGCCGCTTTGCGGGCGAGATGGGATTTGCCGAACATCGCCGCGAGATGAATCCCGGCTTCGACGGCGCGCATGAAATCGGCTGGTCCCTCATGCCGCATTCGCACGGCAAGGGCTTTGCCACCGAAGCGGTCGCTGCGGCGCTTGCCTGGCACGACGCACAATTCGGCCGCGTGCGCACCGCCTGCATGATCGCACCGGAGAATGCGCCGTCCATCCGCGTGGCCGAGAAAGCGGGCTACACCGAATATGCCCGCACGAGCTATAAAGGCGGTCCGACACTTTTGTTTGAACGGCGGTAGGGCTTTTTTTGCCTCTCCCACGAAGGGGGAGAGGCGACGAGCGCCAGCGAGTGGTGAGGAGGCCTTTCCAGATCACGCAGATGTCACCACCCCCTCTCGCTGACCCTCTCCCCCTGCGGGGTAGAGGGAAATGTGAAAGTCAATGAAAGAATAGCACAAAGGAATTGGGCAACATGAATCTCGCAAGAATTTCTCTCGGATTGATCCTGGCAAGCGCACTCGCGGGCGCAGCGATCGCACAAAATGCCGATCTCACACCCGACTCGCCGGATCCCTATCTGTGGCTCACCGATATTCATGGCGCGAAGCCGCTGAACTGGGCGAAAGCGCAGAACGAAAAGACCTTTTCGGTGCTGCAGTCCGATCCGCAATACAAAAAGGACTACGACACTATCCTGACCGTGCTGAACGCCAACGACCGCATCGCGATGGGCGAGCTCGATCATGGCGATGTCTACAATTTCTGGCAGGACGCGGGCCATGTACGCGGATTATGGCGACGCGTCTCCGCTGCCGATTACCGCAACGCAGATCCCAAATGGGACGTGCTGCTGGATATCGACAAGCTCGATGCCGACGAACACACCGATTGGGTCTGGGGAGGCGGCCGCTGCGCGCCGGGCATGAAACGCTGCCTTGTGCGGCTGTCGCCGGGCGGCAGCGACGCCTCTGTCGTGCGCGAATACGATCCCAAGGCGAAGGCGTTTCTCAAGGACGGATTTTCGTTGCCCGTGGCGAAATCCAATGCCGAATATGTCGACGCCGACACCATTCTGTTCGGCACGGATTTCGGTCCGGGCTCGATGACCGTGTCGAGCTATCCGCGCATCGTGAAGCTCTGGCATCGCGGCCAGCCGATCGATGCTGCGAAGACCGTGTTCGAAGGCCAGACGACCGACATCTCGTCCGCACCTCTCGTTTTTCGCGGACCTTACGGCACGATTCCACTGATCGTGCATGGTCTTACCTTCTTCACCGCGGAATATTTCTACGTGAAGCCCGACGGCGCAACGTTGAAACTGCCGCTGCCGCTCGGCGCCGATCTCAAGGGCGTCACGGACGGCAACCTTCTCTTCACTTTGCGTGACGCCTGGACGCCTCCGGGGGCCGCGCCGATTCCACAAGGTTCGCTGGTGTCGTTTCCCGTGCTGCGCTTCGTGAAATCTAATAAGCCAAGCTACACCGTACTCTACACTCCCGATGCGCGCGGCACGATCGACGACGTGTCGGCAGGTCGCGATGCGGTCTATGCCTCGATCTTTGAGAACGTCACCGGTGCGATTCATGAATTCCGCCCGGGAAAGACCGGCGCTTGGAGCGATACGACGCTCGATCTGCCGAAAGGCGGCTCGACGCATATCGTCTCCGCCGACGACTGGACTCCTCTCGCGCAATTCACCTTCGAAAGCTTCCTGCAGCCGGTGACGCTCTACGCGCATGACGGCAAAGGCGCGCCGACCGCGATCAAATCCGAACCCGCGCGCTTCGACGCGAGCGGATTGGTGACCGATCAATTCGAAGCGACGTCTGCGGACGGCACCAAAATTCCTTATTTCCTGATCCATTCGAAGACGGCGGCAGGCCCGGTGCCGACCATCCTTTATTCCTATGGCGGCTTCGAGCTGTCGCTTGTGCCCTGGTACTGGAACGACGGCCATCGTCCGCTTGACGCCGGACAGACCTGGCTTGCGAAAGGCGGCGCGATTGCGGTGGCGAACATCCGCGGCGGTGGCGAGTTCGGTCCGGCCTGGCATCAGGCGGCCCTCAAGCTCAATCACCAGCGCGCCTTCGACGATTTCGAAGCGGTCGCCGAAGACATCGAGCATCGCGGGTTTGCGGGGCCTAAGCAGGTTGGCAGCGTCGGCGCCTCGAATGGCGGTTTGCTGGTCACGGCCACCATGGCAGAGCGGCCGGATTTGTTCGGCGCCGTCGTCTGCCAGCGTCCGCTGGTCGACATGCTGCGCTATACGCATTTCGGCGCAGGCGCGTCGTGGGTGGGAGAATATGGCGACCCGGCCGATCCAGTGATGCGCGCAGCGATTCTCAAATATTCGGCCTATGAGAATCTGAAGCCGGAGGTGAAATACCCGCCGATCCTGTTCATCACCGAAACCAGCGACGACCGCGTCACGCCCGTCTTCGCGCGGATGATGGCGGCGAAGATGGAAGCGATGAACCAGGATGTGCTGTTCTACGAAAGCCCCGAAGGCGGCCACGGCCCCGGCGCCACACATGAAGAACAGGCCGAGATGTGGGCGCTGTCATACACTTATCTCGCGCAGAAGCTGGGGTTGAAGTAGAGGCGAGTTCACGGCGGCGGAGTCCGCTCGCGATCGTTGGAAAGCAGCACCCTGCGCGTCGCGGCAATCACGCGATCGACATCCGTGGGACTTATCCGCCAGCTGCACGCGCTGATGCGCATGACGCGGCGTCCGCGCCATGTGCTCGCCGTGAAGAAAGCTTCGCCTGCGGCATTGATGGCTGCAATCACCGCATCCGTGCGCCGGTCGTGATCGGCTTCATTCGCGTTTTCGCTTGAATCGCGAAATCTCACCAAAGCCTGATTGATGATCGGCTCGCCGACGAGTTCGGCGCCGGGAAGATCGGCAATGCCCCGCGCGATCGCGTCTGCGTACGTGCAACAGTCGTCGAACAAATCGGCCACTCCCGCCCGTCCCAGGTTGCGCAGTGCGGCGTAGGTCGCAAATCCGCGGGCACGGCGCGACCATTCCGGATTCCAGTCGATCTGGTCGCGCGCATCGTCGGCATGTGTCAGATAGGAAGCGCGCAGGGACATGACAGCCTTGTGATCCTCCGGATGCGCGACGAAGGCGTATCCGCAATCATACGGCACGTTCAGAACCTTGTGCCCGTCGGTGGCCCATGAGTCCGCGGCGTCAATTCCTTGCGTCAAATGCCGGTATCGGCCGCTCGCCCTCGCCCAAAGACCGAACGCGCCGTCGATATGCACCCAGGCGCCGGCCTCGCTGGCGAGCGGAATCAATTCTTCAAATCTGTCGAACGAGCCTGTGGCGATATCGCCTGCCTGAAGCACCACGATCGTCGGTTGACCGCGCGCAAGCGCGTCGCGAAGCGCA
>JBEKDC010000303.1:0-4638 GCA_050014535.1 Rhizomicrobium sp.
CCGCGGATGGCGGCCGCGACCTCGCCTGCCGCCCGCTCACCCTGCACCGCGACCGGCCACAGGATCACGCGGCGGGGAAAGCGCGCATCGAGCCGGTGCATGATGTCGCGGATCACCGCACCCGTCGGCGACGTGATAACGCCGATTACGTCGGGCAGGAACGGCAGCGGTACTTTCCGCGCTTCCGCGAACAGGCCTTCCGCCGCGAGTTTCTTCTTGCGCGCCTCGAGCAGCGCCATCAGCGCGCCGAGACCCGCCAGCTCCACCTGCTCCACGATGATCTGGTAGCGCGACGAGCCAGCATAGGTCGAAATGCGGCCCGTGCAGACGACTTCGAGCCCCGCCTGCGGCTTCACCTTCAACCGTTGTGCGATCGCGCGCCAGATGACGGCGTTGAGCACGGCCTTGTCGTCCTTCAGGTCGAAATAGACATGGCCAGAGGAATGAAATTTGAGCCCACTGATCTCGCCGCGCACCCGCACGAACGGAAACGAATCCTCGACCGTCCGCTTCAACGCCGCCGCGATCTCGCTGACGGAGAATTCTGGGAGGTTGGGGAGGGGGGTGCTCATGAGTCCGCGTTATATAGGAATACGGCGAGGGCAGTGACGCATTTTTGGACAGTCGCCATCGGTCCAACATGCCCAGTCCGGTATAGCAGAATTCGAGGGTCCCCGTGATGGCAGTCACGGCGTTTGGGCGCACGCTTGCGATATGATATTCGAAGGCCGCAGATTTCGAAGGGAAAATCCATGACCACCGGCACGTTTGGAATCGACGTCTCGCACTTTAACGGAGTTGTCGACTGGGATGCCGCCATAGGCGTCTCGTCGCCCCAGAAAATCAATTTTTGCTTCGCCAAGGCGTCGCAGCTTTATTTCAACTCCGCAGGCGTGCTGATCAAGCAGCATGACGTGCAGTTCGACCGCAACTGGAGCGAACTCAAGCGCCTGAATGTTCCGCGCGGCGCCTACCATTATTGCATGCCGGAATTTACCGCCCAGGATATGGCAAACTGGTTTTTCTCGGTCTATACGCCGTCCAAAGGAGACCTCATTCCGTCTCTCGACATCGAGGACGAATACGTCAAAGCCATCTCCAACGGTACGAAGACCCAGGCCGAATTGGTCAATCAGATCGTCGCTTTCGGCGCGCTCGTCGAGGCGAAGATCGGAAGAAAGCCGTTCATCTACACGCGCAAGGACATCACCGAAGCGCTCGGCAGTCCAGCCGCATTTTCGGCTTACCCGTTCTGGATCGCCAATTACAACAATCCGCCGTCGCCGCCTTTGCCGAAACCCTGGACCAATTACGACTTCTGGCAATATTCGGAGTCAGGTAGGTGGTCGGGGTTTGGGACCACCGACGTAGATTTCGATTACCTGAACGGTGATCCGACCAAGCTGGCGGCCTATACGATTTGATATCGTCTGAAAGTCTGGCGCTTACGGATTCGACGGCGGATCGATCGGTTCGACTTTCACCGAAGGCAGCTTCTTGTCGAGCTGCTGGATCACGGCTTTGGTGACGTCGAAGGCGCCTGACGTGGTGGCGACGACCGCGCCGCTGTCGACCATCAGATTGGCGCCGTGCTCGCGCATGACGTCGAGGACCACGGAGCTTAGAGCCTGATCGATCTGCATGCGCGCGACGGCGACGCCTTGCCTGATCTGGTTCGCGCGCCGCAACGCCGTCTGCTCGAAGGCTTGGCGTTTGGCTATGAACGCCGCCACGGCCGGCGACGGCGCGCCGGCCGCGTCGATTTGAGACTGCAGCGCCTTCTTTTCGGCGATCAACGCATCCGACTGAGGCTTGAGTTCGTTTTGCGTCCGTGCCGTCAATTCGCGAACCTGCCGCGATAGGTCGCGGCCGACGCTGGAGTTCCGCATCATTCCGACGCGGTCGATTTCGACAATGACAGGTGGGTTCACCGCGCTCGGCGCCGCGGAAGCCGAGCGTTGCGCCAAGCGCTCCAAGGCGACGGAAGTCAGGTCGAGATTGCCGTCGGTGCCGAAAATGACGGCCGCGCGATCGAGCAGAAGATTGGCGCCGCGCTCCCGCATCAATTGCTGCAGGACAAGACGCGACGCATCGCTGTCGGCTCGCGCGCGCAGCAGGCGCGCCTGATCCACGATCGCGATTCGCGGCTCAGCCACTGCCGCGGTGTCGACCGCTGCGAGCGGCGTTCCCGCATCGAACGCGACGGACGGCATGGATTTCTGCAATTGCTCGAGCGCCTGCCCCGTAATGTCGACCTTGTAGCCGCCGTCGATCACGGCCGCGCTGTCGAGCACCATATTGGCGCCATATTGCTGCATCAATCGCTTGAGGATCGTCTGGAATGCCCCTTCCGTCGCCGCCTTGTTTGCCGTGGCGTCCGCGGGCAACAGCGCGCTGCGATTGACGACGAGGATATGCGGCACAGGCGCGAGCGCCGCTTTCGCATCGGCTGCGCCGGACAACACGGCCGCGGCGACGCAGGCCACCCAACCGATCCGCATCCCTTTTCCCTCATCGATGCACAGATGATACAGGAATGCGCGGATTTCGTGCCTTGAATTTCGGCCCGACTTTGAGACAGGGTCGGGTCCGCCAAAAGAGGTTCCTACCTTGAACATCCTTCTGATCGGTTCCGGCGGACGGGAGCATGCGCTGGCCTGGGCGTTGTCGGCGAGCTCGATCGTGTCGAAGCTCTATTGCGCTCCCGGCAATGCGGGGATCGGGGTGGTGGCGGAGTGCGTGCCCATCCCCGTCACCGATCAGGAAGGCCTGGTTGCGTTTGCGAAAGAGAAGCGAATCGATTTCGCCGTGATCGGGCCGGAGGGTCCGCTGGTCGCGGGGCTGTGGGACCGTTTCGAAGCGTCCGGCATCAAAGCGCTGGGTCCCAGCGGAAAAGCCGCGCAGCTGGAAGGCTCCAAGGGCTTCGTCAAAAGCCTTTGCGCGGCGAACGACATTCCGACCGCGGCCTGGCAGCGCTTCAGGGAACCGGCGCCAGCAAAAATTTTCGCCGACACGCTCGGCCTGCCCGTCGTCATCAAGGCCGACGGTCTTGCCGCCGGCAAAGGCGTGATCATTGCGGAGACGAAAGCGGAATCCGACCGCGCGATCGATTACATGTTCGAAGGTTCGTTCGGCACGGCGGGCCAGGAGATCGTCGTCGAGGAATTTCTCGAAGGTGAAGAGGCGAGCTTCTTCGTGCTGACCGACGGCGAACACATTCTGCCGCTCGCCGGCGCGCAGGATCACAAGCGCGCCTTCGACGGCGACAAGGGTCCGAACACGGGCGGCATGGGCGCCTATTCGCCGGCGCCGGTTCTGACTCAGGCCGCGATCGATCAGGCGATGGCGCGCATCGTGAAGCCCACCATCGCGGCGATGGCGGCGCGCGGGACGCCTTACATGGGCGTGCTTTATGCGGGGCTGATGATCGCGAAGGACGGGCCGAAGCTCATCGAATACAATTGCCGCTTCGGCGATCCCGAATGCCAGGTGCTGATGATGCGCCTCAAATCCGATCTCGCGCCGGCCTTGATCGCGTGTCGCGACAAAGTGCTCGATAAGATCGACCTGCGCTGGCGCGACGACGTGGCGCTCACGGTGGTGATGGCGGCGAACGGCTATCCCGGAGACTACAAGAAAGGCTCCGTGATCGAGGGGCTCGACGCGGCGGCGAAACTGCCCGGTGTCCGGATCTTTCATGCGGCGACCGCGCGGGAAGGCGGCAAGCTGGTCGCCACCGGCGGCCGCGTGCTCAACGTGACCGCGATCGGCGCAACCGTCGGCGAGGCCCGGGCCCGCGCCTATGCCGCCGTGGACCTGATCCGCTGGCCGGGCGGCTTCTGCCGCCGAGACATCGGCTGGCGGGCCGTGGCGCGGGAAGCCAAAGGCTAATCGCGCCTTGTGCAGCGTGCGCGCCTATCCAAGAATGTGCAGGTGGTGAGAGCCACCCCCTTCCGTCCTCCTTCGCCCCTTTGGGCTCGGAGGACACCTTCCCCCATCAAGGGGAAAGGCTAAGAAAAGGGGTGCTTCGTATTTCTAGCCTTCCCCCCATGTGGGGGAAGGTGGCGCGCGGCGAAGCCGCGGGACGGAAGGGGGAATCTCCGCCGTCGTGACTTCAGGGAGTGAGCTGATGACGGAACCGGCTGCGGACGAGCGTCAGGAGAAATTCTCCGGCACCAAGGAGGTCGTCGAGGCCTATCGCTTCGATGTGAAGAAGCTCGAAGATTATCTTTCGTCGCGCATCGAAGGGTTTCAGACGCCGCTGACCGTGCAGCAATTCAAGGGCGGGCAATCGAACCCGACATATCGGCTCGTCACGCCGAACCGTAATTATGTGCTGCGCCGCAAGCCGCCCGGCAAGCTGTTGCCGTCCGCCCACGCCGTCGATCGCGAATACCGCATCATCGCGGCGCTCTATCCGACCGGCTTTCCCGTCGCCAAGCCCTATGTGCTGTGCGAGGACGATTCGATCATCGGCACGATGTTCTATGTGATGGATTGCGTGGAGGGCCGCATTTATTGGGGCCCGATGCTGCCGGACCAGACGCCGAAGCAGCGCACCCAAATCTACGCCGCGATGAACGAAACTCTGGCGCGACTGCATTCGCTCGATTATGAAAAGCTCGGCCTCGCCGATTT
>JBEKDC010000304.1:0-4623 GCA_050014535.1 Rhizomicrobium sp.
GGCATTCGAACCTGTGGATAGAGGGTATTCTCGCGGAACCGAATCGGCGGATGGCACGTCTTTAAGACATTCTTAATGCAGCCGGCAGAGCGTACGTCCCCGAATGCCGGCGAATTGACGAGGTCCCCATGGCGGCCATTTTGCGCGCAACGTCCCTTCCCCAAAACACACCGCAATCGCGCGAGCCCGAGACAGCGCCGTCGCTGGCGCGGGCTTATCTGACGCGCCTGTCGCAATTGCATGACGAAGCCGCCAAAACCGCGCTGCTCGCCAATCTTCTGGGCCGCGCGCCTTATGCCGCCGGTGCGATCTCCGTGGCGGCACTCGTCACGGCAGTGCTCGTGGCATCGACGGCCCCCCTTGCTGAACTTGGCGTCTGGCTGGTTCTTGTAGCGGCCGGTGTCGGCGCTGCCGCGCGCGCCTATGCCAAGGCGATCCGTGCCCCCTTTGAGCTTGTGACATTGCAGGTTTTTGCTCGCGATCTGTCCGCCACGCTGGTTTTTGCAGGTTTCGCGTTCGGCGCGGGCGCCCTCCTGGTCCTGCCCCAAAATGTCAGCCTTTTGGCTCTGTTGGCGTTCGGCGCCGGCACGTCTGCCTTGATCGGAACCGTGCTGCGGGTCCGCGATATGGCCTTGTGCTTCCTCGTTCCCGCCGTGGCGCTTTCCGCCTCTGCGGCGATCCTGCGGCCGTTCCAGGGTGGCGTCGCCGACATGGCGGCCATGCTGGTCGTAGGCGCAGCGGTCGCCGTCGCGGTTCAGGCGGCGGAACGGCTGGCTGTGCGGCCGAGCGTGCCGGATCTGGCCGGGCTTCAGGCGGGCTGATTCCGCCCCATTTCCGTCTTTCGATTGCCATGCCGGGGCAGTACTGTCCGCGCCGTTAACCGAAAGCTCGGCGGCTGCCGCTAAAGTGCGCCGCGCCTGGAAACGCCTAGCCGCGCGCAAGAGACCGAAACGGTCCGGGTTCGCGCGCGCCTTGCTCCGAATGGATGACCATGACCTCACCTGTCGCCCACGCGCTCCGCAACGATTCGGCAGACACCCATGACATCGAAGAGCGCGCCGTCACCGAACTCACGGCCGCAGCCTCCATCCTGAAAGCCGCCGAGCCCGGTCTCGCAGCATTTTTCGATGCGTTCTATCGGGGCGCCTCGCCGGAAGACCTCACGCGCTACACGCCGGAATCGCTGGCGGCTCTTGCGGGGCTGGTGTTCGCACAATCGGCCGTTCGCAAACCGGGCGAAACCCTCGTTACGACATTCGAATTCCAGGCGCAGGTGGCCGAGCTCACACGGCGCGAGGCCGTGCTCGTCGCCGTCAATGACGACGCGCCGTTTCTGTTCGATTCGCTGATGGCCGAGATGAACTCGGCCGGCGCGCGCGTGCACGCGCTCTTTCATCCCATCATGTTCGTCGCGCGCGATGCGGAGGGACGACGCAGCGATGCGGGCACCCAGATCAAGGCCCAAATCAAGGAAAGCGTCATTGTTCTGGTGCTCGATCCGATACTCGACGCGGAGCGACGCAGCGCGCTGGAAGAGGGCGCGCGCAATGTGTTCCATCAGGTGCGTCTCGCGGTGCGCGACTGGCGCAAGATGCGCAGCCATTTGTTGGAATCGATCGCGGCCCTCAAGAAGAATCCTCCGCCGGTCTCCGCCGAGGAACTCGCCGAAAGCATCGCGTTCCTCGAATGGCTGTCCGCGGACCATTTCACTTTTCTCGGCAGCCGCGACTACGCATTTCGGGACCGGGACGGCGGCAGGCTCGAGACGATCGAGGGCAGCGGGCTCGGCGTTCTGTCCGACGAGCACGCGCATGCGATTCAGCGCGGCGACAGGCATGGCCAGTTGACGCCGGAAGTGCAGGCGTTCCTCAAACAGCCGCAGCCGCTGATCGTCACCAAATCGAATCAGCGTTCCTATGTCCATCGCCGCGTGCACATGGATTATATCGGCGTCAAATTGTTCGACGCGAAAGGCAATTTTGCGGGCGAGCACAGTTTCGTCGGCCTCTTCACGTCGGGCGCCTATAGCCGCAGACCCAGCGACATCCCGTTGCTGCGGCAGAAGGTGGAGCATGTCCGCGAGCAGGCCGCACTCGAGCCCAACAGCCATGACGGCAAGGCGCTTGCCCATATCCTCGACAATTTTCCGCGCGACGAGCTGTTCCAGATCGGCGAGGACGAATTGTTCGCCACCGCGATGGGCATTTTGCGGCTGGGCGAGCGGCCCAAGGTGCGCGTGTTCCTGCGCTGCGACCGTTTCGACCGCTTTGTCTCCGCGCTCGTGTTCGTGCCGCGCGACCGTTACGACACGGTAGTGCGCGAGAAGATTCATGCGATCCTCGCCAGGGTGTTCGACGGACGTCAGTCCGCAGCCACGCCGACCATCGACGATTCGATGCTGGCGCGCGTGTATTACATCGTCGGACGCAATCAGGGTCCGCGACCCCAGGTCGATGTGCGCGAGCTCGAAGGCGACATCCGCGCCGCGATCCGCACCTGGGAAGACGGTTTTGCCGACGCGCTGATCAAAGAACATGGCGAAGCGGACGGCCTGCGCATCTTCCACCGCCATGCAGGCGCGTTTCCCGCGCGCTATCGCGATGCGTTCTCGGCCGAGGAAGCCGTTCGCGATCTCGACGAACTCGATCTTCTGCTGCGCGCCCGCGACGGAGCCGGCATAAAGGCGCGCGCTTACCGTCTTGCGCGCGATCCTCACGCGGCGGTCAGGCTCAAATTGTATGTCTTGGGCGCCGTGTTGCCGCTCTCCGCGTCTTTGCCGGTGTTCGAGAATCTCGGCTTCAAGGTGATCGCGGAAGATTCCTACCCGGTTTCGCTCAAGACGAGCGACGGCTGGCAGGGCGAAGCGGCCGTGCTCGATTTCCTGATGGAACGGGCCGACGAAGCCGCAGCGGATCTGGCCGACATCAAGACGCGGCTCGAGGAAGCGTTTCACGCGGTCGTGTCTGGCGAGGCGGAGAGCGACGGATTCAATCGCCTTGTGGTCAGCGCGGGTCTTTCCTGGCGCGATGTGACCATCCTGCGCACGGCCGCAAAATTCCTGCGCCAGGCCGGCTTCGGCTTCAGCCAGGATTACATGGAGCGTGCGCTTTCCCGCAATCCCGACATTGCCGCTCTGATCGTCGACCTGTTTCATGCGCGCCACGATCTCGACGTGAAGGATCGCGACGCCCGCCTCAAGACGCTGGACGAGCGAATTGCGGCCGCGCTCAACGACGTACCGAGCCTCGACGACGACCGCATCGTGCGCCGTTTCCGCAATTTCGTGGACTGCACATTGCGCACGAATTTCTTTCTGCGGGACGGGAAGGGAAGCCATCCCCGCCATCTCTGCGTCAAGCTCGACAGCCAGAAGCTCGACGAACTGCCCGCACCCAGACCGATGGTCGAGATCTTCGTCTATTCGCCGCAGGTCGAAGGCGTGCATCTGCGCTTCGGCAAGGTTGCACGCGGCGGCATCCGCTGGTCGGACCGGCGCGAAGATTTCCGCACCGAAGTGCTGGGCCTCGTCAAGGCGCAGCAGGTGAAGAACGCCGTTATCGTGCCGGTCGGCTCGAAGGGTGGCTTCTATCCCAAACAGCTTCCCGTCAACGCGACTCGCGAAGACGTGCAGGCGGCCGCGATTGCCGCCTACAAGACCTTCATCAACGCGCTGCTCGATCTGACCGACAATATCCATTCCGACGGGAGCGTCGTACCGCCGGCGGGCATCGTGCGTCACGATGGGGACGATCCCTATCTGGTGGTCGCCGCCGACAAGGGCACGGCCACATTCTCCGACATTGCCAACGGCGTTGCGGAAGGTCGCGGCTTTTGGCTGGGCGATGCGTTCGCCTCGGGCGGCAGCCACGGCTACGACCACAAGAAAATGGGCATCACGGCGAAGGGTGCGTGGGAAGCGGTCAAGCGCCATTTCCGCGAACTGGGCCGCGACATCCAGAGTGAGCCGTTCACCTGCGTCGGCGTGGGCGACATGTCGGGCGACGTGTTCGGCAACGGGATGCTGCTGTCGCACAAGACGAAACTGGTGGCAGCCTTCGATCATCGCCACATCTTCGTCGATCCGGATCCCGATCCGGCCCTGAGCTGGACCGAGCGCCAGCGCATGTTCGAGCTGCCCCGCTCAAGCTGGGCCGATTACGACAAGGAGAAAATTTCCAAAGGCGGCGGCATCTTCCCGCGTACGGCGAAGGAAATCGTGCTGTCGCCGGAGATGCAGACGTTTTCGGGATTGAGCGTGGCGAAGGCCTCGCCCGCCGAATTCATCAAGGCGCTGCTGAAGGCGGATGTGGATCTTTTGTGGTTCGGCGGCATCGGCACCTTCATCAAGGCCGAGGAACAGAGCAATCTCGACGTGGGCGACCGCGCCAACGACGCGGTGCGCATCGACGGGCGCGACGTGCGCGCCAAAGTCGTGGGCGAAGGCGCCAATCTGGGCGCGACGCAATTGGGCCGCATCGAATATGCGCTGAATGGCGGACGGCTCAATACCGACGCGATCGACAATTCGGCCGGCGTCGACACCTCCGACCATGAAGTCAATTTGAAGATTCTTCTGAGCGGTCCGCTGCGGCGCGGCGAGCTGACGGGACCTGCGCGCGACAC
>JBEKDC010000305.1:0-4621 GCA_050014535.1 Rhizomicrobium sp.
GACTTTGCCACCTTCACGCGGACGCTGGCATTGCCGGAGGCGGTCAAACATTGGTCGCTGGCCAGCCTGCGGGAAAAGCTCGTCAAGATCGGCGCAAAGATAGTTGCGCATGCGCGTTACCTGACGTTCCAGATTGCAGAAGCCGCCGTGCCGAGCCGATTGATCGAAGAAATGCTGCGACTGATCCATAATCTGCGACCGCGACCAGGGCCGGCCTAAGAGCGGGGTTGTGAAATGCATCAATTCGACGGGAAGAGTGTGTCTGAAGGACACAAAATCGAACCAAATTAGCGTCGTGGGCATGGTGTTGCCCGAACATGTGCGCTGGCCGCGCCGACAATGGCCTCCACGACTTTCGAATACTTCGGAAAAGAGCTAATATCCACTCCAGCTTTGGATCATCCGGGGAATGTCAATTCAATCCGGCCGGGGGGGGGGACAATCCGATGAGGCATTTCCTGGGTTCGGAATTTGCGCGCAATGCGCGTTCGATCATAGCGTTCGGAATGTTGTGGCTGTTACCCGCGTCTCTGGCCGTCGCGGCACCGTTCGACATCGTCAGTTCTCAGCAGGATCACAACGGAGCGTTACTCAATCCCGTTTGGGAATGGCAACAGTCGCATCCCGGACAACTGCCGGACAATTCCGTCGGACAGATATGCCAGGGGCACTCCTGGGATTCCCCCTGCGTGTCGCAACCAATCGATCCCAATGATCCAATATTGGGCGACCCTTATTGTGAAGGAGGCGTAGGACATCGAAACTGGGGCGTCGCAACTTTTACGGGCGTCTTGTTCTGGGACGAGCATTCAGACGACGATGACTATAACATCGATCTGTACAGGCCCGATCACGGCGGCCTCACCGTTGATTCCGTTAGATTCTGGGTTCCAGACACATATGCCTTGGACACGCTCACCGACGAGCCCGTTCTTCATATGGAATTCAATGCCAGCGAAACGATAGACAAATTCCAGACACCGTGGTGGCAGTGGTTTCGGCAGTCGGTCGATAATGCAAACGGCGCGGTCTACGAGGCGATCAGTGGTAAAGATGCAATCGCCATAGGAATTTTCGGCCAGGATATCAAACACCCCGGTGCGACGGCGGGATTAAGCGAACTTCATCCGGTGCTCGGCCTAGCAATTCACTTGTCGGACTCGCAGAGCGACGATCAATGGGCATTCTTCGTGAGAAATATCGGTACCGAAGGCCCCTGTAGCCATCATGCTGTGGGGTGGGAGGCCACTCAGATTTCTTTTTTCCTGCCCCGGCCCTTTGCGACCGCTGCAACGGTGCCGATCAAAGAGATAGGGTGGGTTTCGACAAGCGGCACGCCGAGCACGGCCGAGATAGCCCAGATATCCAATGTGCTTGTGACGACGGTAAAAAACCAGGGCGCTCTGGTCAGCTTCAATCTGCTGCCTCCCGATCGAGGTGTGAGTCTCAACGGTGTCATTCATGTAAACTGGACAACGAAGAGGCCGGTATGGGCCAACCCGGACGAGGTTGAAGCCACGAAAGCCCAGCTCCAAGAGTACCAGGTACAGCAACGGAAATTGCAGAATTGCGCGCTGCCCGGAGAGTCTTGCTTGAGTTCGGGTGTCGTTGACCGCATACAAACCGGCGATTTTCCGGCGATGCCACATCCCCCTGTACTCGCGCCCGTGCGGTCTATTTCGCAGCCATCGGCGCCTTAGCGGCTCTGGCAGGCCGAGGAAAAATCCGCTCACCGTAACGCTTTGGACATCTGCCGCTAATCGCGTTTGGACCGGGGGCGTTCGTCGCGAAGCGCTCTGAGATCCGCTGGAAGCTCAAAGGAATTTGCCATGACGCTTTCCGACTTCGCCACCTTCAGCACGGCCGTCAGCGGCCTCGCCGTCACCGCATCCGTAATCTATCTCGCCATGCAGACGCATCAGAACAACAAGCATACGAAGGCGCTGATCCATCAGGGACGCATCGGCCGCATCGCGGATACGCAAATGGCGGCCGCAAACGCGGACATCGCGGCGTCCATCATCGCGGCGAATGGGGAAGAGCCCACTCCCGAGCGGATCAGGCAGGAGCAATTCGCGCGCTATTGCGCTGCGAGCTTCTATGGCTGGCAGGATTCCTTCACGCAGCATCAGCAGGGCCTGCTGGATGACGATATCTATCTGCAAATGAAAAACACGCTGGTGCTGGTTCTCGGGCAGCCCTGCTACCGCGCCGAATGGGAAAAGATCAGGGTCCCCGGCACGAGATTTGCGGCCTCTGTCGATGGAATTATTGCGACGCGCACCGTAGCGGATCATTAGTCCGTCAAGGACACGAGTTCAATACGTCTCGCGTGCACCGAGAGATTGCCTGCAGACCCTTCGAGAAAAGATTGTATCAGTTATAGCTTTCTTTCTTGCTGGTGAAATCCAGATCGGCGCATTCGAAAAAATTCTCTATTCCGGTCATAGCATCGCGCAAGCCTAAAAGGTCGAGATCTTCCGGTAAGGGGGGAGTGCCGCCGCGTAAGTCGTCGGAATAGCGGAACGCCGTAGAGCGGTCATCAACGACATTAAATTCGTCGATGCATTTGCCAACAGCTATGGTTGCCGTGTCTGAACAATCGTTGCCAAAAGCCGTCGCAATTCCTAGGAATAGCTGCCACAGTTCTGGCAGCTTGTGGTTTCTTGATCCAATCGCGACGCCGGCGAATTCACCGTGATCTTCAATTATCGTTTTGAGAGCGATCTCGATATAATGCCGGTAATTGAATATGGCGGGGAAAATCACGCTATCACGAACACAACGGTCGGTCAGGGCGCTGTAAATCAAGATGTCACCAGCCTGTTTGTAACCTCGACGTATTCGATAGTTCCGTTCGGCCTTATGCTTAGCTAAGAATGAGTCCCGACCGGGCCGAAACAGTTGATCCCCAGCCTGCGGCCAACGTTCCATAGCGCCACTGAAGGCATCGTAGCTGCAGGTGCGATCATTGGTCATTTGGCCGGATTTCCTCCGATATTTCCTGCTTCATGAGTTCCATTTCGCGGCGCGTAGCGTCAGTAGTTAGCCCGAAACGATCCTCAAAAGGCTGCATTGACGCGTCCAATTTCTTGTCCGTTTCCGCAAACAGGTCTCGGGCTTTCTCAAGCCGATGAAGCATAGTCGCGCGCCCATTTGCAGTGAACCAGCGTTCGGAGTGCTCTCTCCAAAAGTGGTGTGCTAAGAAATTTCGCTCAGTGACGCAACTTTGAAGATCGGTCGCCATAGCAGCAAGTGCGGGCGACCGAGCGTGATGTCGCCCAAGTTGCTTGATCAAACTACCAAGAGTCTGCGCGAACGAGCCCTCGTAGTGCTTGTCAACAAGGGCTTCCCAGTCTCCTCGTGTTTTGACACTCTTTCGCCCTTCCAACAATTTTAATATTAGAAGCGCGTTAGCTACTCCATGCTCGAGTACGCTGGAACAATATATCGCAAGCCCAAAATGGGCGTACATATCCTTCGCCTCGTCTGCGGTGGGTTCGTCGATCATACGTCAAAATCTCAGAATCATCGTTTTTGTACTGTAGCCGTGGTAGGAACGCTCGGCGAGCCTCGAATAGGCGCCCCATTTCGGCCTCGCTATCTGCCGGCGCACGATGATTCCGGACGAATTCTGATGCATAGTCGAACGGTCGATTCCCGGTGACCCCATGATTCTGCCTGCCCGGATTTCCGCTTTCTTCGCCGTGTTTGTCTTCGCTACCGTGCCCGCGCTGGCGCAACCGACGCAACCGATGCCGCCGCCGCTTGCCATGCCCTGGATGAATCCGGCTTTGGCTCCCGATGCGCGGGCGGACTTGATCGAGCATGAGATGACGCTCGACGAGAAGCTCCAGCTGGTGGAGGGGTTTTACGGCTCGAACATCAATTTCATCTGGTCCAAGCCCGCGCCGCCGAAATATCGCCCTCTGCTGGCGGGGACTGCGGGTTACGTGCCGGGCATTCCGCGGCTGGGAATTCCTGCGCTGATCGAGACCGATGCAGGCGTGGGAATCGCCAATTCCTCCCAGATGCGACCGGGCGATACGGCGACGGCATTCCCGTCGGGACTCTCGACCGCGGCGAGCTGGAATCCGGAGATCGCGTTCTCGGTCGGCGCGGCGCTCGGCTCCGAAGCGCGCGCGCGCGGTTTCAATGTCGTGCTCGACGGCGCGCTCAATCTGGCCCGCGACCCGCGCGGCGGTCGCACCTTCGAATATGCGGGCGAGGATCCGCTGCTTGCGGGCACCATGGCAGGCGAGGAAGCGCACGGCATTCAAAGCAATCATATTATCACGACCGAAAAGCACTATGCGCTGAACGATCAGGAGAGCGGGCGCTTCACCTTGAGCGCGATCATCGATGAGCCTTCGGCGCGCGAATCCGATCTGCTGGCGTTCGAAATCGCGCTGGAACATGGCGATCCCGGCGCCATCATGTGCGCCTATGAGAAGGTGAACGGCACCTATGCGTGCGAAAATTCCTTCCTGCTCAACGATGTGCTGAAACGCGACTGGCATTATCCCGGTTGGGTGCTGTCGGATTGGGGTGCGGTCCACAGCACGGTTGCCGCGGCCAATAACGGGTTGGACCAGGAATCGGCGTCCGGTTTCGACAACAC
>JBEKDC010000306.1:0-6612 GCA_050014535.1 Rhizomicrobium sp.
AATTTCTCCAAGGCCGACGAGGATTGGCTGGTGCCGATGCTGGACGCGATCGCCGAAGCGGCGCCGCGGTTGGCCGAAGACGACGATCCCGGTTTCATGAACAAGATCGCATTGATGCTTCATCCGCCGGTGAACAAACCGAAGCCGGATGCGAAGCCGAAGGAACGATAATGGGATTCAAATGCGGCATTGTCGGATTGCCCAATGTCGGCAAGTCCACGCTCTTCAACGCACTGACCCAGACGGCAGCGGCGCAGGCGGCCAATTATCCGTTTTGCACCATCGAGCCAAATGTCGGCGACGTGGCTGTGCCCGATGCGCGGCTCGACAAGCTCGCGGCGATCGCGCATTCGGCGCAGATCGTGCCCACGCGCATCACGTTCGTGGACATTGCCGGGCTCGTGCGCGGCGCGTCGAAAGGCGAAGGGCTCGGCAACCAGTTTCTCGCCAATATCCGCGAGGTCGATGCCGTCGCCCATGTGCTGCGCTGTTTCGAGGATGACGACATCACCCATGTCGAAGGCCGCATCGATCCGGTCGGCGATGCCGAGACCGTCGAGACAGAATTGATGCTGGCCGATCTCGAAAGCCTCGAGCGGCGCGTGATCCCCATCGAGAAAAAGGCGAAAACGGGCGAGAAGGAAGCCAAAGAGCAGTATTCGATCATGATGAAGGCGCTCACTCTCCTGCGCGAAGGCAAGCCTGCGCGCCGCGCCGAGCTGACTCCCGAAGAGCGCGAGCCCTTTCGCCAGCTGGGACTGATGACGCAGAAGCCCGTACTGTATGTGTGCAATGTCGACGAGGCATCGGCCGCGCACGGCAACAAATTCTCGGCGCAGGTCGAAGAGATGGCGAAACGCGAAGGCGCAGGTTGCGTCGCGATCTCCGCGCGCATCGAGGAAGAAGTGGCGCAACTCGCGCCTGCCGAGCGAGAGGAGTTTCTTGCGAGCCTCGGCCTCGAAGAGCCGGGCCTCAACCGGCTGATCCGCGCGGGCTATGAATTGCTGGGCCTAATCACCTTCTTCACCGCGGGTCCGAAGGAAGCGCGCGCCTGGACCGTGGCGCGAAATTCGCGCGCGCCGCAGGCGGCCGGCGCGATTCACACCGATTTCGAAAAAGGCTTCATCCGTGCCGAGACCATCGCCTATGACGACTACGTCGCGCTCAACGGCGAAGCCGGCGCGCGCGACGCGGGCCGGATGCGCCTCGAAGGCAAGGAGTACATCGTCGCCGACGGCGACGTGATGCATTTCAGGTTCAATGCGTGAAGATCGGCGAGGGAGCAACGTGAGCCTTCTTCACTTCGAAGATTTCCACGCCGGGCAAGTCTACGATTGCGGCGCGCACGAAATCACACGGGACGAGATCGTCGCGTTCGCACACGCGTTCGATCCCCAGCCGCAGCATCTGGACGAAGATGCGGGCCAACGCTCGCTGCTGGGCGGGCTCGCGGCATCCGGCTGGCAGGTGTGCGCTATCGGAATGCGTCTCTTCGCCGACGGGTTGATCCTCAAATCCGCGAACAAAGGCGGCTCCCGCGTGCAGGAATGCCGCTGGATCAAACCGGTGAAGCCGGGCGACGTGCTGCGCCTCGATGCGCATGTGGTGGAGACGAATATCTCCAGCAGACGTCCCGATGTCGGGTTCGTGACCTTCGAGTGGCGGATCTACAATCAGACAGAGCAGGTTGCCTCCGTGATCCTTTCGCCGATCCTGGGACGGCGCGAGCCGGGCGGAGCGTGACGGCGATGTGGTTCGAAGACATCGAGATCGGCATGCGCCGCGAACTTGGCGCTTACACCTTCACGCAGGACGAGATCATCGCCTTCGCGCGAGAGTATGATCCGCAAGCTTTCCATATCGATCCCGAGGCCGCGAAACATTCGATGTTCGGCGGCCTGATCGCGTCGGGCTGGCATACGGCTGCGGTGTGGATGAAACTGATGATCGCCGCGCGTGACGGCGGCCCCGTCGCAATGGGCTCCGGCGTTTCGCCGGGCTTCGAAGACATGCGCTGGCTCAAACCTGTCCGTCCCGGCATGACGCTCACTTATTCCACCGAAGTCATCGAGAAGAGGCCGCTCCACTCGCGACCGCAATTCGGCCTGATCAAAAGCCGCAACGAAGCGCGCGACGAGAGCGGCGCACTCGTGTTCAGCTTCATCGGGAAGGGATTCGTGGCGAGGGCGCCCCTTCTCGCAAAACCGCGGCTTTGGCGATGTTGGGCGGCGCATCGGGACCGTCCGGATGGTGCACCGGAAAAGCTTGCTGCCATGCCGATACAAATGCCCGCAGCATGTGGTTGAGAGCGCCAATCGAAACACGGCGCAACCGCGCCGAGAATCGAGTACGGCGACTGAATTCGCGATTTTCGATGACGCGCATGTGCGGTTCGTTCCATGGCGCTGTAGTATAGCAGAAAAACGGCCTGCGTGGGAGGCGGCAATTGGAGCCCCGGCCGCGGTATATTAATCTCGCATTGCGATTTCTCCCGGTCTTGCAATGCCCGTCACTCTCGTCAAACCCACCCTCGAATTCCTCCCCTCCTACAAATCCGCGTTGGAGCGCGGTTGGGGGCCGGACAATCTGCGAGAGGCGGAGGCGGCGCGCGAGCATCTGGCGAAGATCGCGCAGGACCCTGCGCTGTTCGTCGCGCCGCATGACGATCCGCATGCGCTCGCAGGCCCCGTGACCTTGCCGGACGGATCGCAGGTCGCGCGCCTGCCCGGCATCACACGCTGGCTCTGGGACGGCGAGTTCTGCGGCAGCATCAATCTGCGCTGGCAGAACGGAACGTCGGCGCTGCCCTCCTACGTGCTGGGGCATATCGGATTCTCGGTCGTGCCGTGGAAACGCAGGCTGGGCTACGCCACGCGCGCGCTTGCGCTGCTCTTGCCGGAGGCGCGTGCGCAGGGACTCGAATATGTCGAACTCACCACCGCACCCGGCAACATCGCGTCGCAAAAGGCGATCCTCGCCAATGGCGGCCGATTGATCGAGCGCTTCCGAAAAGACGCAGCCTATGGCGGCGACGAGGGATTGCGGTTTCGTATCGTGTTTTGAAGGCGTTAGCGTCCCGCACGCGACTTTTCTCCGGGGCTCGCGGCCGGATTCATCCACAGATAAATCTGGGTCAAATGACCAATCCGCGACAGACCCGTGACAGCGACTCTTCGTAAAATCCCCGTTGCGAGGTGGGGATCATGCGATCTTTCGAGGAACGGCTGTACCGGCGCGCCTATGCGAGCGCGCAAGGTCCGCGCGCGTCCTTCCAGCTTGCGCAAATCGATTCGCAGCTGCGCCGACTCGGCGCACGCGCCGGCGCGGATACCAGCGGCTTCTATAGGGACCCGTATTTCAATGCATATGTTCTGGGCGTTCTGGATTCCATCACGAAATTCTACGAGACCGAAACGCGCCGCCGCATCGGCATATCGCTCCATGAAGATTTCTTCGTGGGCTATCTTTGCAAGCGCTTTGCGTGCTCTCGCGACGAGGCGCGGCAGCGCTTTGCTGCAGCCATCGAGGCTCTGGAAAAGAACGGAACTTCGTCAGGCTATGCGGATGGCTGTGCGGACGGCCAAGCGTCGCGCCGGGGCGGACCGGCGCAGACGCGACTGCTCTGGCATATGGCGGGCCGGAATGCGCCGCCTCGTGCGCCGCAGGCAGCGTCCCGGCGAGACACGGTGGCGCAGGATTTCCGGCCGCCGTTCCTGGTGACGGACCGGCAGGCCGGATAAGGCCCGGCATCCATCGAAAAAGAATTCGCACGCAGCGCCGCGATACGCTGTAATGGCTCCGGAGCTACATCGGAGACTTCGGAAATGGCCACACGCGGCAAAATGATCGACATGAAAATGAGCGACGGGAAGACGATCGGCGTCTACCGGGTCGAACCGAAAGGCGCGCGGCGCGCCGGCCTCGTTCTGATCCAGGAAATCTTCGGCGTCACGGATCACATCAAGGAAACGTCGGACAGTTATGCCGACGAAGGCTATGAGGTGCTCGCGCCTGCGCTTTATGACCGCGAGGCGCCCGGATTCCAGGCCAGCTACTCGCCCGACGACATCCAGCGGGCGATCCAGATCGCGCGCCAGGAACACCCGCTCGATCTTTCCATCGCCGACACGCAGACCACCATCAATGCGCTCACGGCCAAGGGCAAGGTGTTCATCACCGGCTATTGCTATGGCGGCTCGATTGCGTGGCTTGCGGCATGCCGGCTGTCGGGCTTGAGCGCAGCGTCGGGCTATTACGGCAGCCTCGTTCCGCAATTCGCCCATGAGCAGCCCAAATGTCCGACCATCCTGCATTTCGGCGAGCACGATCACGGCATTCCCATGGAAGGCATCGAGAAAGTGAAGGCCGCGCATCCCGAAGTGAAAGTCTATGTCTACGACGCGGGCCACGGCTTTAACTCCGATCGCCGCGCCGATTACAATCCGGCAGCCGCCAAACTCGCCCGCCAACGCACGCTCGACCTGTTCCGCGCCAACGGGGGATAGGGCATCAAGCGGGGATCGAAACTTCGGATTGCCGATCACGCAACCTTTGTCAGCATCGTCCGAGCGAGCATCTCGACAAACGCCGAGCGGGTGAGGCTGCGCCGTGCGGCCTCTTCGTCCATGGCGGCAAGAACGCCGGAATCGATCGACAAATTCGCCTTCACCGGTTTTCCCGTTTCACGCACGAGCGGAATCGTCGCGAGGCCGGCTCCGTCGGCGAGAGCCTTCCTGACGTCGGGTTCTCGGCGCAGGGTTTCCAGATTGCGCGGCCGTGGGATTTTCCCGCCGCCTTCCTCCGTCACGACAACCCAATCCCGCAAGGCTTCGCACGCGTTTCCGAGCGCATCGTCCATGGTTTTTCCCATTGCCGTACAACCGGGAAGGTCCGGAAACACGACGCCATAGGCGCGAGCCTTACCCTCGATGAGTCCGACATAGCGAGGCATTTCATCTCCATTTGCGATATCAGTAAGATGAGACTGGATATCGTCAGGGACGCCACGCACTTATAGCAGGCATCTTTCGAAACTTCCCACCCTCCCCTTGAGGGAGGGTCGAAAAATTCTGTAGTCCGAGAGCGATAGCGAACGGACGCAAAGAATTTTTCGGGGCGGGGTGCTGCAGCAACATTACCCCGCCCCGAAATTCTCTTTTCGCTGACGCTCAAAGATAATTTCGACCCGCCCTCAAGTGGCGGGTGGATTCAGCGCAGGCTCGCCTCGATATTCCCGCCGTCGACCGTGACGATGGCGGCGGTCGTTTTCGTCGCCGTGGCGAGATAGACGAACGCATCGGCGACGTCGTTGGCGGTCACTTCGCGGCCGAGCAGGTTCGAACTCATGTAATCCGTCGCCGAAACGCCGCGCGCCTTCGAGCGCGACGCGACCATTTCGTCCGTCAGAAGCCCCGAGCGGATTCGGTCGGCGTTCACGGCATTGGCGCGGATGCCTTCCTTGCCGTGATCGAGCGCATATTGCTTCATCAGGAATAAGGTCGATGCTTTCGGCAAGCCGTAAGGCCCGAAATCCTTGCCCGGATTGACCGCCTGTTTCGACACATTGAACAACAGGCAGCCTCCCGTCCCCTGAGCCGACATGATGCGCACGGCGTGTTGCGCGACGGTGTGATGGGCGAAGAAATTGAGCTCGAAGGACTGGCGCAGGATTTCGTCTTCCACCGCACCGATCTTGCCCTGCCACGCCGCACCCGCATTCGAGACCACGATATCGATCCCGCCGAGCCGCTTGGCGATCTCGTCGAACGCCGCGCGTACGCTTTCCGGTTTCGTCACGTCGCAGCCGATGGCGATGGCCGTCTTGCCGATCTCGCGCGCGATTTGTGTCGCCGATGCGCGGTCGCGGTCGAGCACGGCCACTTCCGCGCCGGCCCGCGCGAGCGCTTTCGCGGTTGCCGCTCCGATGCCGGAGCCGCCGCCGGTGACGACAGCCACCTGGCGCGCGAGCGGCTTCTCGGCCGCCTTGCCCAGCTTCGCCTGTTCGAGCGACCAATATTCGACCTCGAACATGTCGGCTTCGGAGATGGGGCGATACGTGCCGATCGCTTCCGCGTCCGTAATCACTTCGATGGTGTTCTCAGCGATATCGGCCGCGATGCCCGCGTCCTTCGCCGAGGCGCCAAGTCCGAACAAGCCCTTGCCGGGCACGAGAATGACGCGCGGGTAAGGATCGAGCTCGGTTTTCTTCGGCTCGCTGTTCGCATTGTTGCGGTCGAAATAATCGTGATAGCGGGCGACGAACGCGTCGACCGCCGCGTGCACGTCCGTCTTCCACTCATCGAGCTTACCTGCTTCCGGCGCAGGCACCACGAGCGGCCAGTTCTTGGTACGGATGGTGTGGTCCGGCGTGACCACACCAACCTGCGAATAACGCGCGAGTTCCGCACCGGCCACATAGGCGTGCACGGCAGGCGTGTTGCGGAAATCGACGATCTGCCGTTTGTACGCGCCGTCACCCAGCGCAATCGCGACGGCGCCGCGCAGGATCGGCGCGATGTCGGCCGTGCGCGCGAGATTTTCGGGAAGCTTGGCGGGAACAAAATTCTTGCGACCGCGCGCCAGCCGCTCTTCCGCCAGGCTCACGAGAGCGAT
>JBEKDC010000307.1:0-4594 GCA_050014535.1 Rhizomicrobium sp.
ATCGACCGCCATCTGGCCGGATCGGTACTCGCTGCTGCATGCGCGTGAAACCGGCGCGTCGTCCGTTCACAGGTTTCTGAGGGACACGGCTGAGCGCGCATCCGACCTCCGCGCGCGCGCGACCCATGATAGCGATCGCGCGCCGCAGCGTTCGTTCTTTGCGAGACCGTCCGCTCCCGCGCCATGGCCCTGCGAGGACTGGATGGCGGCGTCGCTTGCCGAAGTTCTCGCGCGAGAGATCGGCGATCCGGATATGGAAGCCCATCTCGCGGCCGCGGCGCTCAGGGGATGGGTCGCCGATCCGTTCCTGCCGGGAAGCGCGCTTCATCTCTTGTCGCTCCAACGCTCGGGCACCGTCACCGGCGGTCTCGCGACGCTGGCGGACGCGCTTGTGAGTGCAGCGCGCGAGGCGGGCGCCGAGATATCTCTCGGCCGAGACGCGACGGACATCCGGCATGCCAAGGGCCGCGTGTCGGGGATCGGTCTGGCGGACGGCTCCGAGATCGAAGCTCGGGCCGTCATCTCGACGCTCGATCTGAAGCGCACCTTTCTGTCCTTCTTCCAATGGAATGCGCTGCCGAAGGAGATCGTGCAGGCGGTCGGAGCGTTTCGCATGGCGGGAACCACGGCGCGGGTTCTGTTCGCGCTGGACGCTGTTCTGCCCGGTGACAAACGCGGCGCGATCTATGTGGCGCCGGACCTCGAACGATTCGCGGCGGCCAATTCCTCCTGGCGCGCGGGCACGATTGCCGCGCATTTGCCGGTGGCTTTGCGAGTTACCACCGATCCGAGCCTCGCGCCTGCGGGCTCAGCCGTCGTCACGGCAACGCTCGGTGCGGTACCGTACAGGCTGTTCGACGGCGCCTGGACGCGCGAGAAGCGCGACGCGCTACGCAAGCAGGCATTGGACGCAATCGAGGCCGCGATGCCCGGTACGAGCGCGCATGTGGTCGCCGCCGAGGTGATCGCGCCACCCGACATCGAGGAAGCGCTGGGTGCGACTGACGGCGATCTGATGGGTGGCGAAGTGGCGGCGGATCAGATGCTGAGCGCGGGTCCATGGCCCGACTTTCCGTTTCCGCGTTCTCCCCTCAAGGGGCTCTATCTCGCCGGCTCATGGCCCGCGATGGGGGCGACATGCGCCGCAGGCGCGGCAGCAGCCCGCATTGTCGCTGCCGATCTTGCTAAAGGCGCGCTCAAATGAGCGGCGACGCGATCGTGGTTGGCGCAGGCGTGAACGGACTCGTGGCAGCCACCTATCTCGCCCGCGCGGGACGGAAGGTGCTCGTGCTCGAAGCGAAGGACCGGCTCGGTGGCGCGTGCCAGACGACGTGGTTCGCCTCGAGCTTTCGCGGTCCCGCCATTGCGCACGTACTCACCGCGCTCGATCCCCGTGTTGTCGCCGAATTGAAGCTCGCACGGCGCGGATTGAAGTTTGCCGTGCGAGATATGCCGCTGGTGATGCTGCGCGCCGACGGCAGAAATCTTACGATCGGCCGCGATCTGCGTGCAACCGCACGCAACATCGCCGTCCATTCGCGCGCCGACGCCCAAGCCTGGCCGCACTTCCGTCGCGAGTTGTTCGAGCTTGCGCGCAAGATACGTCCCCTTTGGTGGGACGATGGAAAAAGCGAAATCCCCATCGAGATCGCGCGATTGAAGCGTCTCGGTCTCGCGGCCTGGCTCGACTCGCGCTTCGAATCCGACGCCGTGAAAGCCGCGCTCGCGGGTGACGCCGCGTCTCTGTCGCCTCTCGCGCCCGGCTCGTCGCTGCTTTTGCTGTGGCGCGCGGCGCAGGAGATGTGCGGGCTGCAAGGTGCCGCTGCGATCCCCCTGGGTGGCCCCGGTGCTCTGGTTGACGCGTTGACGGCGGCAGCAAAAATCGCCGGCGTCGAATTCCGCACCGGTGCGCATGTCGCCGACATTCGCGTGAAAGATGGCGCCGCCTCGGGTGTGGTACTCGACTCCGGCGACGAGATCCCGGCCAACGTTGTCCTCGCGAGCTTTTCGAGAGCCGGACTCCTTGCGACCAAAGCAGGCCGCACGGCATTGGGATTTTCGGAAAGCGTCGCGTTGGAACGCGGCGTGTCGCCGGCGGCATCGGCGAAGGTGATGCTGGCATTGAACGCGCCACCGGCGTTCAACGGCGTTGCCGTGCCGCTGCGGGGGCGCTTCCTGCTTGCGGACAGGCTCGCAACGTTTGTGGCCGCGCATGCGGCGTCGCGTGCTGGTCGCGTGCCGCAGGAACTCGTGCTGGAAGTTGTCGTTCCGACGGCCAGCGATCCCGAGCTCGCACCGCTGGGACAACATGTTGTAAGCATCCGGATCGGACCCTTGCCGCGGCACGTCGCCGGAGGTTGGGATGCGGCGAAAACACCGCTTGCCGCGAAGGCCGTCGCTGCGCTTGATCGCTGCGCGTCGGGCCTTGCGCGTCATGTCGTGGCGGCGCAGGTGTTGACGCCGGACGATATCGCGGCGCGTTACGGTGCAGAGGATTCGTGCGCGGTGACTGTCGAGCGTCTGTTGTCGGACTGGTCCTCGCGTATCCGGACGCCGATTAAGGGTCTCTTTCTTTGCAGCGCGGCGTCGGAACCGGTCGATGCAGTGTCGGGCCGCGCCGGACGCATTGCGGCAACTCTGGCGTTGCGCGAAGGAGCGGCGAAATGAAGACGCCGCTCGTCCGCGCCACGCCGTTTCATGCCCGCGCCGCGGCCGCCAATCTCGAAAATGCTTGGGTGCTGCGCAACGGCGTCACGCTGGCGTCTTTTTATACCGATCCGATCGACGAAGCGCTCGCCGCGCGGTTGCGCGTGGTGATGGCGGATATCTCCTGGCGCTGGCGTGTCATGCTGGAAGGTGCGCGCGTGGTGGAGTTTCTGTCGAAGCTCGTCACGCGCGATGCGGCAAAGCTCTCGCCCGGCACGTCGCTCAAGGCCTTGTGGCTCAGCGATGGCGGCGGCGTGTGCGGCGCAGGTGCGATCGCACGCTATGGCCGCGAGTCGTTTTTGCTCGTGGCCTCCGCGCCGGACTTGGACTGGATCGCGTCGTCCGCCGCTGCCTATGACGTCAAGCTGCGCGACATGAACGACGAAGGCGGGATCGCGATCGTCGGTCCTTATGCGCACGCGACCGTAGAGGCGGCCCAACTGACGGCCGATCTCGAGCCTCTGGCGTTTCGCAAGCTGTCCTGGCGCGGCATCGATGTGACTCTGTCGCGCTTCGGCGAACATGGCGGTTACGAAATCTGGTGCGCGCCCGATGACGGCACTGTCGTGTGGGATCGCATCGCGCGCGCGGGCGAGAGCTTCGGTCTGGAGCCGGCGGGCGTTGACGCCATGGATGTTCTCGATCTCGAAGCGGGTATCGCGCGTCCGGGCCTCGACTATGAACCCGCGCGCGACGGCCATGCGAGTGAGCCGAGCCCCGTAGCGCTTGGTCTCGAATCGCTGATCGATCTCGACCACCAATCGTTCAACGGACGAACGGCCTATCTCGCGGCGCGCGAAAAGGAACCGATGCGTCTCGCCGGCATCGAAATCGATTCGGATATTCCAGCACCCTTCACGCCGCTTCTTCTGAAGGGCCGCGCGGTCGGGCACACGCTACGTTCGATGTGGTCGCCGTCTTTGCGCCGCGCCATCGCGCTGGCGCAGATCGACGCATCGGCCTTCTTGCCAGGCACGAAACTGACGCTCACTCTGCCGCCTTCGCGCGCCGTACCCGAGCTTCGCACGGCCGAGGCGCGCGTCGTGGCCTTGCCGTTCTTGAAAGTTCCTGATTCCATCACGCCATGAAACATGCAGGGCCCTCGGCGCTCGACCGGCTGGAGCCGCTGTTGGAAACATTGCGCCGGGAACCGCGCCTCAAAGAGAAATCCCGCGGCACCTTCTATCGCGGCGGCCGCGCCTTCCTGCATTTCCACGAACACGGCGACGAATTGTTCGCGGATATCCGCCTCAACGACGATTTCGAACGCTTGCCCGCGACCAAGCCGGCCGAGCGCGCGGCTCTGCTGAAACTGGTCGGCAAAGCGATCGGCGACGGAAAATCCGGGTCCGCGCGTTCAACCTCTCCGAAGCGTCAGCGCCGTTAGGGAGGTCTCGCCGTCGACTGCTCCGGGCGATGCGCTCGGTCGAGGAGCCGCAGCTTGGCACTGGATCCCGACGGCGAATTGGTGGCGCGGGTGGGGGCGGGCGACCGCGCCGCGGCCCGGCTTCTCGTCGCCCGCCACCTGGACAAGCTGCTCGCGCTCGCGCGACGCATGCTGGGCGAGACGGGTGAAGCCGAAGATGCGGTACAGGACACGTTCCTGAAGTTGTGGACGCATGCCGCACGGTGGCAGCCCGGCGGGGCGAAATTCGAAACCTGGCTGTTCCGCGTGGCGATCAACGCCTGTTATGACCGGCTCAGGAAGCGGGGGCATCTCTCGCTCGACGAGGCGCCGGAGGCGGTCGATCCCGCGCCCGGCCCCGAACGCGCGCTCCAGAATGCAGCGCTTTCGCAGGCGATCCAGGCGGCGCTCGATGCCCTGCCGCCACGCCAGCGGGCCGCGATCCTGCTCTGCCACTATGAAGGCCGCGGCAATGTCGACGCG
>JBEKDC010000308.1:0-4588 GCA_050014535.1 Rhizomicrobium sp.
CGATACGATCTATGTCGGCACCGGCGAAGCGGACATGCGCTCCGACATTGCCCATGGCAACGGCCTCTACAAATCGACCGATGCCGGCAAGCATTGGAGCTTCATCGGCCTGCCGGACAGCCGCCAGATCGGCCGCATCCTCGTCGATCCGCACAATCCCAATCTTGTTTATGTCGCGGCGTTGGGACACGCCTATGGACCGAATGCGGAGCGTGGCGTGTTCCGCTCGACAGACGGCGGCGCGCATTGGGAAAAGGTGCTGTTCAGGAACGCCGATACGGGCGCGATCGACCTTGCGTTCAAGTCCGGCGATGCGAACACGATCTATGCCGCGCTGTGGCAGACGCGTCGTCCGCCATGGAACGTCTATCCGCCGTCCAGCGGGCCTGGCGGCGGGCTTTATGTTTCGCATGACGGCGGCACGCACTGGTCGCAGATCACGGGCAACGGCTTCCCCGCGCATCCCTATCGCATGGGTCTTGCCACGTCGAATGCGATGCCCGAGCGTCTTTATGTTCTTGCCGACGGGCTGCCAAACGAAGCGGGCCTGTATGTCTCCAACGACGGCGGCACGCATTGGACGCATGCGACCGGCGACAAGCGCATCTGGGAACGCGGCTGGTATTTTTCAGGCATCACGGCCGATCCGAAAAATGCGAACCGAATCTTCGTGATGGATACGATCGTGCTGCGCTCCGACGATGCGGGCAAGCATTTCATCGCGCTCAAGGGCGATCCGACGGGCGACGATTTCCACGCTCTGTGGATCGATCCCACCGATTCCGATCGCCAAATTCTGGGCTCGGATCAGGGCACGCAGATCACGGCCAATGGCGGCAAGACCTGGAGCAGCTGGTACAACCAGCCGACGGCGCAGATTTATCATGTCGCGACCGACAACCGCTTTCCCTATTGGGTTTACGGCGCGCAACAGGATTCCGGCGCGGTGTCTCTCCCCAGCCGCACGGGCCAATATGACGGCATCACCATGGAGCAATTCCATGAGGAAACGGCCGGCGGCGAGAGTGGCATGATCGCGCCGGACCCCAACGATCCGGACATCGTCTATGGCGAGAAGGTCGACAAGCTCGACCTGCGCACCGGGCAGACGCGCAATGTCGATCCCACGCTCGCCTATCCGGCCGCGGAATATCGCAGCGCCTGGACCCTGCCGCTCGCCTTCTCGAAGAAGGACAAGAAGACGCTCTATTTCGCCAATCAGCGCCTGTTCCGCACGGCCGACGGCGGCAATCATTGGGCGGCGATGTCGCCGGATCTGACGCGCGCAGATGCAGGCGTGCCCGCCAATCTCGATGCGCCGACCGCGGTGGACGACGATCACCTCAGCAAGCGCGGCGGGGTGATCTACACCATTGCGCCTTCGCCCCTGCGCGCGACATCGCTGTGGATCGGCACCGATGACGGGCTCGTATGGCGCACCGACGACAACGGCACGCATTGGATTCAGGTGACGCCGGCAGAGCTTTCGCCCTGGTCGAAGATCGGCGGCATCGAGCTTTCGCATTTCGATCCGAATGTCGCGTATCTCGCGGTCGACCGGCACCGGCTCGACGACGATGCGCCTTACATCTGGCGCACCGGCGACGGCGGCAAAAGTTGGACGCGCATCGACGCGGGGATTCCCGCCGACGCCTTCGTCAATGTGGTGCGCGAGGATCCGGCGAAGAAGGGGCTCCTCTACGCGGGTACGGAGCGCGGCATGTTCGTCTCGTTCGACGACGGCGCGCATTGGCAATCGCTGCAGCAGAACCTGCCGATGACATCGGTGCGCGACATCGAAGTGCATGGCGACGATGTGGTGATCGCGACCCATGGACGCGGCTTCTGGATCATGGACGATGTGACGGCGCTCAGGCAGATGCCCGCGGGCGTGAGCGCGCCGGTGCTGTTCAAGCCGGCCGATGCCATTCGCATACGCTCGGCCAGCTTCACGGGCACTCCCATGCCGAAAGACGAACCGATGGCGCCCAATCCTCCCGATGGCGCGGCTATCGATTATGTGTTGCCTTCCGCGGTCACCGGCGCGGTGACGCTCACCGTGTTCGATGCGAAAAACCAGAAGGTGAAGAGCTACACGAGCGCGGAGAAGGCACATGCACCCGATGCCGCGACATTGCCCTTTGCGCCGGAATGGGCGCCGCCGCATCCGATCCTGCCGGCCACGCCGGGCATGCATCGCTTCATGTGGGATTTGCATTATCCGAGCGGCGAAGAATCGGACAATCCGTTCCGCTCCGGGGGTGTGCGGGCGCCGCCGGGAAATTATTGGGTCGCGCTGAGCGTCAACGGCCAGACCCTGCGCCAGCCTTTGACCGTGAAGCCGGACCCGCGGGTGAAAGTGGCGCCTGCGGCATTGCTGCGCGAATTCCAACTGGCGACGCAGGTACAATCCGCCGCGGCGCAGAACGCCGCCGCGCTCAAGGACGCATCCGCGCTGATGAAGGCATTGGCCGCGCGCGCGCCGCACGAAACCAGACTGCGCGCTCAGATGCTGCACGCGATGGAGTCGATTGCAGCCCTGACGGATGTGCCGCTGCCGCAGGCCGTGCATCCCGGCCGCGAAAACCCGCCCGCCCGCGCCGATTCGCTGCGCAGCCTCGCGACCGATTTCCAAAAACTCGAACAAGCCGTCGATGCCGCCGACGCCGACCCCAGCGCCGACGCGCGCGCATCCTACGCAACCCTGTCAAAAATGCTCGCCACCACGCTCAAACAATGGCAGGCGCTGAAGCAGGGAGAGATTGCGGCGCTTGATGCGGCGCTGGCGGCGGCGGGGGAGAGGACCATAGCGGGGCGTTAAGAACACGGCTTGCAAAAGCGGCGCGCTTGCAAATCGCGATCATGGTTTGAAGCGCTCGAGGCTCAAAACAAAACGATCAATCGGTACCCGCACAGCAGCGGCAAATGTTTGCCGCCGCCGAACATCTGCAACAAGATTGTCGCGCAGGGTCCTTGGTAGCTCAAGTTGAACGCCTGCCCTTTGTCCTCCCCGATTGCAGATGTTTGTTGGCGATCTACCCGGCAGGTCGTGCGCAGTTGCGTTTGTTTTGAAGCCGGCGCGAGTTAACTCGTTACCAATTTCGTCGCGAAGAAGGTCGTTTAGTCCTCCCATCCAGACCGACTCGGCATCGTTTCCGTCAGAGCGGCCATGCACTCCAACAGCGAGTTCGGAAGCCTCGACAAGTCTTCTTCCTTGCGGCTCATCGAATCGATCAGAGCTGATATGGAGATCGCTGTGAGGCCTTCCCGGCACAAGTCCTTCAAAGCAGTAGAGCGAGAATGTACCGCCTGCTATAGCCGCGGCTATTTGAGAAGTACCCGGTTCAATCTCTCCACCATGCGGTGCGACGACTGCGATTGTTGGCGCTCGCACAGTCATGCAAATCCGATAGGAAACACCCTCCGCTTCTTCGGCGGCTAGTTCGGCGAAGTTGGCATATCGGTCCGGCATAGATTTATCTCCCGCGTCGCAACGCGACGTATCTATTCCAGCTCCAACCTCACGGTTCGCCCGAGCATGGCCGCGGCGCGCTGCAACGTCGCCAACGTCACGTTGCCGTCGCGCGGGTCGAGCAGGCGGCTGATCTGGCTGCGGCTCGTGCCCATGCGTTCGGCCATGCGCTTGCGCGACAGGCCTTGGGCTTTCATCGCCTGCTCGATCTGCCAGGCGAGGACTTCCTTGTTCGCGACTGTTTGAAACACTGCGCGCGTTCCTTCCTGGTCGAGAAATTCGTCAAGTGTCGTCAGTTCTTTTGCGTCACGCTTTTTCTTGCCTGCCATGATTGCACCATTCGCTATTGAACGACGACCGACATATGACCTGTCTTCTTCGCCGGCGCAGGCCTGACAGTGACTTCCACGTCCTGGCCCAGCACGGTGAGAAATTCCATCAGGCGGCCGACGGAGACGGAGACCGGTCGGCACCGCATCAGCGCGGAGACTTGCGCCTGCGTGGTGCCGAGCAACTCCGCCGCCTTGCTCTGCGTGAGGCCGCGGTCCTTGATGATCTGGTAAATCTGGACCGTCAATTTCGCTTTGAGAAGTTCCTGCTCGGAATTCGGCAGGCCAAGGTCCGCAAAGACGTTGCCGCTGCTCTTTTCGTAGTCCTTTTTCATTTCTCTTTTCTCCCCGGCTTCATCCGCCGTGTATCCGTTCCGCGATTTTCAATCGCTGGCGGATCAAATCGATCTCTTGCTTCGGTGTCGCGATGCCGTGTTTCGATTTCTTTTGAAACGCGTGCAGCACATAAATCTTCGTTCCAAATCGAACCGTATAAACCGCTCGATAGGTGTTGCGGTCGTGATCTTCGATCAGTTCCAGGACGCTCGCGCCGCCGAACCCTCTCAGCGGCTTGGCCTCGGGCGGCGTTTTACCAAGCTGAACCGCAAACAGCGCGACGCCGAATGTGCGCCGGACCAGCGGTGGAAATTTCCGTAGCTCTTTCCGGCTCGATCCGACCCAGACGAGCTCTTTCGGCTTGATGTCGTCCGTCATCTTGTTATATAGATATATGTATAATAATCAACTGCTCGACCCATCTGCCCACCCCTCCAAATCCCCACTTCCT
>JBEKDC010000309.1:0-4551 GCA_050014535.1 Rhizomicrobium sp.
AGATGATTTTCGCCGGCAACAGCACCGGCGGCACCGCCGTGATGATCATCGGCACCAACGGCGTCGTCGATTTCTCGACCGACACCGGCCCCAGCTCCAACAGCCAGACGGCGGTGGGCTCCATCCAGGGATCCGGAACGATCCTCTTGGGCTCGACGCAGTTGACCGTCGGCGCCAACAATTTCAGCACCGAATATAGCGGCGCCATCGACGACTGCACCGCGAGCGTCACCTGCGCCATCGGCACCATCGCGACCGGCGGCCAGTTGGTGAAGGTCGGCACCGGAACGCTCATTCTCGGCGGAACGGCCAGCACCTATAGCGGCGGCACGACCATCTCCGGCGGCGTCCTTCAGCTGGGCGACGGCATCAACAACGGCACGGCCGGCACGGGACCCATCGCGAACGATGCGAGCCTCGTGTTCGCGGAAGGAAACGCGATCACGCTTTCCAATGCCATCTCGGGCACGGGCACCGTCACCCAGAACGGGCCCGGTACCGTGACGCTCAACACCGTCAACACATATACCGGCGGCACCACCATTACGGCCGGGACGATCCAGCTGGGCGATGGCGTCAACAACGGCACGCTGGGCACGGGCGCCGTGACCGATGACGGCAGCCTCGCATTTGCGGAAGGTACGCCGGTCACGTTCGCCAATGTCGTCACCGGGACAGGCAGCATCACCCAAGACGGCCCCGGAACGCTCATCATCAACCAGGCAAATGGCTATAGCGGCGGCACCACGATCTCGGCGGGCACCCTTCAGCTGGGCGACGGCACGAATACCGGCACGCTGGGCACCGGTCCCGTCACCGACAACGGCGCGCTTGTGTTTGCGGAAGGCGGCAGCGTCACACTGACCAATGTTATCGGCGGCACCGGCACCGTGACGCAAAACGGTCCCGGAACGGTGACCCTCGACGCCGCCGAAACCTATACCGGGCTCACCGATGTGGAATCGGGCACGCTGATGATCGGCGATCTGAGCACGCCGACTGCATCCATCGCGGGCAGCGCGCAGGTCGAGCAAGGCGCCACATTGGGCGGCTACGGCACCATCGGCGGCGCGCTCACCAATAACGGCACCGTTCAGCCGGGGGGAGGGTCGGGCGGGCTGACCGTCGGCGGCAATTACACGCAAAGCGCAACTGGCAATCTCGTGATCGCGGTGACGCCGACGTCGGCCTCCGCTCTGAATGTCAACGGCAGTGCAACACTTGGCGGCACTGCCACCTTTGTATATGCGCCGGGCAGCTATACACCCGCCGCCTATAACATTGTGACGGCCGCGGACGGCGTGAGCGGCAAATTCGCAACCGTTGTCCAGCAGGGTGCGCCGGCAAGCCTCACAAGCACGCTCCTCTACACACCCGATGCCGCGACCTTTGCGCTGACTTCGTCGGCGATCGTGCAACCGCTCGATGACTCGCTGTTCAGCAGCCAGAATTCGATCCTCGCATTGGGCGCCCAGCGCACCGTCGACATGCTGGCGAACTGTCAGGCTTCCCTCCCATCGAGCGCCACAGCCTTTCGGCCGCAACCTTCCTGCGGCGACGGATTCTGGGTGCAGGGTGTGGGTTCGCTGCTGACGGCCGGCAACGAAGGTGCGACCCCCGGCTTCCACAGCGATACCAGCGGTGCTCTCGGAGGCTTCGACACCGCCATCACGCACAATGTCAGCATCAGCGCCGCGTTCGGCTACGATCAGTCTTCGCTGCACGACGGTCTGGGCGGCGAGGGCAGCGAAGACGTGTTACGGGCGGGGCTGTCCTCGATGCAGTCCGTTTATCACGTCGACTTCACGGAAGTCGCGGCCTATGGCCGCGACCACAGCTCGACGGAGCGCGAAACGGGCGTCGGCGTGGTTTCGGAATCCCATCTCGGCAACGAATTCGACGGCGGTTTCAACATGTCCGTTCCGTTCAGGCTCGCGCACATATTCATGACGCCGGAAGCGGGCGTGCGTGCGGGATCGTTCGACCAAGCGGGATTTTCCGAACAAGCCACGGGCGCGCTCGCGGCCTTCGCAGTGTCGGGCAGCCGCGCCAACTTCACCGCGATCGATCCGTACGCCGATCTCAACATGGGCGGCAGCTTCTGGGCCGATAGCGAGAACATGATCACGCCGTCCATGCGCATCGGCTACGACTACGAAACGGGAGACCGCAACCCCATCGTCGACCTCGTCGCGGCGGACTCGACGGCCTTTACGGCCGACCGTCTGCAATTCAGCCGGGGCAGCCTGGTCGTGGCCCCGGAGCTGCGGATCGACAACGCCGGGTACACGTTCTATTTCGACTATACCGCGAATCTTTCCGGCAACTGGAACATGCAAACGCTGGTGGCGGGATTGCGGATGACCTTGTAGCGATCGGCTCTTCCCCGTCCGGCTTTTTAGACGGAGATGCCCGCCGCGCCGCGGCGACTGCGTAGTAATCCTCATGCCCCGATCCATGGCCCGGTAACCGTTCGATCATCTGCCCGCTCCACAATCGCGGTCGCCTGCGATGCGGAGTTGCGCGTGACCGAGAGATGTCTTGTCGTGAATGGTCATCCCGATCCGGGTGCGCGACGGTATTGCGCGGCGCTCTGCGAAGCCTATGTCGCGGGCGCCCGGTCCCGCGGATGGTCCGCCGAACGCCTCGATGTCGGTCGCATTACGACAGCGCAGGCGGTCGAACGCATCCGTGGCGCCGACCATCTTGCGATCGTCTTTCCGCTGTGGCTCGGTGCGGCGCCTCCCGCCTTGCAGGAACTCTTCGCAGCGGTTGCGAAAGAGGCGGAATGGCCCACGGCCCATCTCATCACGACAATGGATATGCCGGCCATTCTCTATCGCCCGCGCCACGACAGGCATAGCAGGCCGCTTGAACATCGCAACACGTTCTCGATGGCGGGGCTGCACGTCGGAGAAACCATTTTGATCGGCAGCGTGAACACCATTTCCCAGGACGAGCGCCGGCGCCGGTTGGCCGAAGTGCAGATGTCTGCCGCAATCGGGGTTTCTCGAGCCGCACATCGCGAGCGCCGATCGATTCTCGGCTGGCGCCTTCCAGCCGGCTTGTCGCGCAGAGTTGCGGCAGCGTAGTCGTAACGCGTTAAGTGCCTTCCCGGCGAAATCCCGCTTGCTTCGCCGCCGCCCGTATGGACTTGCGAATCCCGAGCGCGCATCATGGCGTCGGTGGCGTTGAACGGGGCACGAATCCCATGCATTCGAATCGAATTGTCACAATATTGCCTGCGGTCTTGATCGGCGCAGTGGTTTCCCTGCTCGCGTTCGGCGCGGCAACGGCCGCTCCCACGAGCGTCAGCGTGACGACCTATCACAACGACAATTACCGCACCGGCTGGAACAATTCGGAGACCATTCTCACGCCGAAAAAGGTCGGCGGGGGGACGTTCAATCTCCTGCAGTCGGTCGCGCTCGACGACCAGGTCGACGCGCAGCCGCTGGTCGTGGAGAACCAAGCGATCTCGGGGCAGGGCACCCACAACGTCGTTTACGTGGCGACCGAAAGCAACAGCGTCTACGCCATCGATGCGACAAGCGGCGCCGTTCTGCTGGATGTCAATCTGGGATCGCCGGTGTTCTACCAGTCGCTGCCCGGCTGGTGCAACAACAACGGCCCCAATGTCGGCATCAATTCCACGCCCGTGATCGATCCCACGACGAGCACGATGTATGTCATCACCTACACGATGGAGAACGGGAATCAGACCTTTCGTATCCACGCGCTCGACCTGTCGACGCTGACGGACAAGGTGCCGTCGGTCGTCATCACCGCTTCGGCGGCGCTGATGAAAGGCCAGACCTACAGCTTCGATCCGACGTCCAGCCGTCAGCGCGCGGCTCTCCTCCTGTCCAACGGCAACGTCTATGCGGGCTTCGCGAGCTTCTGCGATTACAATGCGAACTCATCGCGGGGCTGGGTGCTGGGCTGGAAAACGAATACGCTCAAGCCGCTACCGGCCAATCACCTGAACAACAGGCTCAACAAATCGCCCGACAATTTCTTCCTCACCTCGATCTGGATGTCGGGATATGGGCTCGCGGCCAATCCCGCAGGCGACATTTTCTTCGCAACGGGCAACACAGACCCGAGCGCCACGACGTATAACCCGGTCACGAACCTGTCCGAGAGCGTGGTGGAGCTTTCTCCGGATCTCGCCAAAGTCGAAAATCATTTTTCTCCGCCGCCGGGTTACAACGACGTTGAGGCGCTCGATGCCGAAGATGGCGATTTCGGTTCAGGCGGCGTGCTGCTGTTGCCGCCGCAGACCGGTTCGATGCCTGATCTGTCCGCAGCGCTCGGCAAAGCCGGTGTTCTGTACCTGTTGGACGCGGACGATCTGGGTAAAAACCGGGACGGCGCAAACACCCAATATCCCGGCAGCTGCTGGTGCGGCGAATCCTATTTTCAGGACGATGCAGGACGATCCTATGTGATTTCCAGTGGCGGATGGGGAGGGGCCAGCATCGATCTTTACAGACTGGACACGCACGCCAAATCCAATCCATCGCTCGCACTGGAAGCGTCATCGACCAA
>JBEKDC010000310.1:0-4487 GCA_050014535.1 Rhizomicrobium sp.
GACGCGCTCAACGCCACCAAGGCGGCCGTCGAAGAAGGCATCGTTCCGGGCGGCGGCACGGCGCTTCTTTATGCCACCAAGGCGCTTCAGGGCCTGACGGGCGAAAACGAAGACCAGACGCAGGGCATCGCGATCGTGCGCAAGGCGATTCAAGCGCCGATCCGCCAGATCGTCGAGAACGCCGGCGTCGAAGCCTCGATCATCGTGGGCAAGCTGCTCGAGCAGAAATCGGGCACCTATGGCTACGATGCGCAGGGCGAAGCGTTCGGCGACTTCATCGAGAAGGGCATCGTCGATCCGACGAAGGTGGTTCGCATCGCGTTGCAGAATGCAGCCTCCGTTGCGTCGCTCCTGATCACGACCGAAGCAATGGTCGCCGATCGTCCGAAGCGCGAATCCGGCGCACCCGGCGGCGGCATGGGCGGCGGCGGCATGGGCGGCGGCATGGGCGACATGGACTTTTAATTCGCCGGCGCGAAAGCGCCGACGGATTAACCCGGCGAAGCTCCGAAGGAGCCAAGCCGGGCGATCCAGCAAGCCTCAAATACGAAAGGGCCGGAGGAAACTCCGGCCCTTTTTGATTGGCGGCTGCAAGGATAACGTCGACGGCTAACTCGATCCAGTCTCTTTCGGCGGCTCGTGTTTTAGCGGGCAAACAACTATGATCGGACTACCATCATTTCCTGGGCGGCATTCAAAATCAGCAACGAGGCCCGGTGCCTCTATCTTCAGCATTTCATAGAAAAGCGTCGATACTGCCCGCATCTCAGAATCACCCTCATTCGCGCCTCGAAGACGCAAGAAATGCCGAATTGCGCGCGCATTTGCCGTAACCACGATTGTCGAGATCGCTGCATTGGGCAATACGCTCCTAGATGCAGAGCGAACGCGTCGATTCGTCTCCCGTTCGGAAGACAAAACAGGATCTTCCGGAAATTTTGCTTTGATGATCGCGTAGGCCTTTCGCGCTGCTTCGGTTGCTTCATGCCACGCAGTTAATGCTTCAAGTGAGCGCACAAGACCTGGAGGCTCTACAAAAGACACTTCGGATTCATCGTGATACTGTTGGGATAGTTGGCTAAAAGAAAAACCAATTCGATGTCGCACCATTTGGTGTGTGAATGCGCGAGAAACGCCGTCCAAAAGAACGGTCCACGCGACGTGTTCGAATACGCTCTCATGTCCCTGTACGATCAAATTTTCGATAAAAGAGCGATTGGTCGTACGATATTGCTTCGAGTTCTTTGAGTAGAATGACATGTAGCAGATTCGCCCAGAAAATTCGACTAACCGTTCTGCAGGCATTCCAGGCGCATCCTCGATCCAACAGAATCCTTTGGCCGCTATCCAGTTCTCGATGCCTTCTGTCAGCGTCGGGCGCGCTAATATGGTCAAACTTGGCCGCATAATCTTACGGTTTTCCCTGTGGTTGAGGAGACGGGCTGAGACGTGCTTCTATCCGCGCCACTCTGTCATTCAAATCGCGCAATGCCTTCACTCCGGATGCTGGATTCACCTCGGCATCCAGCCTAGAGACATCCGCATGCACATTTTGTATTTTCTCGAGCAATTCTTCTCGATTCAACTCAATTCGATCCTGCTCAGTGATATAGTTTCCTGCAAACGCAAGCACGGCTACGAGGATCGCCGCGCTGAGCGAAGTCCAGACCTGCCATTTCTTAATTCCCAATCCGCTTTCGTCAACCTCGCGCTTCGCTGCCAGTCGTGCACGCTCACTCACATTCAGAAAATCGGGCGACAACCGAGATAGAAGTTCCTCAGTCAGCGGACTATCTGGCGGTGGATCTGGCGGATCGCTAACCGCAGGATCACGGAACAGCAATAACCTCATTATTCGATCCCCGGACTTGAGCGGAAACGGATCACTTCCCATGTTGATGACGGTCAGTTGTAATTTTCCCCGGAACCCCGGATCAATGATTCCGGGATTGGTCGTCAGTAGTCCGGGCAGCGATATCTTTGTCGAGGGCGGAAAGCCGATTGCGCTAATACCCTTTGGCAGGGCAATCTCTTCAGCAGTTTGAACAACGGCCGTACGACCTTGTTCCAGGCAAATATTGGTGCGCGGCATATGAACACTTCCCATATGGCCGCTCTTGGCTCCCGGAACAAAGATGCCGCCGATCGTAAGGTCTAGCGACGCGCGCTGCGCCGGCGAGTCGGAGCTAGATCGATCCGCCCATTTGAAACCCACAATGATCGGCGAGTCTCTTAGCAGCCTATCAATCTCCGATTTGTTCATTAATTCAGCTGCCATCGTGGTTGCTCCTTCACCTCAATAAACGCCTCTGGACGAGCATCCTATCCCAAAGCGCTTGCGCGTTCACGCGATGATCAATGTTGATAGGACGAAGTGGCCAACGACATGGCCTCAAACGCACAAAATGGCCAGACGCGTCTGCCAATCTACCGCGCTCGCAAGTACCTGGGCGCTTGCCATAGGGCAATAATTGCCCTATATTACTCGACAAGAGGGCCTCGATGCCGACCTTGCTGGACCGGAAGTCCTGGAAGATCACGATGTATTTCGGCGATCACAATCCGCCGCATTTTCATATCGTGACAAGAACGGGACAGGAAGTGCAGATCGAGATCGCGACATTGACGGCTATGGCAGGCGAAGTGGAGAAGCGCGTGCTGGACGCGGCTCTCGAATGGGCGGCAAAGCGACAGATTTTTCTCCTGGGAAAGTGGCGCGAATTCCAGTTGCCGCCGGTGTGATCGGTTTGGAGAACGAAATGGTTCAGGTATTGCCCAAACTCGCCAAGGTGGAAGCGATGGACACGGGTCGCGTGCTTCGGTTCAAGCTGAAGAATGCGGGATGGCGCGAAGTGGATTTGGCGGGTTTCATTTCGCGCTTTCAGGGGCTCGCGGCGTTGCAAGACGAACGCGTATTCGCGAAGGCCAAGGTGATCGATTGGGGTGCGGCTGTCGGTTGGCCGGGCGATATCGGTATTGCGGCGGGGACTTTGCTGCGCGCGGCCGATGAGCAGCGTCCTTTCGCGGCACAAGATTTCGCGCAGTGGCAGGAGCGCATGAAGCTTTCCAACCAGGAAGCGGCGGATGCGCTTGGTGTCAGTCTCAATACTATCAAGAACTGGCGGCGCGGCCGCGAGATTCCGGTCGCCGCGGCGATCGCGTGCCGCATGATGGAAAGCGAGCCGTCGCTGCTCGCGGCGCATTTTCGTCCACGCAAGACGGGACGGCCGAAGGCGGCGTAGAAATTTCTACTGCCATTTAGCTCGCTTCGCTCTACCCCTATCGTTGTCACGGCCCGCGAAAGCGGGCCGCCCAGGTGAAGTTTGTCAATCGTGCAGGTGAGGTACAGTTCTCTGCTCTTCCTTCAGATTCAATGACGCGTCACCTGGGTGACCCGCATTCGCGGGTCATGACACTTATGGGGTTGGGATAAGAATAAATTCGCACTTACAAATCTCCCTCACCCTTTCTCCCGGATATACGCCTCCACCGTGCCCTTTAGCTTGATAGTCATCGGGTTGCCGTGGCGGTCGACGGTTTTGCCGGCGGCCACGCGCACCCAGCCTTCGCTGATGCAATATTCCTCGACATTCGTCTTCTCCTGGCCGTTGAAGCGGATGCCCACGCCGCGGGCCAATAACTCCTCGTTGTGAAAGGGGCTTTTGGGGTTGGCCGAGAGGCGGTCGGGCAAAATGTCGGTCATGGAATGGCCTTTTGCGGACGGGGTTTTACGCGCCTTTGTTTATTCGATCCGCGCGGACGCGCCAAGCGGAATGCACACTTGATCGGGGCCGCAAGGAGGCGTTCTCTTCCGCTTCCGCAACCCAAAAAGGTGAGCCCATGGCCTATTCCATCTATGACGCCTCGATTACGCCGTTCATCCGCGGTCTCGAGAATCTTTCGAAGATCATCGCCAAGGCCGTCGCCCAGGCGAAAGACGAGCACATCGAATTGTCCACGCTGCTCGAAGCGCGGCTCGCACCCGACATGCATCCGTTCACGCGCCAGATCCAGATCGCAAGCGACGGCGCGAAGGGTGCTGCCGCGCGTCTCGCGGCCGTCGAGCCGCCGAGCTTTCCGGATACCGAGACGACATTCGCCGAACTTCAGGCGCGCATCGCCAAGACCGTCGAGTATCTCAAGAGCTTCAAGCGCGAACAGATCGAAGGCGCGGAAGACCGCACGGTGACGATGAAATTCCCCCAAGGCGAAATGAAATTCACGGGTCGCGATTTCCTCACCAATTTCGCACTGCCGAATTTCTATTTCCACCTGACGACGGCTTACGGCCTGCTGCGCCACAAGGGCATCACAATCGGCAAGATGGATTATCTCGGCGGGGCATAGGCGAAGTAATCCGACCCACGGATTTCCTCCCCCGCGAAAAGCGGGGGAGGTGGATCATCGGCGCGTAGCGCCGCTGAGACGGCCCGCCAACGCTGAAGCTTCGGCGGGTCAATTCACAGCTTATGTCCGCCGTAGCCTTG
>JBEKDC010000311.1:0-5053 GCA_050014535.1 Rhizomicrobium sp.
TGGGACAATATCGGCTATCTGATCGACGACACACGCAGGGCCGAACTGTTCGAAGAGTTCCGCACCCGCGTGGGTCTCGACGCGGACAAGATCATGCGGGCGGAGGGCAGCGTGCTGCTCGACATCGCCAAGCGCGGCGGCATGAATCCCGGAACACGCGTCTCGCGGCTCAAGAACATTGCGGCGATCGCGCGCGAATGCGATAGCGGCCTTTTGGCCGCGCTCAAATCGCTGCCGCTACCCAAGGCACGCACGCTCTTGAAGAAATTTCCCGGCATCGCCGATCCCGGCGCGGACAAGATTTTGCTGTTCTCAGGCGTCAGCGTGCAGCCGGCGCTGGAATCGAACGGATTGCGCGTGCTGGTGCGCCTGGGATTCGCGCCGCAGCAATCGTCCTACACGGCCAGCTACAAAGCGGCGGTCGCGGCTCTGGCGGAGCAAGGCACGATGGAACGCGACTGGTTGATCGAGGCCTATGTCGTTCTGCGCGCGCACGGTCAGGCTCTGTGCAAACGCTCCGCACCCAATTGCATTGCCTGTCCGCTCGACAAATCCTGCGCGCGTCTCCCCGCAACGGGGCTGTGATCATAGGGAATTCTGCTAGATTGACTTTGCCTATCCGTGAAAGTCCCGATCGCTTGACCGCACACATCGCCCGCGCCGATCTCGAAGCGCTTGACCGCGAAGATCCCCTGCGGCCGTTCCGCGATCGCTTCTTTCTGCCCGAAGGCACGATCTATCGCATCCGCGAAGTGGTCGAAGAGGAATGGGGCCGGGACCTGATCCGCAGCTGGAACATTCATGGCTGGATCGATCTGCAGATGAGTGTGGGGGCCAAAATCGGACGGTTGATCGGTGCCGGCGAAGGCGAAACGATCGTCGCCGACTCCACGTCGGTCAACCTGTTCAAGGCGCTGTCGGCGGCGCTCGCGCTCAATCCGTCGCGCCGCACGATATTGTCCGAGCGCGAGAATTTCCCGACCGATCTCTATGTCGTGGAAGGATTGATCCGGAATTTGGGCCGGGGCCATGTGCTGAAGGTGGCGGCGCCCGAGGAGTTTCCCGCGGTCATCGACGACGAAGTCGCCTGCGTGCTCCTCACCCATGTGAGCTATCGCACGGGCCGCATGTACGACATGGCGAAGATCACGGAAGCCGCGCATGCCAAAGGTGCGCTGGTCATTTGGGACCTCGCGCATTCGGCGGGCGCGATGCCGATCGATCTTTCCGGGGTCGGCGCAGATTTCGCGGTCGGCTGCGGCTACAAATTCCTCAATGGTGGGCCCGGCGCGCCGGCGTTTCTCACCATCGCGAAGCGCCATCAGGATCGCGTCGCGCCTGCCTTGTCGGGCTGGTTCGGCCATGCCGCGCCGTTCGCCTTCGAGGGCTCGTTCCGCCCGGCGGAAGGCATTGCGCGCGCGGCGGTCGGCACGCCGCCGGTGTTGAGCCTCGCGGCACTCGAGGTCGGCGTCGATCTCATGCTGGAGGCGCCGCTCGAGGAGCTGCGCGCGAAATCGCTGCGCCAGGCCGATATCTTCGCGGCGCTGATGGACCGGGAGTTGGCAGGCCACGGCTTCAGCCTCGTGTCGCCGAAAGATCCAGCGCAGCGCGGCAGCCAGATCTGCTTCGCGCATGAGCACGGCTGGCCGATCATCCAATGCCTCACCGCGCATAACGTCATCGGAGATTTCCGCGCGCCCGACATCGTCCGCTTCGGCTTCACGCCACTCTATCTGGGCTATGCCGAATTGTGGGACGCAGTCACGGTCCTGCGCCGCATCATGGACGGACGGCTGTGGGACAGGCCGGAATTCCACCGCCGGGTGAAGGTGACGTGAGCGGCTGGCCGGACTTTCCCATTGGCCGCTTCGCATGCTATCCAAGACCTCGCGCGCGGGCGTAGCTCAATGGTAGAGCTGTAGCTTCCCAAGTTACTGACGAGGGTTCGATTCCCTTCGCCCGCTCCAGCCTACGCTGCGCAGCAGCGAAGGCTGCCCTCCGAAGCTCGTAAGAGCGTAGGAGGGCTGTTGACGGGCTCGCGCAGCTTCGGCTGGCAGGCCAACTGCAAACGATCTATAACAAGTGCCGCACCGATGATCGGCTTCATCTCTTTACACCGCTGAGGTCTGACGGCGGCAGGGCCAATCGCGCGAGAAGATCATCAACCTGCTCGTTGAGTTTGGTCGCCAATGCTTCGTCTTTCTTCGTGCAGAGATCGCGCATTGTGTATACGATGTCGACGAGTTTGCCGGGCTTGGAATCGTCCGGCGGGCTCCACATCTCGCCGATTGCCAATTTTCCGTCCACGTCTTTGGAAAAATAATAGTTGTCACCGTCGAGCCCGTAGGTGGGTGACTCATTCGGCCGCGTCTGGCGCAGCATTCCGTCCCAGACAAGATCGATCCGTCGTCCGAGATCGGCCGGAATTTCCATTTCGCAAATTTCGCTTCCGATGTTCTTTGTTGGCTCCTTGTTCAGAAGGTTGCTCCAGACCTGCTGCGAAGCGCGCACAAAATAGATCCGAAATACCCCGTCGCTTTCCTTTGTGCCTACCGCGAACTCCTTTTCAAACGATGGTTCCACAATCGCGCGCACCTGGACGTCATCGGTAAACGCGTCTTTCAACACTTCAATCACGCCGGATTCGTAGCCCGCCACTGTTTCAGCGGCTGGTTCCAGGTGATCGGCGGATCGTGCCTGTGTCGTGCAGAGAACAAGTGCGAACACGATGGTGTGGGGTTTCATGACTGCTCTCCTCATTTCCATTTTAGGCGGGATTTGCCGAGCGGCATGGCGCCGGGTGCGCCAGCAACCGGCACGAAATCCGTATGCCCACCGTAGCCCCCGGCCTCGCCTTGGATGATTGTCTTCGTCTGCAATAGGCTCAACGAATCGCGGGTCCGCTCGGCCGTCCGCTCCGGCGCGGGATAGTAATCGGCGCGACGTAGCGCTTTACCCCGGCCAAAGCACCGCGCGTTCTTCGGTATAGCGCGCATAGGAATCGATCAGGCTGGCGCTGTTGAGCAGCATGGTCGCCAGCACCTCATTCGAGCCCGCCGCGAAAAAATTCGTGCGTATCCACACGCTCTCGGTGCGCCGGCTGCCGCTGAGCGCCACGACTTCGCGCTCCACTTCGTAAGGCTGGCCGACGTAAAGCGGGCCATGGATGAGGCGAATTTCCTGGTCGGCGAACAGGCCGATGGCGGGTCCACGCGTCGGCAGCCGGTCGCCTTGCGAACTGTAGTAGCCCAGCACGCTGATCATCTCGACGGGTATGATCGCGCGGCTGAACGGCGAACTCTCGGCAAGCTCGGGATCGTACCAGGGCGAAGGCTCGGTGATTTTCGCGAGCTTTTCGCGCAGCGAGAACGGATAGAGCGCGCCCATGTTCTGGTCGATCGCCATGCGCACGGGATGGCGCTTGAGCTTCATGCCGATCTTCACGTCATGCAGGATGACCGGCTTTTCCAGCGGCGGCAGTGTCGCGAGTCTTTGTTCGAGTGCGGTTGGGCCATGCTTGCTGCCGACCGATGCCGTGCCCTTGAGAACTTCCGTGCCGTCTTCCTTCTGCGCCCAGATCGCCACGAGATTCGGGTCTTCGCCGGGCTTGGCCATGAAGGCGCGGACTTTTTCGCCTTCAATCACCATGTTGCGGTAATGCGCGGACAAGCAGCCTTCCTGGAACCATCTCTTGCCCCATAGCGCCGCGCCAAGAGGAGCGAACTGGCTGAAATGCGTGGGGCCTTCGATGGCCGCGCCTTTGAAGCCCAGCTTCGCAGCGGTTGCCTCGTCGTGAATCGAGGTGTGCTTGTCGTAAGTCTGCGCCTGCAGCATCTGGCGCGGCGAGCGCCATGGACCCGCAATTGCGGCGCCGAGATCTTCGATCGCGCTGTCGAAAGCCTGTTGTGCCAATTTCTGCTCCATCGGAGATCGATCAGCCGCTGCCTGCGGCGCGGCGTGCTTTGAACCGCGGCGCAAGCTCCGCCATCGAAGCCGCCTTGCGGGGCAATTCGATCAGTTCGAACATCGTTCCGTCGGGATCGCGCACCCATGCGAGCTTCGCGCGCCCCATTTCCTGCGCGGCATCGCCCGTCGCGAGACCTTGCGCCTTCAGCGCCGCGAAGGTCGCGTCCATGTCTTCGACGGCGAAGGCGAATGCCGCGAGACCGGGAGGGTTGCCCGCGCCGTCCGCCGGTGCCGCGGGTCCCGACGCTGTCGTCTTCACAAGTTCCACGGCGGTGCCGCCGATCGTGCCGAACACGCGCGGCAGGCGCGGATCGTCGCGCAAATCGTCAAACACATCGAAGCCCAGCACGCGCGAATAGAACTCGACCGAACGGTCGAGATCGGTCACGCGGATCGCGAGATGCGAAAAGCCTTTGGGCGATACAAGAGGTGCGTCGGGCATGTGCGTTCCAATCCTGAAATTCGGGCGCATTTGGCGATCCGCCGCAGGCCCAAGTCAAGCTCGCAGGAAAGGCCGCGACGGCGTAGGGTTTCCCGAGCGGCTTCCGCCGACGGGGAGGGGATCATGCGATATTCGACGATTGCCGGGCTTGTGCTGTGCGGGGTAGCGGGCGGCGCGCTCGCCAACGACGCGCCGCTCTACAAAACCCGGGACTGCGGCAAGGAGATGGTGCAAATGGATATGAATCTCTGCGCAGGCGCCAACCTCGACGCAGCGAATGTGGAGTTGAATCGGGTCTATCGAAATCTGATGTCGCAGCAGGCGGACGATGCGTCGAAAAACGGGCTGAAAGATCTCGAGCGCGCCTGGGTCGCCTATCGCGACAAGGAATGCGCCTGGGAGATCGGTCCGCAGCAGGATGGCGGCTCGATCTGGCCCATGGAGATGGACAATTGCCTGCAGCAGAAAACGGACGCGCGCATCCGGGAGCTCAAAGCGCTGCTCGATTGCAAGGAAGGCGATCCGTCGTGCAGGAAGTGAAAGTCGATTCACGCGGAGGCGCGGAGGTCGCGGAGACGAGATCTTTGTAGGCGAGGAGCTTCGTTTTTTTTGCGCGCGTTCGCGCACCAAACATTTCTCCGTGTT
>JBEKDC010000312.1:0-4465 GCA_050014535.1 Rhizomicrobium sp.
CTATCGCGCGCGAGACGGAGGGGGCAGCGCGCCGTCGGCCCCCTTCGACGCGCTTCGCGCGCCACTTCCCCCGTAAACGGGGGAAGAAAACAGAGAGGCGCTTCGTTCGACTCTCGCTCGCCGTTCTCTCCTGTTAAACAGGAAAATAACAGGAAGGAACTTTGGCACGATGCAGACGAGCGACGTCGTGCGTGCAATTCGCTTTCGGTTTTCCTCCCACGCGAAGCGGGGGAGGTGGATCGCGCGCTATAGCGCGCGAGACGGAGGGGGCAGCGCGCCGTCGGCCCCCTTCGACGCGCTTCGCGCGCCACTTCCCCCGTGAACGGCAGGGCTGTCCGGGGAACGATTCACTGTGACGCGGGTGCATGCCCGGCCAATGCTGTGTGAAGCGGCTACTTTCTGGTTGTCGAGACTCAGAAAGAAGAGAGGCCGAGCATGCGGTACAGCGATAGCATTTTTGGGCACTTGCTCAAACCGATTGTGCGCCGTCGGTTCGACGGGGTTGTGGATAGCCACAAGGGCAATGCCTACGACAAGGAGTTCGACAGCTGGGACCACCTGCTGGTGCTGATTTACGCTCAGCTTTCGGGCGTGGGAGGCCTGCGCGGGCTGGAAGCGGTGTGGAACGCCAATTCGCACCATCACTACCATCTCGGAGTCGGCGAGGTGAAGCGCTCGACGCTGTCGGACGCCAATCGGCGTCGCCCGCTGGCGGTCTTCACCGAGACGTTTTCGATGCTCTCCTGTCTGGCCGACCGGATGGTGAAGCGCGAGGGCCAAGAGATGCTGCGGCTGATCGATTCCTCTCCGGTTCCGCTCGGCCGACTCATCAAATGGGCCAAGTGGAACGGTCGTATCCGGGGCCTCAAGCTGCACGTCGTCTACGATCCGGTGTGCGACAATCCGGTGGACATCGTCATCACCCATGCCAACGTCAACGATGTGGCGATAGGCGAGCAGGTCTGCATCGAGACGGGACACACCTATGTGTTCGACAAAGCCTATTGCAAATACCAATGGTGGACTGGCATCCATGATGCCGGCGCCATGTTCGTGACCCGTCAGAAAGCTTCGGCGCGGTTTCGTGCCGTCCGCTGGTTGCCGCTCAAGAATCGCAACGGCGACGGCTTTACCGTCATCGACGATGCCGAGGTCAGGCTCGTCAGCAAAGGCGATTCCAAGCTCGCCATTCCCATGCGCCGCATTCGCGTCAGGCGCGACGAGGGAGCAAAAATCACACTTCTCACCAACGACTTTAAGCGCTCCGCCGTGGAGATCGCAGCCCTCTACAAGAAGCGCTGGCAGATCGAGTTGCTGTTCCGTTGGATCAAGCAACATCTGAAGATTGGATCGTTCCTCGGACGCAGCGACAACGCGATCCAACTCCAGATCGTCGCCGCCATGATTGCCTATGTGCTTCTGCGCATCGCCGCACGCGAAAGCTGCGTCGCCATGCCCATCATCCGCTTCGCCGATCTGCTCAAGGAGCGCCTCTTCACCCGCAGGCCCATCGACCAGATCGACAAACCTCCGCCCGTCAACCCCTCCAAACCCCGACCCAGGTTCTCCCCGGATCAGATGGAACTCAAATATGCTTGAACTTTCCCCGGACAGCCCTGCCCTCGCGGGGGAAGGTGGCGCGCGGCGTCAGCCGCGTGACGGAAGGGGGGCCGGACCCCGATCACCAGGCTTCGTGAACATGGGATTGCCGGCGACCGTTTTCTCGACCGGCACTTCTTCCTGCAGCACATCCCAATGCTCGACGACGCGGTCGCCTTCGAACCGGAAAATATCCAGCGCGATAAAGGTTTTCCTGTCGCCGCCGCAATAGCGGCCGTGAAGCATCACGATATCGCCCTCAGCCAACCCGATTCCCGCCTCGTATCGGCGTTCGGCCGGCAATTTTTCGATGTAGCCGCGCAAGCCGTCGCGGCCGGCCGGGATGAAAGGATTGTGCTGGATATAATCCGGCGCAAACCATTTTTCGAGCTTGGCGAAGTCGCGCTTTGCGTAGGCGTCCGTCAACGCCTCGACGACGGCCTTCTTGTTGCGCGCGGCGTTGTCGGTCATGTGGCGGCCTTCCCCGATTGCGGTTCAAAAGGATTCTGCAATGCCGTCGTCGCTACTGCTTGTTGTCGACGATATACCCCACGAAACGCGCAATCCGCTTGTCGAAGACGACCGACGCAAACGCAGGATTCTTCTGTCGCACGAAGCTCAAATCGCGGTCTTCCCGATCTCTGAAACCGCCAAGCGTGTTGGCCCTGCATGCGATATCCATATAATATTCGCCGATATAGACGGCTTTCCCCGCTTCGACCGTGAACTCGGCATACGGGATTCGTATGGGCACGAAATTTCCGGCCAGCCATGTGTACATTTCATAGTCCCCGGCCGGCAGGTTCAACACGCTGATATTCCCCTGGTGGTCGCTGAAATCGCTTTTCGCCGCCCAGACGTCCACGCTGATGGAATGCACATGATTGAATGGCAGTTTATTTTGGAAATAGGTTTGACCCAGGGGTGCGATGACAAGAAAAGTCGAAGCCTGAAAGCAAGGAGCCGCGGCACCCGTTGAAATGACGACCGTGCCTTCCGATGGCGGGGGCGACGCGCTGGCATTTTCGGGCCCTTCCCTATTCCCGATCGCTCCGCAACCGCCGATCAGCAATACCGCCGCAAGTGCCGCCGGTATAAAGCGCATCCCCGCCCCCATGTCCTCCGCCCGACACCACTATGCCACTCCTCCGAGTCCGCGCCAACTTGGCAGCCAAAGCGAGGCAGTTGCTCCACGAAGCGGGGCGAGCGCGGTAGAAGCGGACCGTCATTTGCAAAGGGAAAAACTCTAATTTCCATGTAATATGCAAGCTGGAACCTAGCGCGAGCCATACCGTGACGCCGGAAGCCCTTCATCATGCTCTCGCAAATCAGGAAGACAATTTTGTTGAGCGGAAGCCGGCAGGCGTAAACCGCGCAGAAATCCGCAAAACGTTAGTTGCATTCGCTAACAGCGTGCCGGAGGGTCGCACTGCCATTTTGTTTGTTGGCGTTCGTGATGGAGGAGCGATCGATCCACTTCCGGCACCTGATTCGTTGCAAAAAACCGTTAACGACATCTGTTCTCGTGACTGCTATCCTCCCGTCGCCTTTCGCAGCACAGTTCTTACGGAAAACGGCGGTTCCGTTCTTGCAATCGAAATCGAGTCCAGCCGGGCGCGGCCGCATTTTTCCGGACCCGCTTACGTGCGGAAGGGTTCGCAGTCGGACGTTGCCTCTGAACAAATGTTTCGAGAAATGGTGGAATCGATAAACGGCAAGGTTGCGGAGTTGCATCGGCTGAAAAATCAAATGATCAGCATCGTCGCCATCCGCCGCCGACTGGGCGATGACAGGCCCGTGGTCGGAGCGGATTACCGAGAATCCGCAGAAGGACGAATTATATCAGTTGATGCACATCGGGTTCGCTTTGAACTCACGTCCGGACTGCGTGTTACAGAGGCTATTGACCGGATCGAACCATCTTACGACGAGAACCACCACCGACCGAAGGTCGTAGTTCGCGGATACTGAGAGAACTGCACGAAGTAATGCGCCATGAAAGTCACATTCCCCATATCAAACGATAGTCGCTGGCGATGCGTGTGTATCACTTCGTGAACGCACAATATGGAATGGATGACCTTCGCCGGCGGCGATTGAAGATTGCGACGCTCAACGACTTGAATGACCCGTTCGAACTCTTGGCGATCAACCTATCAAACTCAGAGCTGCGCCACGCCTTTGCGCAAATGAAGAAGCAACTGGCGGAAACACGAGGGCTGCTCTGCTTTAGCCGTCGCTGGAACACTCCGGTGCACTGGAGTCACTATGCGGCCAAGCATGCAGGTCTCTGCCTTGGCTTCGACGTTCCGGATGAACATCTCGCGCCAGTGGAATATTCCGGAAAGCGTCTGGCGGTCGAAGTAGAGCGATTGATGCACCCACGCAACATCGATGAAGCAACTGCCTTCAAGTTTCTTTCCACGAAATTCTCGCATAGGCGCTACGAAGCTGAGATGCGCTGCTTTCTAACATTGGAGGACCGCGACGTAGAAACAGGCCTCTATTTCGCTGACTTTTCGGATCGCCTGAAACTCGCCCAAGTAATCGTTGGCGCAGTTTCGACTATTTCGCAGCGAGACCTCTCTCACGCTCTGGGAGAACTTGCCCCGAATATCGAGGCATTCAAAGCCCGGCTCGCATTCAACACCTTTAATGTCGTTCGGCAACGCAATGCAGAGCAATGGCTATAGCGCTGACTCGGCAAGAAACAGGCGGGGTGGCTCGCGGTTTTCCGTGAATCAGCGTTCGGGGTATCGGGACCCCGAACGACCGAACCAAACTGCTATAACATCGCTGTTCACGAATTCCGACGCTAAGCAGGACGAAGCCCATGCGCAGGACCTATCTCATCATCTCCACACTC
>JBEKDC010000313.1:0-4443 GCA_050014535.1 Rhizomicrobium sp.
CCGAGATCGGCGCGCGCCGCGATCGAACCAGGATCCAGCGCCAATGCCTGACGGATGAGGGGCTCGGCCTCCGCGGGGCGCCGTAATTGCGCGCAGACCATTCCAAGCTCGTGCAGCACGCCGGCATGCGCTGCATCGAGCCGGAGAAGCCCCCGCAGAATTTCTTCGGCCTCGCGCAACCGCCGCTTTCGGCGCAGCTCTCTGGCCAGTTCGAGAGCCTGTGGCAGGCTGGGCGTTTGCTGTTTCGGCGGCGCGGGCGGCATGGACCGGTTATCCCGCGCTGCTGTGGCGCTCGCAAGTGTGCCGCCCTCGCCGGACGAACGCGAACTCACGACCGGGCGCCTTCGGGCGAAGCGAAATGTACTTCGCCCGATGTTTGCGTGCAGTTCCCCGATTCGGTTGCGCTCAGCCGACCGTTTCGAAGTTCGAGACGCTCAAGGACGAGAGGCTCACGCCGTGGGCGAGTTCGATGACGAGATCCTGGCCGGCCTGGTAACCCGCAACGCCGTTCTCGTCGATGATGAGGAACGTGTCGCCATGGTATCCGCCCGAACTCGGCGTGAACAACACCGCGCCGCCGGCCTGCAGCTGGCTCGCACCGATATCGTGCTGGAGAACCGTGTTGAAGTTCGTCGGACCCAGAGTTCCGGTCGTGACAGCCGTATCGACGGCAGTGACGCCTGTCAGCGAGCCGATCAAATCGAACATGTCCGAACTGGTATTGAAGCCTGAGACGGTGTCGAAGGTTGGGCCGGTCGAGTCTCCCACCGCCGCGTAGGCGAAGGTGTCGGCTCCCGAGCCCGCGTAAAGCTTGTCGGCGCCCAGGCCGCCTTCGATGAAGCTCGTGCCGCTGCCGGCATAGACGACGAGATTGCCGTCGTCCACCGCCGAGCCATTGATCGTCAGGCTGTCGCCTACGCCGAGGGTGGCCGCGTTGATCGTCAGGGTGCTGCTGCCGACCGTGGCGTTATTCAAGGTCAGGTTGTAGCTGTATCCGGCCGCCAGATCGAGCGTCTGAACATTGACCATCGTGGTGGCATTGAAGGTCAGGCCGCTCGAATAATCGCCGTCCAGGTGAACGGCACTGGTGCCCGTCCCGCCATTGATCTCATCCGACGCCGTGAAGTCGCCGCCGACGTTGAACGTGTTGGTGCCGGGGCCACCCGTCAGGTTGAATGAGCCTCCGTCGGTATCGATGATCAGATTCCCGCCCGTCAGCGCCGAAGCGTTGAAAGTCAGCGTGTTGCCCGAGACGAGCTCGGCCGCCTCGACCGTCAAAGTCTGGCCGGTCGTGATAACTCCCGCATCGAGCGTGAGGTTGTAGCTGTGACCCATTGCCAGATGCAGAATCTGGATATCGCTCATCATGCTGGAGGTGATGGTCAGCGAGTGTCCGCCGGTATAGTTGCCGTCCAGCTCGAGTGTGTTGCTTCCGGAGCCGCCTGTGACATGGTCGGATGTCGAGAACCCGCTGCCGAAGAAGAAAATATCGTTGCCGGATCCTCCGGTCACGGTCACATCGGGTGCGGATTGCAGATAGAACGTGTCGGCTGCCGAAGTGCCCGTAAGCGTGAGACCGCTGACGTAACCGTAAATCGTTTCCGACCCGTTGGTGTTGAAGTCGGTCGTCACCGTCAATGTGTCCGAGGCGTTGTAGTCGTTCTGATAGGACGTATAGGCATGCCCCGTCACATCCGACACAAGCAGATCGTACGGACCCTGAACCTTGGCCAGCAACGACGCGTCGTTGGTGACCTGCGTCTGGGTGAGATCGAGTGTCGGCGTGCCGCTATCCGTAAAGATCACTGCCGAGATGGTAGCGACGTAGGTCTCGAGCGAATCGAAGGCGCCACCGATTGCAGATGCGGTATCGTTGGCAATGAGGCGGTACGAACTGACGATCTTGCCGATCAGGGTTTGATCGTTGACGATCTCGGACGCCGTCAGATCGAGATTGGGCGTGCCGGTGTCGTTCAGCGTGATCGAAGAGATATAAGACACAGCAGAGTCGAGACTTCCGAAGTTCGAGGCCACGTTCGCCGCCGAATCCGTCACGGCATCCGAATATCCGCTGACCGCCGTGCCCGCGATGGGAAGCGATTTGCCGGCGCTGTCTTCGATGCTGCCGGCGCTGATTGAGCTGACCGTGAGCGCTTGCGGCGCATCGGTCGCGTCATAGGTGAACGTCAGTGTCGTCGTGCCGGAACCGGAAGAGTAAGTCGCCGTTCCGCCGTCGCTCAGCAACAACGTCGTGCCGCCGGCGACCGTCACATCCTTGCTCACGTCGAGCGTAATGGTCGCGGTGTACCCCGAGGCGAAGTCCGCACCCGACGTCGCCGAGCCCGTCAGCGACGACACCGCCGGCGCCACATCCGGCGCAACGTCGAGCGTCGATTGGGCTGCGAAGCCGCTGTTATCGACGCCGTCGGTAACCGTCCACGTTATGGTGCGGGAGGGTTCGCTTCCTCCTTCGGTGGGATCTCCGCTGGTCGGCGTGAAGGTGTAGGTGATCGACTCCAGCGCTGCCTGGTAGTCGGCGATCGAGGCGGTGCCGGACAACGTCAGAGTCCCACCGCTGTAAGAACCGGAAATGCCGTTCTGGTTGGTGAAGTTCAGCGTGTCGCCGGTAATGCCGCCTTCGCCCAACGATATCGTCGCGCCGGTCAGATTGCCGCCGCTGTCGGGATCGGCGAGCGTCAAACCCGCATCAAGCACAGCAGCCGGGCCACCGGCCGTGTAGCTCACGGTGCCCGAAGCTGTGACCGTAGGCGCTACATGAACCGTGTCGACCGTGCTCGTTCCCGTGCCCGAACTGACGCCTGCGGCGCTCGTCACGACCCAATGGATCGTGCGGCTGGTGTCGCTGCCGCCATTGGTGGGATCGCTGTTGGCGGTGAAGCTATAGGTGATCGAATCCAATGCGGTTTGATAGTTCGCGGCAGATGTGGTGCCGGTCAGTGTCAGCACGCCGGTGCCTGAGTTGTAGGAACCGCTGATGCCATTCTGAGTGGTGAAATTGAGCGAGTCGCCGCTCAGGAGCCCGCTCGCAATCGTGACGGTTGCGCCGGTGAGATTGTCGCCGTCAGCATCCGCTGCGGTCGCGCCTGAATCCAGTGTCACGGCCGAACCGCCGCCGTCGAAGGTTGCTGTTCCGCTGGCGCCGACGGTCGGCAAGCGGTCGATTGTGAAGTTGAGCGTCTCAGTTGTCGTCCCGCCGTTTCCGTCGCCGACCGTAACGGTGAAGCTGTCGACGGGGTGGGAACCGGTCGCGGCGGAATTGATGGCGGAAGAATTCTCTGCCGTGTAGCTGTAACTCCCGTTCGCGTTCAGCACCAGTACGCCATAAGTGCCGTCGAGCGAGCTGCCGAGCACGCCCGAAACGTCGGACGCGTTCTTGACCGCCGTGATCGTCAGGCTGTCGCCGTCCGGATCGCTGTCGCCATCGAGCGCACCGGTGCCGGCCGTGCCGGAAGTCCCGGTCGAGGTGCCGAATTCCACAACGGTTTCCGATTGGGTCTGCACGGTCGGCGGACGATCGATCGTGATGTCGATGGTTTGGGTCGTGGTTCCTCCATGGCCGTCCGACACGGTGTAAGTGAAGGAGTCGACGGGATGCGAGCCCGTCGCTGCACTGTTGATCGCGGAGGTGTTGCTGGCGTTGTAGGTGTAGCTGCCATTCGCGTTCAGCGTCAGGCTGCCATACGTGCCCGCAACCGCCGCGCCAACATTTCCGGCTGAACCGGAGACGGCCGAAATTGTCAGGCTGTCGCTATCCGGATCGCTGTCGCCAGCGAGGCCACCCGTGCCGGCGGTGCCTGCGGTTCCCGAGTCCGAAGCGCTTTCCACGACCGCGTTGCTTTCCGTCACCACGGCCGGCGGACGATCGATCGTGATGTTGATGGTTTGTGTCGTGGTTCCGCCATGTCCGTCCGACACGGTGTACGTGAACGAGTCCACGGGGTGCGATCCTGTGGTCGCACTGTTGATCGCGGAGGTGTTGCTGGCATTGTAGGTGTAGCTGCCATTGGCGTTCAGCGTCAGGCTGCCATACGTGCCCGCAACCGCCGCGCCCACGTTTCCAGCCGAGCCGGCAACGGTCGCAATCGTCAGGGTGTCGCCGTCCGCATCGCTGTCGCCATCGAGACCGCCCGTGCCGCCGGTGCCCGACGTTCCCGTTGCCGATGCGCTTTCCACCGCCGAGGCGCTTTCCGTCACCGTGACCGGCGGACGATCGATCGAGATGTTGATGGTTTGGGTCGTCGTTCCGCCATGGCCGTCTGACACGGTGTAAGTGAACGTGTCGATGGGATGCGATCCCGTGGCTGCACTGTTGATCGCGGAGGTGTTGCTGGCGTTGTAGGTGTAGCTGCCATTCGCGTTCAGCGTCAGGCTGCCATACGTGCCCGCAACCGCCGCGCCCACATTCCCGGCCGAGCCTGCGAC
>JBEKDC010000314.1:0-4431 GCA_050014535.1 Rhizomicrobium sp.
AACTGACGCGGTTCGGACCTCAAAGAACGGACTGTGGCCCTACCACCCGCGACGAAGCGCAAGGCGAGACGCGATCAGAAATAGATGCGGACCGAAAGCTGCGCGAGGTTTTCCAGCTCGTTGGGATTGAGACCTTCGAGCGCGCGTTCGGAGCGCGTCGAATCGAGCGAAATCAATTCCGCGGTGATGCGCAGCCAGTCCTTCGGCAACCAGCTCACGGCCGCAGTGAAGGCGTGGCCGTGTTCGCCGAAATATCCGATCGTATCGAATGTCTCCGCGCGCGCCGCGAGCCGCCAGTCGCCTTTTTCCCAGCCGAGCAGCGCATAGGCGGAGTTGAACTGCGTCACGCTCGAAAATCCCGGAGCAGGCGCAATGGTCGTTTGGCCCGTCACGCCTTGGGCCAGTGCAGTGAAGTCGCCGAATTTCTTCGACAGGCCCGCATCCCAGAAGGAGGTGTACCAGGCAAAAGTCCCATCCGAACGCGCGGCGGGATTCTGTTCGTTGTCGTAGCGGAAAATCTCGGCGTGCCATTGGTCGGTGTCTTCCCAGGACGCTCCCGCATACCAGCCCGGCTGAGAGTCGATCTCCTTGAAGATAGGAGTGTCTTCCGGCGGCGTTCCGCCCAAGAGCGTGACGGTTTCGTCGGGATCGCGCAATTTGTCGAAGAAGCCGGTCGGCCGGTCGTCCATCGCCCAGCCGCGATCGGCGAGCATGACGCCTGCCGGATCGTTCCAGCCATAGACGGCGCCGATCAATGCCAGCGTGCCGTCGTCGGTTCGCCACTCCAGTTTGCCTTCGCTGCCGATGGTCCGCAATTCGTCGCCGAACCAGGAATTGATCGCGGACGGCGTGATGGTCCAGTAACTCGACCAGCCGACCTCGTTGTTCTCCAGCGAGAGCGGCGCAAAGAATGCGCCGGCCTTGATCGACCAGCGCCAACGCGACGTCGAAACCGGCCGATAGCGCAGATAAGCTTCCAAAGGCGCCACAAATTGCTGCTCGGTCGGCGCCACGCGGACGACGGCGACGGCCATCAGTTCCGGCGTCAACAGGACAGTGCCCTGCCCCACCGCGCCGGCGAACTGAAAATTCGAATCGCCTCTGCCGTAACGCAGCTTGCCCAGGCCGCCGTCGAGCCAGGAGCGTTGATCGCCCGGAAGTACGAGCCTGAAATCGCCATAGCCCTCGAATTCGAAATCGATCGCGTGAGCGGGCACGACGCCGGCCAGCAGAAACAGCACGGGGAGAAGTTTGCGCATCGCTCTATGCTGCCTCGGACATGGTGCCGGCTTGAATCGGCAAGTCGATCGACACTGTGGTTCCGACGCCCACCGCACTATCGAGCGTCAGCGATCCGCCATGCAGCTCGATCACCACCTTGGCGAACGGCAAGCCGAGGCCCGCGCCTTGGTGCTGGCCGTCGAGCGCGGAACGCAAACGGTGGAAGGGACGCACCACGGCGCAAAGCAGGTCCGGCTCGATGCCGACGCCGGTGTCTTCGATGCGGATGGTCAGGCGGCTGTTTTCGATAAAGCCTTTGACGCTCACCGCCCCGCCCGGCGGCGTGAACTTGATCGCGTTGTGCAGCAGATTGGAAAATGCCTGCCGCAATTTCGGGGCATCGCCGTCGATCTGCGGCCATTGGTCGAGGCTGCGCGGCAAGGTCACGTGCACGCGCTGCTTTTCGGCATAGGAGGCCAGAACACCGCCGGATTCCTTCAGAATAATCCCGGGGTTGACGGGACTGCGTGCGATGGCAAAGCGCTGCGCCTCCGCTTCGGCCAGATCCAGCATGCTCTCCACTTCGCGCAGAAGATGTTTCCCGCTGGCGCGGATATCGCGCGCGTATTCGAGATAGCGCGGCACGCCGACGGGACCCAGCACCTGCTGTTCCAGCATTTCGCTGAAGCCGACGATGGCGTTCAGCGGCGTGCGCAACTCGTGACTCATATTGGCGAGAAACTGCGATTTGGCTTCGTTGGCGCGCACCGCCTCGCCGCGCGCCATCTCGGTCGCTTCGACGGCGTTGCGCAGCGCGTTTTCGCGCTCGGCGATGGAGCCCGTCATGTTGATAAGCGCGTCGGTGAGATGGCCCACCTCATCGCGTTGCGCAATCCGCGCCGGCGGGGTGTAGTCGCCGGCTGCGATGCGACGGGCCGAGGCCGCCAGGGCTTCCAGCGGACGGGCCACCCGGCGCACGATCAGCGTGGCTCCCACCAGCGCGACGAGCAGCGCAAGACCGAGCACGATCAGCATGGGCGTCACGATGCCGAGATAGGCAGCAAGCGCTTGATTGAGAGGATAGTTGAGCACGGCGACCACCGGCTTGCTGCCGTACGCGGTCACGAGCGGTGCCATGACAGTCAGATAGTCGTAGCCACCCTGCGTCGTGACCTTGGCGGCGTCGCCGCGCGCGCCCGAAACAACATTCAGCCGCGCGCCTTTCGGCTGATTGCTCGTATGGGCCGCGAGCACCCATCGATTGCCCGCACCCAACGTCGCCAATCCGATCGAATGCGGCGCGGACGAAATCGCGCGGAATTTTTCCAGCAACGCATCGTCGACCGGAATCAGTGCCGCGATATAGGCGATGGGAACGGGAGCGCGCACCGGCACGACCACGATCCAGAAGATCCGCCCGCCCAGCGTGGCGAGCGCCGTGCCTTCGTCCGAGGCGGAAGACAGAAGGCTAGCAAACGGAAATTTTTCGCGCCGACCAGCCGGCGCGGCCGTATCGACCGAGATGTTGCCGTCGAGGTCCACCAGGATCATGCGCGTGGCGCCGATGCGGTTGCCGTGATTGCGCAATGCGGAAAGCTCCGTGCCGCGATCGCTGCGCGCGATGGCCGAACGGAGCGCGTAGTCGAGCGAGAGAACCTCCACGCCGTCCGTGACGCGTTCCGACAGGAAATCGAGTTGGCGCTGGAACACGACCATCGCCTGGGTCAACTCGCGCTTGCCTCGCTCGATGAGATCGTGGCGCAGATAGGCATAGGCGAACAGCGCCGTGCTCGCCTGGACGGCGATCAGCGTCGCGATCAGGAACAAAGCGAGGCGGTTGCGGAAGCTCATGACATCCGCCTCAATAGCTTTGCATGTGCATGTGCTTCTTGCCGGGCATGTCGCCGGCCAGAAGCGGAATGGCAATGCTCAACTTCGCGCCGCTCTCTGCAACAACCAAATTTTGCGGCGGCGGCGCGCGACCCGGCACCGATTGGGGATCCCAGATCGCGGCGCGATAGACCCCCGGCGGCGCATCGATATGCGCGTGCCCGCCGGCATCCGTCAATGCGGCCCAGGGTGTCGTCGCGACATACACATAGGTGATCATCTGATCGTGGATATTGCAGCCGATGGCGGCCACGCCCGCTTGATCGAACGTCACGGGAGCGGAATGCTGGCGCTCGTCGATCTCGAATTCGAATTGCTTGATCGGCGAGAACGAATAGACCTGGTGCATGGTCGTATCGTTGTTCGTGAAGATGATGTGCCCGCCCTTGCGAACGATCGTGACCAGCGGAATGAACGTCTCTTCGCGCTGGTCGATGATTCCCTCCGCGGGCACGCGCGTCGCCGGCAACACGGCCGCGGGCTCGACCGGCGAAAGCTCCACCACCGCATTCTCGGCCGGCCTGCCGTCCGTTCCGGTCACGCTCAGCTCCACCGTCGCGCCAAGCACGGGGCTGCATGCGAACAGGGCCGCAACCAGGGCGGCAAAGGAAATTCGGCGGGCCATGGCGGAAAAACTAGGGGAAATTGGTTACCAGCCGATTTTTTTCCGGTAAATAAAGACTGAATTGCCGATCACGAAAGACGGACCTGCCGCTCTTGCGGCACTGGCCCCTCCTCCGCTAGCACTTGGGCCGCGGGGGAGAAATACGTATGGCGGAGTCGATGACGATGGATGCCCCGCCCGCGGCGACGCGGATGGGATTGGTCGTGGCGGCGTCGGCCGCGGGCACCGTTTTCGAATGGTACGATTTCTTCATCTTCGGAACGCTGGCCGCGATCATCGGCAAGCATTTCTTCTCCAGCGCCGGCGATACCCAGGGCTACATCTTTGCGCTGCTGACTTTTGCAGCGGGTTACGCGGTGCGTCCGCTGGGCGCGGTTGTGTTCGGCCGCATAGGAGACCGCACGGGGCGCAAGCGCGCCTTTCTCGTCACGATCACGATCATGGGCCTAGCGACGGTGGCAGTGGGCTTCCTGCCGGATTTCGGCCAGATCGGAATCGCAGCACCTTACGCGCTGGTGAGCTTGCGCGTGCTTCAGGGCTTCGCGATCGGCGGCGAATATGGCGGCGCCGCGATTTACGTGGCCGAACATTCCTCCGAGCGCCGCCGCGGCGCGGCAACGGGATGGATACAAACGTCGGCCACTCTCGGGTTGCTGCTCGCGCTCGCAATCGTCCTCGTCACCCGCAAGACGCTC
>JBEKDC010000315.1:0-4406 GCA_050014535.1 Rhizomicrobium sp.
GACGGCCGACATCGTGCGGGAGTCCGGTGTGAGCCAGGGCACGCTTTATCTCTATTTCGCGACCAAGGATGAAATCATCGTCGCCCTCGCCGACGACCGCCACCAGGGCGACGCGTTCCTCAACGCCATGGCCCAGAGCGAACAGGATCCCGTCGAAGGGCTCGCGTTGCTGCTCGAACTGCATGGCGAGTCGCTCGACGATCCGCGCCGCGCCGATTTGCGCCGCGTCGGGATCCAGGGCTGGGCCGAAGCGCTGCGCAATCCGACCGTGCTTGCCAGCGTCACCGAAGGCTCGTCGCTGGTACGCAAGGAGATCGTGCGCCTGATCGCGCGCGGGCAACGCACCGGCCAAATCCGCCGCGAAATCGAACCCGAAGCGGTTGCCCGCATGCTCATCGCCCTCTTCCGTGGCCTGACACTGGAAGTGAGCCTGGGCGAGGACGCGGGCCTCGCGAATGTCGGGCCGCTGATCGAAGACATGATCCGCGGCGCGCTCTTCACCGAAGCGGGCCGCGCCACACATCCGAAGATTCCACTTGCATCAAAGGAATGACTCCCATGGCCCTAAATGAAACGATGAACGAAACAATGACGGACGCGCCGGCGGTTCAGCCCGTGCGGCAGTGGGGCACGGCGCTGAAGGCCTTGCGTCGGCTCCTCTCCGACAAGGACGACACCGTCCAGGTGTTCGAGATCATGCGCGCGCTGAACGGCGGCACCAGTGAGAAAAATTATCGCCGGCTGCTCGAAACGACGGCGGGCGGACGCATCGCCTATGAACATGTCGAGCTTGCTCCCATGCTGATGGATCAAGCGTGGCTCGACAGTTTCGCGGCTGGCACGGTCGGCGCAGCCTATCGCGACTTTATTCGCAGCCAGAATTTTTCGGCGGAGGGTCTCGCAGAGATCAGCCGCCAACGTCAGGTGCGCATCGACGAACCCCATCCCTATAACTGGTTCGGGCGACGCGTGCGCGACACGCACGACATCTGGCACGTCCTCTCGGGCTATCATCGCGATGGTTTGGGCGAGGCGTGCCTGGTGGCATTTTCCTTCGCGCAGACGCGCGGGCTCGGCTGGGCGACGATCGCGCTCGGCGCCGGCTTCAAGGCGCTGAGGCAGGGACACTGGTCCGCTGCGCGCGCGATTTGGCAAGGCTATCGGCGCGGGAAGGCCGCAAAGTGGCTGCCCGGAGAAGACGCTTTGCGCCTGATGAGCGAGCCGCTCGACACCGCGCGCCGCCGGCTCAACATCACACCACCCACAATCTACGACGCCATTCCGCGCGAACGGCGCGGTTAGTTTCTGATTGTGTCGATTCACAAAACTTCTCCATGGCCGGGCCTGACCCGGCCACCCAGCGGGCGAGCGTCCGCGAGCCCAATAAACCTCAGTACGAAAGTTCGCGTCGTATTGTTGAAGATAATGTCATTCGCCGCGCCGACGCGCGTCGGCTGGGTGGCCGGCTCGGGGGCTGGCCATGGAGAGGTTTGGTGATCCAGTTCAATTTGAAACTGTTCTAGGCACCCGAAGCACGACAATTCGAACGAAGGAATCGACACATGGCCGTTCAGACGATGACCCCGCCTGCCTCCAACTTCAGCTTCCGGCTCGTGCTGCCCACGCTGTTCTTCGATGTGGCGATGCCCGTGATCCTGTTCGATGTGCTCACCGCGCGCGGCGTACCGGCTGTGTGGGCGCTGGCCGCCGGCGGGTTGCCGCCTGCGCTCAACAATCTGCGCAGCTGGATCAAGTCGCGCAGGCTCGAGCCGCTGGGCATCATCGTGATGACGCTTCTCGCCATCGGAACGCTGACCTCGCTGATATCCGGCAACGTGTTCTTCGCGCTGATTAAGGATTCGTTTCTGACCGGCGCGTTCGGCCTGATCTGCCTCGTCTCGCTCTTCGCTGCGCGGCCGCTGATGTTCTCCGTGCTTCGCCAGTTCGCGGCGGGCGACGACCCCGCGCGCATCGCGGAATGGAATGGTCGCTGGGAGCAGCGGGGATTCCGCTTTGCCATTCGCACCGTGACGATTGTCTGGGGCGTCACCTATCTCGCCGAAGCGTTGCTGCGGGTCGGCCTCGCGCTAAACCTGCCGCCGCAACAGGTCGTGACGCTCTCTCCGATCATGGGCTTCGGCGCGCTGATCGTGCTCATTTCCTGGACAAGGCGGTACATGACGGCCGTGCGGAAGCGGTACGAACAACGCGCCGCTGAATGAGCGGACGTCATGAGGAAAAAAGGGACACAACGCTTAATTCGAACGAATTAAGCATTGTGTCCGTCTGATGAGAAAGTGCCGCGCCTATTCGGAAGCGTCGTCGGGCAGGACGGCGTCGGGCGCGGAGCCGGACGTTGCCGTTCCCGTAATGCCGAGCACGCACGTCAAGCCCTCGACTGTGTATTGGAGTTTCGATCCTTTTCCGCTTGCGGCGGCAGCGGCCGTCAAGTCCTGAGGCGAAGGGCTGAAGGTTCCCGGATGGGTCAGCACGGCCGAGGTCCAGCTGTTCTTGGCGAGATAGCTCGTTTCGACGACCGTGACCGGGAGGCCGTGGTCCAAAAAGACATATGTCAGCGTCAGGATTTCGTCCCCTTTGGCCAACGTGATCTTCATCTTGCCGGGCGATGCGTTCGTGTAGTCCGTACTGCCCACAACCAACGTGACCGCGCCTGCAGGAATCCTGTACGTCGCCGATGTGGACGTTTGCGACTTCGGGCTCATCGATTCGCTGAGCAGCAAGGTCGCCGTCGCCGTTTTTCCATTGATACCCGCGAGATCCGATCCGGAGAGAATCGGTCCGGCGGTTCCGTCCAGGGTGATCGTCAGCGTCGATTTGGGTGGCACGACCGACGATTGCGACAACGCGGCGCCGGCCGATGCCAAAGATAAAGCGGCTGCAAGAGCCGAAACACGAAGCGCGCGTAATGACATGGAAACTCCTCTTGGATTTCTGAACCGGGATTCCCCGGCGGCCCGATGGGGCCCAGTCCTAGCTGCTTCGGCTGCCGCCCGTCTTGGATGAATCGGACATCGCAAGGGAATGAAGCCTGGCAACGATGGGCGGCTGGAGCCCCTGCATCGCCTGTCCCACGCTCGTGATGCGCGCAGCCGCCGCCGGCTCGAGCATATCGTGCCGGAGCGAAAAATATTGGGACGGGGGCATGCCCATGAAACGGTTGAAGTCGCGCGCGAGATGCGACTGGTCGTAATAGCGCGCGTCGATCAGATCCGCCCACGGCCGATCGAGGTTTTGGCGGAGGATCGCGAGCGTCCTCAGGAAACGCTGCCGCTGAAGCAGGAGCTTCGGCGGGAAGCCGAAGACGCGCAGGCTCAGGCGATGCGCTTGCCGCAGGGAGACGCCGAGAGCCGCCGCGAATTCCTCGACCGTGGCGATTTCCGGTTTCATCAGGACGGCATGCGCCAAGCCCACGATATCGTCGCAAGGCGGACGCGCCGCCATGCGCGCGAGGAAGAAAGCATCGAGCGCTGCGGCCCGCGCCGCGTGATCGGGACATGACCTGAGCTTGCCGAGTTCGGACGCCGCGGCGTCGCCCATGAACTCTGCGAGCGGAGCCACTTTATCCGCCAGATCGGATGCGGCGCCGTCCACCAGCGTGGCCCATCCATGGGGAAGAATCCCGACGCCGAGTCCGGTGCCGCCCTGGCCGCGAATGGGACTGGCACGGCTGGTCGGGCCGTACAGTTCCGGCGGCGACGTGGCGTTGCTCGCCCTGCCGCCGAGCGTCCAGCTGCCCCCCAATGCCAGCCGGATATTGGCCCATTCCGGGTGCAACAGATCGGCGATCTCCCGGCCGTCTTCCGGCGGTTCGACGACATAATAGGCCGAGATCGACCGGCGCAACGACGGATGTGGAAGGAAAAAACTGACGGCCGCTTTGGGCATTTTCGCGGCCATCTCCATAAGCCGACACTCGGCCTATCGGCGCACTCGCGCAAGCAAATACGGGGAGGCTTAATCTATGATGGGAGAAGCAGTGAGTCGTCCGCTGCGCAAAGATTTGGAATTCGATTTCACGTTCCCGTATCGCTGTTCGAAGATCTCCGCGCCTGGCGTCGCGATGGTCGCCGTATCGAACCGGCGGATCGGCGGCGTGGCGGGAATTGACGACGGGAAGACCGTACGTACTTCTCCTCGCGCGCACTTCACGAACCGGCAACACGATTGCCCTAGCTTCGCCGCGTGAGAAGAGGAGCAATTCCGATGCGGCAGATGATCTATGTCAGCGCGGCCAACTGGGAATTGGGTGCCGAGGATATTTCGGCGATCCTCGGCTCGGCGAGACGACACAATCCCGCCCAAGACGTGACGGGGATGCTTCTCTACATCGACCTCGGATTTCTTCAATTCCTCGAAGGCCCCCCGGCGGGTGTTGAAATGATTTA
>JBEKDC010000316.1:0-4306 GCA_050014535.1 Rhizomicrobium sp.
AACGTCCCCCTCCGTCTCGCGCGCAACGGCTCGCTCGACACCTCCCCCACTCGTGGGGGAGGAGGATCGAGAGCGTAGATATTCCAACGCCGTCCACAAAATCGCGCCGAGAAGGATGAACGCGACTCCGAGGTGAATTGCGAGCCGGTATTGGCTGACAGACACCCGCGTTTCGAGTCCGCTTTCGACCATCCACCAGCCCACGAAACCCTGCAGCCCGCCGAGCGCGAACAGCACCATCACGCGGGGCAGACCGCTACGCTGTATCGCGCCGGTGAATGCGAAGAACAGGAACGGCACGAAGAACGCGAATCCCAGCAGCCGCCCGAGCAAGCGGTGCGACCATTCCCACCAATAGATTGCTTTGAAATCGCCCAGGCTCATGCCGCGGTTCTGGAGCTGGTATTGCGGGATGCGCTGGTACTTCGCGAATTCCGCCTGCCACGCGGGATCGCTCAGCGGCGGCGCGACCCCGGTCACGGGATGCCATTCGGTGATCGAGAGGCCCGAGCCTGTGAGCCGGGTCAGGCCACCCACAGTCACCATCGCGGCGATGAGCAGCGCTACGGCCAGCAACCACAGGCCGACCGCGCGCCGGCCGGGCGTGTAACTTCGTAAGGACGAGATGGCGGTCGCCATAGGCGCCGTCATAGCGTCGGCAAAAGCCGGCGTCCACGATGGCCCGGGCGACCGCGACCTCTTGCCCTTTAGCGGCCGGTCAGCCGGAACGTGACCAGCGCGTCCGTCGTCGTCGCAAAAGGCTTTCCATCCTTCGTGGCGGGCTCGTAACGCCAATGCGCGATCACCCACGCAACCGCAGCATGGTCGAGCGAATCGTAACCGCTCGATTTTTCGACCGTCGCGGCAACGACCGCGCCACGGTCGTCGATCGACAATTTGAGCATCACATTACCGGTTTGATTGAGCCGAATGGACAGCGGCGGATAATCCGGAGTGGAATGCGTGTCGGGAATACCGCGTGCCGCCACGACGACCGGAGGGATAACGCCGATTGATGAATTTCCCGGCGGCAGAGTAATCGTCTGCGCGCCTTGTTCCGGGGCGATATCGATCCGCGGAACCGGAATTTGCTGCCCCACGGGAGCGATCAGCGTCAGGCGTGGCGTAACTGTTGGTGTCGGCGGCGGTGGTTTCGGCGGAGCGACGGGAACGAAGGTCATCGGGCCGCGTGGAACAAATGTGGAGAAGCCTTTCGTGAGTCCCAGATAAAGTCCGTAGATCACGACGATGTGTAGCGCGCCGACGATGGCCATGGTCGTGAAATTCGGCCGGCGTGACGCACGTGACGGCCGCATCGCTTGAGTCGTTGGCATGGTTCTCCTCCCCGAGAACATGAAACCCGCCGGCGGGCCGAAGAAGGACAATGCACGAGTCCCGTATTCGGGCGGTCGCGGATCGATGGCGGCAACGCTGCGCGCAAATTCGGGCTCTATTGTGGCGCGCGCAGACCAGCTATGTTCGAATTGCACTGACGAAAAGTCATCGACCCGGGAATCCATGAGCCCCAGCATCAAGAAACTGATCGGCACCGTCGTCATCCTGATCTGGCTTCCGATCTACGCGCTTGTCGCGATGGGAGTCGCATTCCATGTGCTGCCGCATGCGAATGTTTTCGTCGCGTTTCTCTATTACGCGCTGGCGGGCACGCTCTGGACCATTCCCATCGGGCTGATGTTTCCCTGGATGCAACGCGAACCCACGAAGCGGAGAACCCCATGACGGTCAACAAGCAATGGATCTATGCGCGCAAACCGAACGGAGAAGTGGGACCCGAGCATTTCGAGCCGCACGATGCGGCAATGCCCGAGCCGGGCGCCGGCGAGGCACTGGTGCGCACGACTCTTCTCTCCATCGATCCCGCGAGCCGCGCCTGGATGGCGGGACGTACCTACCGTGCGCAGCTCGAGCCAGGCGAGATCATGGCCGGCTGGGGATTGGGCGAAGTCGTCAAATCCAATTCAGATCGCGTGGCAGCGGGAGATCTCGTCAGCGGCGAATTCGGCTGGCAGCAATTTATCGCCGTGCCCGCCAACAAGCTGACCAAGGAGAACAAGGCGCACCGGCCAGAGCATATTCTGGGCGTGCTCGGCATTACCGGGCTGACCGCCTATTTCGGAATGCTCGATGTCGGAAAGCCACGTCCCGGCGAGACGGTCTTGGTGTCGGGTGCGGCAGGAGCCGTTGGTTCGATTGCGGGGCAGATCGCGAAGCTCGCGGGCTGCAAGGTTGTCGGCACCACGCGCGGCGCGGACAAATGCGCGTGGCTTACGAGCGAGCTGGGATTCGATGCGGCGATCGATTACTCGGCCGGCGGAATCTACCGGCAGCTCAAATCAGTTTGCCCCGAAGGCGTTGACGTTTACTTCGACAATACCGGGGGCGATGTATTGGACGCGGCGCTCGCGCGGATGAATCTGTTCGGACGAGTCGTCTGTTGCGGAAACATCTCGCAATACAATGCCACAACTCCGGCCGCGGGTCCTGCCGGCGTTCCCGGCTTCCTCGTCACCAAGCGCATTCGAATGGAAGGCTTCGTGGTGATGGATTTCTACAATCGCCGCCAGCACGCCGAAGCCGAACTGGGAAAATGGCTCGCGGCAGGAAAGCTCAAGGCCCCCGTCGATATCGTCGAGGGTTTCGAAAACATGCCAAAGGCTCTTGCCGGAATGTTCCAGGGCAAGAATCGCGGGAAGCTGGCAGTGCGGGTGTAACGCGCGTCAAACGATCCGAAACGACGGTTTGGGCGCCGGTTCCGGCCCCGGAAAAAGCGCGCGGATCAGGAAATCGAGCATCGACGCGCCGCTCTTGTTTCCGAGCTTTTCGGCAGAGTCCATCGCCGCCGTCAGGCGGATATTGAGGACGCTCGCGTCCGCGCCCATTTCGAGCATCGTCGCGCCAAGTACGCGTACGGCATCGAACAGCGCGCCTTCGTGTTCGGACATCGGCCTGTCGTTTGCCATGGAAACTTTCCGCGGTTACGAAGAACCGCCGGTTCAGCCGGTCATTCCGTATTTGGAAGGAGCTTCGGGTGCATCGCGCTGATCGACGTTCGCGGGTGTCGGCTGATGCATATCGTTGCGATCGCCCTTCAGCCACGCTTCGGCGTTGGTCTGCAGAATCGCCCACACTTCGCCGGCCTTTTCCTTCGGCTTGAAGAACAAGGCGGTTTCGGGCGGACGTCCGCCATTGCGGGCAGGGTCTGCGTCGACGCAAAACTTGCGAAAGGCGCGCTCGACCTCGTCCTCGAATTTTTGCGGAATCGGGCGATTGCTCATTTCCCGATTCTTGCGGATCGCACGCATCACCGACCAGCGGCGCAGACCGGCGGGCTGCGTGTGCAGAACCCGGATCAGATCGACCAGATAGGGGATGTCGGAACGCGATCTCTCGGAGGCGCAATCGGCCTCACGTTCCTGGAGAAGGTTTTCGAATTGATCGTCGTACATCATGGGATCCAGAGCGCCTCATCTTGTGAGACAGTTCGTCGGCGAAAATTGCGAGCGGCGGACGAAGAAGACTCAGCCGCTGTGATAACCGACCGGCAGCGGGAGCTTACGCCTCCGCTGCCGCCAGTTCGATAGTTAAATTAGGCTGCGGCCAAGTTGACGGCCTTCGAGCCACGCGCGTCCGGCTGAATGTCGAACGTGACGCGTTGGCCTTCCGAAAGGCTGCGCATGCCGGCCTGTTCGACCGCAGTCGCATGGACAAACACGTCCTTGCCGCCGCCTTCCGGCGAGATGAATCCAAAGCCCTTGGTTGCATTGAAGAATTTAACAGTTCCCGTAGCCATGATTGCTCCTAGTTGCATCGGGTTTCGTCTGAACAAGTGTTCAAACGCATGCAGGCGGACTCAACCATCAATTCAGGAAGTTAGGCTGTCTCGTCCAGGCGCGCACAATGCGAGTCGGGTTTACAACAGTGCGCTTCAACTGACGGAACGCCGTCGCTGCGGGTCATATAGTCTTGAAAAGTTTAAATTGCAACCGTTATAGAAATTGCCAACAAATCCGCGGGAATCTGCACAATCCGGATGCGCGACTCGAATGGAGTCGAGGCATCCGCGGCGGCGCACGGGTGTCGGCAAGTCGCCGCTTTACGCGCTCATGTTTTTCTTCATGAACGCGGTAAAGCCTTCGCTCCATTTCGCGCGCTCGGGATCGACTGGATAGGGGTTGAGCGCCGCCATCTTCTTCACATCGAAGTCGCTGCTCTCTTCCGACGACAATTTGTTTGCAACGTTCCAGCCCTCGGCATAGAGGCGACTCAAGCGGAATGAGGTGTCGCT
>JBEKDC010000317.1:0-7598 GCA_050014535.1 Rhizomicrobium sp.
CAGGGTCGGGCAGCGGGACAGCTGCCGTCACCGGCCCGCTTTTCAACAACGCATCGAGATCGTTGTCCGCAGCGAGCGCGGACGTGGCGAGCAGAAGGCCGGTTAGCGCGATCGTCGACCTGGGTTTCATGGCAAAGTCTCCTCAAAATGTCCGTGCGGACGATAACGTTTTTGCTTTGCCGGTTGAATCTCAGGCGTCAAACACCTCGTCGGTGTCCATGCGCACTGCCCGCAATGTGAGGGTCTTGCGGTGGTCGTCGTGCAGGGCCTCGGCGGCATAGCCGATCAACAGCGACCGTCGTGGCGCCCCGCTGGCATTGCATGTCGCGCCGTGCAGCAGACTGGAGCTGAACAGCAGGATATCGCCGGCGTGCCCGGACATGATCGTTGCTTGCGGACGGCACAGTTCCGGCGACAATTTGAACCGTTCGCCGCGATGCGTTCCGGGCACGACCCGCGTGGCACCGTTTTCCGGTCCGAAGGGGTCGAGGAAGGCCAACGCGGAAACCGTCTGTGGGAGGCTTGGATCGGGACCGTCGCGATGCAGGAGTTGCGCGCCGCCGCCGGGGCGGGGCTCGCGGCCCTCGACCTGCGCCAGAAAAAACGGCAGTTGCAGGATCTGGTGCGCGGCGGCAAGCAGCGCCGGCAGGCGGCAAACCTGCTGCACTGTGGGATCGAGATCGAGCAATGCGTGGCGCCAATCATTGCCGCGCGGGACCGGCCATTTGTGTGAGGGCAGGTCGCCCGCCTCGAACGCAGCGCGAAGCCGCTCGATCCAGCCCGTCGGGATGACGCCGCGCAGCAAGACAAAGCCGTCGTCGTCGAGACGCCGAGCATCTTCCCCATTGAGCCGGCCGACCTTCGTGTGCCCCATTGCTCATGACTCGGTTCTTACATGCGAACTTGTGTTTCGGCTTTTTCGATGTGCCGTTTCCGTCGTCGCGCCTTGGCGGATGGGGTGAGATTCGAACTCACGGGACCCTTGCAGGCCCGCCGGTTTTCAAGACCGGTGCCTTAAACCGCTCGGCCACCCATCCGTCGGGCGATAGATATTTTCATTTTCACGCAAAGCGCAAGGGTCCGCTGCTCAAAGCCTGAGCGTGAACGTGGCGCCGCCATGGACGACCGCGATCCGGTGGAGAAGGCTGCCGCTCGCATCTGCGCGTCGGGGTGTGAACGAGGAGGGGAAATCCAGTTGAGCCCCAATGTAAAACGCGGGCTGCCGTCAGGCAACCCGCGCTCGCTGAGGGAATTGGCGCGCCGGAAAATCCGGGGCCACTTTCAAATCACTGGAACACGTAGCGAAGTCTCACGCCGAGCAGGTCTTCGGCCCGGTTTTGAATCTGGGAGTCGTCGGCCGGAATCGCGTAAAAGCTTTGGCTTCCGCCGCCGAAATCGTGCTGGTAGTCGATCGACCCCACAAGCACATTCGGGATGAAGTGGTAGTTGAGCGCGGCATTGAGATTGGGCGAGCCCTTCACGTGACTGTCGTGATCTATCAGTGTCGTTTCGTTCACGACGGTTGCGTCGTGGCCGAATGCGTAACCGGCGCCGGCATTCACGGAAAACTGGTCGCTGAAGCGCGTTTGGGTGGCGAGACCGAGAGTATAGAGCCAGGAGGAACTCGTTCCCACTTCGTCGCCCGAGGCCTGATTCAGGGCGTTGTGTCGCCCGTCATAATCCGCGTCGAAGACGCCGGCGATAGTGAAGTCCCGCATTTCGCGACCGAGCGTGCCGTTGAAGCCCCATTCCTGACCTCCGCGCGCAACGGTGCCGTCGTCGTCGTCGCTGGCATTTTTCGAACTGAACATATTCGGCGAATAGCTCGCACCCAGATCCAGCGTCAGCGGATTGTCGCGCTGGTCAAGCACACGATAAACAACTCCAAAGGTCGGGTCGTCCCAGCCCTGATCGGTGAGCGTGGTGCCGGTGCCGCTGACCGGATTAATGTGCGTTGTCACCGACGGGTCATATCCGATGTTGGCCGACACCGCGAGATCGTCTGTTATGCCGTATTCGAACGTCACGCCGAACGGATTTGAATTGATGCGTTCCGATTCTGTTTTGACCCCGGCCGAATTGAAGACGTCCTGGCTCGTGGTGGCCCATTGGTAGCTCGACTCGCCGAAGATCTGGCCCTGCAATGGAAGGTAGAGCGGGTCGGAAACGATCCGATCTGCGGACAGCGTATAATCCATCGCCTGAGCGCCAAACGGCGCCAGGATAGCGGCAGCGGCAAGGTATTTGAGGGAACGCAGATTCATTTGGCTTACTCCTCACATGGGTGAACAATATTCGCGCGCGAAACACGTAGCCGCCCCCCGCTCGGAATGCCTCTCGGACCGCGAACAGCCTTCCCCGCGCTCCAGCTTGGTGGCAACGCGATAGAGGCCTGCGGGTTCCGGTAGACGTTTTGCGATGAACCTCAGATGAACGGGCAGGGCCGGTGGCGCACCTGTCGTAATTCTCATTTCGCGCTCATGATCCGGCCATCGCGGACCCGACCGGAATCAATCGTTAACGAGCGGCAGGTTGAGCTGTCGCCGTGGTTCCATTAGTTTCGGCCACGTTCGGCTGGGATTCGCGCAATTGATTCGACGACTGCGGCAATGTGTAACCGTCGTGTTGTTTGCCGCGGTGACCGTCGCATGCACCACGCCGCGCGAGATCGAAAACAATACCGTCAGCGTTCCGCCCAATGCCGGCATTTACAAGGTCGGCAATCCCTATCAGACCGACGGCATCTGGTATTATCCGCGCGAGCAGCCGGATTACGATGAGACTGGAGTTGCCTCGTGGTACGGAGCGCAATTTCACGGCAAGCGCACCTCGAACGGCGAGATATTCGATTCGAACGCGCTGACCGCAGCGCATCGCACCTTACCGATGCCGGTCAATGTGCGGGTGACGAATTTGGAGAATGGGCGCTCGCTGGTCCTCCGGATCAACGATCGTGGGCCATTTGCACGCGGTCGCATCATCGATGTCTCGAAACATGCCGCCGAGCTTCTAGGATTTTACGCCGCCGGAACCGCGCGCGTGCGCGTCACCTTTTTGAGCCGCGCCGACATGGACAACGGCGAGCCTCCGCCCGACAACACCCCGGCCGAAATCGCCACTGCCGTCCCTGCGGTGCCCACCGGTCAGGTCGATACCAGCGCGCTCAATCCTGTCCCAGGCGCGGCCGTGGCGCCCCCTGTCCAGGTCGCGTCGCTCGCGCCTGTTGCAGCGTCATCCGCACCAAGCTCTGCCGCCGACATCGAACCTACGGGGCAGGTAACGCATGTTCCGGTGCCAGCCGTGACCCATCTGTATGTCCAGGCGGGAGCGTTCGGATCGCTTGCCAATGCGAACCGCCTCAAGACGAGGCTGGCCGCGGCGGGCGGACTTTTCGTCTCTCCAATCGACAGGAACGGTCAGCGGCTTTATAGGGTTCGCATCGGCCCGTTCGACGACGTCAACGCGGCCGACGCGGCGTTGGCCAAGCTTGTCGGGCTCGGCAGCAACGATTCGCAGATCGTCGTCGACCAATAACGCGACCGGAGTTTCTCTCTATGCGGACTTTCCGCTTTCCAACCCTGTTGTTCCTCGCTCTTGCGAGCATTTCCGTCTGGAGCGCTACGGCTGCGAATGCCGCCGTCGAGACGTCCGCGGAACACGCCATACTGATGGACGGCGAAACCGGACAGGTGCTGTGGACGAAAGACGCCTTTACGGCGACGCCGCCCGCATCGATGAGCAAGCTGATGACGCTTGAGCTTCTGTTTCGGGAACTGAAGGACGGAAGGGTGAAACTGACCGACACGTTTCCCGTGTCGGAGAACGCCTGGAAGACGCAAGGCTCGAAGATGTTTGTCAGCCTCGGCAGCCGCATTGGGGTGGAAGATCTGATCCGCGGGATCATCATCGATTCCGGCAACGATGCATGTGTGGTGGTGGCGGAATCGCTTGGCGGAACCGAACAGGGTTTCGTCGACATGATGAACAGCCGCGCCAAGAAGCTTGGCCTCGGCAATTCACATTTCGTCAATCCGAACGGACTTCCCGACCCTCCCGGCCAGCTGATGTCGGTCGCCGACCTGGCCAAGCTTGCTTTCGATCTGATCCACGAATATCCGCAATATTATCACTACTTCTCCGATCGGAGTTTCGTCTGGAACGGCATACCGCAACAGAATCGCGACGCGGTTCTCGACTTGCTTCCCGGCACGGACGGATTGAAAACGGGTCATACGGATGCCGCGGGTTACGGCATCGTTGTCTCCACGGTGCAGCACGGTCAGCGACTACGACCTGTTCAAGCAGGACGACGTCGTGGGAACGGCGCTTGTGTGGCAGGGTACGTCCGACACCGTGCCGCTGACGCTGGCGGCCCCGCTCGCGGTGACGATGCAGGTGGATTCGCGAGCGGGCATGAAGGTGGCGCTCTCCTATGAAGGGCCTGTGCAGGCGCCAATCGCAAAGGGTCAGCAGATCGGCGTGCTCAAAGTTACCGCGCCCGACTCGCCCGATCTCAGCGTGCCGGTTTATGCCGCCAATGCAGTGCCGAGCGCCGGCTTTTTCGGCCGCATCTTCCTCGGAATTCGCGCGCTGATCTCGGGCCGCAACGCCACGCAATGACCGGCCGTTTCATCACGCTGGAAGGCGGCGAGGGCGCAGGCAAGTCGACGCAGGCGAAAAGGCTGGCGGCAGCGCTCAAGTCTCACGGCATCGAATGTCTTGTCACGCGGGAGCCGGGTGGTTCCCCAGGCGCGGAGGAAATCCGCAAGCTGCTGGTCGAAGGCGAGCCGGGCCGCTGGGACGCTGTGACCGAGACATTGCTGCTGTTCGCGGCGCGCGCCGATCATATCGCGCGCAAGATCAAACCGACGCTTGCCGCCGGCAAGTGGGTGATCTCCGACCGCTTTACGGATTCGACCTATGCGTATCAGGGTGCGGGCCGCGGCCTCGATCGCGAAACCATCCGGCGGATCGAGGCGGCATCGACGAACGCTTTCAAACCCGAATTGACTCTGGTGCTCGATCTGCCGCCCGAGACAGGCCTCGCGCGTGCGGTGGCGCGCAACACCAAGGAAACGCGTTTCGAGGGCTTCGATCTCGGCTTCCACACGAAGTTGCGCGAGGCATTCCGCGAGATCGTTCAGCGCGAACCCGACCGTTGCGTGTTCATCGACGCAACGGGCACGGAAGACATCGTGGCAGAACTGATCTGGCGCGCCGTCGCAGGCCGGTTCAATCTCTGATCATGGCCAGACGCGCGCGTAGCGAAGAGATTGTCGAGACGGATCGGATCGAGGGCCGGGCGCATCCGCGCGAGACATTTCGCCTTGTCGGACAGGATGCGGCGCTTTCGCGCGCCGCACGCGCGATCCGTTCGGGCCGTCCGCCACAGGCGTGGCTCCTGACTGGGCCTCCCGGTGTTGGCAAGGCGACGCTCGCCTATCGCATCGCGCGTTATCTGTTGCGATATGGCGCGTCGGATAAGGGTCCCGGCGATCTTTCCGTCCCCGAGAACGATCCCGTCACGATTCAGGTAAAAGCGGCGTCGCATCCGGGCCTGCTCGTGCTCAAGCGAGGATTGCATCCCGAAACCGGAAAGCTGATGACGGTGCTGCCCGTCGACGAGATCAGGCGGCTCGCGAATTTCTTCGGGCTGACTTCCAGTGCAGGCGGCTGGCGGGTCGCGATCGTCGATCCGGCCGACGACATGAACGACAATGCGGCGAATGCGCTGCTCAAGCTGCTGGAAGAGCCGCCGCCGCGCGCGATGCTGCTCTTGATTTCGCACGCGCCAGGACGGTTGCTGCCGACCATTCGCTCGCGCTGTCAGCGGCTCAATTTGCGTCCGCTCGATCAAAGCGAACTCGAGGCGGAATTGGGTGAGGTCTTACCCGAGCAAACCAAGGAAGAGCGCCACGCGCTGGCCAAGCTCGCAGGCGGTTCGATCGGCGCGGCGTTGCGGCTGGCCGGCAGCGACGGGCTGATGCTTGCCGCACAGGCCGAGCGGTTGATCGATGAGGCGGTCAGTCCGGACTTCGCGGCGGCGATGTCGTTGGCCGAAAAGGTCGCGCGGATCGACGACGGCATCGATATATTCGGGAGCTTTCTCGCACAGGCCCTCGCCGACCGGATCGTGGCGCGCGCGGGTAGGGGTGGGGTGCGGCTCGACCGCTGGGTCGAATTGCGCGAAAAGCTCAACGCGAGTTTCGGCCGGACATCGGCGTTGCATCTGGAGCCGCGGCAGACGATCCTGTCGGCCGTGAATGCGCTGTCGCAGACCTCCCGCCGCGGCGCCCTGTGAGTCATTTCGCGTAGATGCTTGTCGACAGCCATTGCCATCTCGATTTTCCCGACTTCGCGCCGCAGCTCGACGCGGTTGTCGCGCGCGCGCAGGATGCCGGCGTCGCCGTCTGCGTGACCATCGGCACGCGGCTTTCGGGCTTCGAGCGCGTGCATGAAATCGCCGCTCAGTTCCCGGACGTTTATTGCTCGGTCGGGGTTCATCCGCACGACGCCGAAAAGGAACCGTTGAACGATGCGTCGCCGCTGATCGCGCGCGCCGCGCTTTCGAAGGTTGTCGGCATCGGCGAATCGGGCCTCGACTATTATTACGAACATGCGCCGCGGCCTGCGCAGATCGCGAATTTCCGGGCCCACATCGCGGCGGCGCGGGAGACAAAGCTGCCGCTGATCGTCCACACCCGCGACGCCGACGACGACACCATCGCCGTCCTGCGCGAGGAAATGGCTGCGGGCACATTTACCGGCGTCATCCATTGCTTCACCGGCACGAGGCGGCTGGCGGAAGCGGCGCTGGAACTTGGCTTCTTTATCTCGGCATCGGGCATTGCGACCTTCAAGAAGTCCGATGAATTGAGAGCCGTGCTGCGCGATGTGCCGATAGATCGGCTGCTGGTGGAGACCGACGCGCCGTTCCTCGCGCCGATGCCTCTGCGGGGCAAGAGCAACGAACCATCCTTTGTCGTGCACACGGCGGCGGCGATGGCCGCGCTCAAGAATGTTTCCGGCGAAGAGTTCGCGCAAACCACGACCGACAATTTCTTCCGGCTGTTCAGCCGCGCCGTGCGGCCCGCATGAGCGGCTCGCTGGAAGTGACCATTCTGGGGTGCGGCTCGTCGAGCGGCGTGCCGCGGCTCGGCGGTCCTGGTGGGGCAGGCGACTGGGGCGTCTGCGACCCGACGAATCCGAAAAACCGTCGGCGGCGCTGCTCGATCCTGGTGCGGCAAAAGTCGGACGCGGGCGAGACGAGCGTTCTCGTCGACACATCGCCCGACATGCGCGACCAGCTGCTCGATGCCCATGTCGGCCGCCTCGACGGCGTTCTCATTACACATGACCATGCCGACCAGCTTCACGGCATCGACGACCTGAGGGCGATCGTCTACGGCATGCGCAAGCGGCTCGATGTTTACAGCGACAGGACGACCATCGAAGGCATCCGGCAGCGCTTCGGCTATTGCTTCGATACGCCGGCCGGCAGCGATTATCCGCCTATCCTCATTGCCAGAACGATCGGCGAGCCGTTCGAGCCCTTCGCGGTGGCGGGAGCGGGAGGCGCACTCGAAGTTCGCACTTTC
>JBEKDC010000318.1:0-4282 GCA_050014535.1 Rhizomicrobium sp.
GGAAAATCGAGATTGTAAGGATGGGGCGGCACATAGGGGCACTTCGTCATGTAGCACATGTCGCACAAGGTGCAGGCTTCCACGACCTTGGAAAAATCCTCCGACTTCACGCCGTCCAATTCCTCGGTGGGGCTGTCGTCGATCAGGGTGAACAGGCGCGGAAACGAATCGCACAGATTAAAGCAGCGCCGGCAGCCATGGCAGATGTCGAACACGCGGCGCATTTCCGCGTCGATTTTTTCTGCGTCGAAGAAATCGTCGTCGCGCCATGCCAGCGGATGACGGGTCGGCGCGTCCAAACTGCCTTCGCGGGACATGTGGGGATCCGGTGGTGTGTGAAAGCGCGTCCCCCACCCGGAGCGCGTTCCGCGCTCCGACCTCCCCACCAGGGGGAGGTGAAGAACGCGCGCACATCTCGAAGACGCGCGCCGAAAGATTCCCCTCCCCCTTGTGGGGAGGGTCAGGGTGGGGGGACGCTGAAGAAACGAACTTACTTCCCGAGCGTGTCGAGCGCTTTCTGGAAGCGGCCGGCGTGGCTCTTTTCGGCCTTCGCGAGCGTCTCGAACCAGTCGGCGATTTCGTCGAAGCCTTCTTCGCGCGCGACGCGGACCATGCCGGGATACATGTCGGTGTATTCGTGCGTCTCGCCTGCGATGGACGCCTTGAGGTTCTTGTCGGTGGAGCCGATCGGCTGGCCCGTCGCCGGATCGCCGACCGCCTCGAGGAATTCGAGATGGCCATGCGCATGACCGGTCTCGCCTTCCGCCGTCGAGCGGAACACCGCGGAGACGTCGTTGAAGCCTTCGACGTCGGCCTTCTGCGCGAAATAGAGATAGCGGCGGTTCGCCTGGCTCTCGCCGGCAAACGCGTCCTTCAGATTCTGTGCGGTCTTGGAACCTTTGAGTGTCGGCATGTTCATTCTCCTTGTGATGCGACCTGTGCCGCGAAATGCTGGGGGGAACATAATCCCCGAGCGGGGGATGTCAATAGATTAGAATTATTCTAATTAGGGAGAATTGACGCGTCACGCGCGCTTGATGCGGACGATCACGTCCACGCGCTCGACTGCCGTGCCTTTCGGGGGCTTGGGGACGCCTGCGATTTCGATCGCGGCGCCGGGAATGTCGATCAGCGCGCCTTCGTCGGCATAGTAGAAATGCTGGTGCTCGCCGATATTGGTGTCGAAATAGGAGCGGCCCGCATCGACCACCACCTGCTGCAACAGGCCCGCTTCCGTGAACTGGTGCAGCGTGTTGTAGACGGTTGCGAGCGAGACTTCGAAGCCGGCCTTGGCCGCCTCTTCATGGAGCGATTCGGCGCTGACATGGCGGTCGCCGGCACGGAAAAGCAGCCCGGCCAGCCCCACGCGCTGCCGCGTGGGCCGCAGGCCCGCGGCCCTGAGCCGCGCAATTGCTGCAATTTCCGGTTTGCCGGCCATGTTCCAGGGGCTCGTTTCCGGCCCTTGCGCCTCAGGCACTCGGGCATCATCATTGCCAAAAGCTCTACCGGCTTGCCGGTTAGAACGCTTCTAACAAACACGAGATCGGACACCCTCGCACACTTGTCAAGGGTTGCCCGATTCTCCAGCGAATGGTCTTCCCATGCTCGGACGCAAATCGAGTTTTGACATGCAGGGACTTCTGGCTTGTGCGCGGGGCGAACTGTTCGGCGAGGGCAATGCGCGCTTGCCGCTTCCGCCCATGCTGATGTTCGACCGCATCACGCGCATTACGGAAAAAGGCGGCGCCCACGAGAAGGGCGAAGTGGAGGCGGAAATGGAAGTTCGCCCCGACCTCTGGTTCTTCAAGTGCCATTTCCAGAACGATCCCGTGATGCCCGGCTGCCTGGGCGTCGACGCGATGTGGCAGATGGCGGGCTTCTTCCTCGGCTGGCTGGGCGGCCTCGGCAAGGGCCGCGCGCTGGGTGTCGGCGAAGTGAAGTTCTCGGACATGGTGCTGCCCAGCGCCAAGCTCGTGACCTACTACATCGAATTCAAGCGCGTGATCATGCGCCGCCTCGTGGTCGGCATCGCCGACGGCATCGTGAAGGTCGACGGCAAGGTGATCTACGAAGCGAAGGATTTGCGTGTCGGCCTGTTCGCCGACCGCCCGCAGAGCGTCGGCCAAGTAGCGGCGGTGCCGGCGTAGTTTTTTCTCCCCCCGTTTACGGGGGGAGCGGCGCGTAGCGCCCAGGGGGGCATGCGTCGGCATCGCCCCCTTCGTCTCGCGAGCTGGCGCTCGCTCGACACCTCCCCCGTAAACGGGGGAGGAAAGATAGGAAAGGAAAAGCTCTATGAGGCGCGTCGTCGTCAGCGGCATGGGCATCGTCTCGTCCATCGGCAACAATACGCAGGAAGTCGTTTCCGCGTTGCGCGAAGCGAAGTCCGGGATCGGCGAAGCCACGGATTACAAGACCATGGGCTTCCGCTGCCATGTCCATGGCGCGCCCAAGATCGATCTCGATGCGCTGGTGGATCGCCGCGCGCGCCGCTTCATGGGCGACGGCGCGGCCTATAATTTCGTCGCGATGGAACAGGCGCTGCGCGATTCCGGCCTTGAGGAAAAAGACATCGTCAACGAGCGCACCGGCCTGATCATGGGGTCGGGTGGACCCTCGGCCAAAACGATTGTTGCATCCGCCGATACGGCGCGCAACCGTGCGCCCAAGAATGTCGGGCCCTTTGCCGTGCCGAAGGCGATGTCGTCCACCTGCTCGGCCAATCTGTCGACCTGGTACAAGATCAAAGGCGTCAATTATTCGATCACATCGGCCTGCTCCACCAGCGCGCACTGCATCGGCAATGCGGGCGAGCTGATTCAATGGGGCAAGCAGGACATCGTGTTCGCGGGCGGCGGCGAGGAACTCGACTGGACTCTGTCGGTGCTGTTCGACGCGATGGGCGCGATGTCGTCGCATTTCAACGAGACACCGACGAAGGCTTCGCGCGCCTTCGACAAGAACCGCGACGGCTTCGTGATCGCAGGCGGCGGCGGCGTGGTGGTGCTTGAAGAGCTCGAGCACGCCAAAGCGCGCGGCGCCAAGATCTACGCCGAGCTTGTGGGCTACGGCGCGACCTCCGACGGTCACGACATGGTGGCGCCGTCGGGCGAAGGCGCCATCCGCTGCATGCGCCAGGCACTCGCCACGGTGAACGGCTCCGTCGACTACATCAACGCACATGGCACATCGACGCCGGTGGGCGACGTGACCGAGATCAAGGCGCTGCGCGAAGTGTTCGGCGACAAGATTCCGCCGGTCAATTCGACCAAGTCGCTGACGGGTCATTCGCTGGGCGCCACCGGCGTGCAGGAAGCCATCTATTCGATCCTGCAGATGAAGGGCGGCTTTATCGCGGAAAGCGCCAATATCGAGGAAATCGATCCCGAAGTGGCCGACGCGCCCATCGTGCGCTCGCGCATCGACGGCGCGAAGATCGAGCGCGCGCTTTCCAACAGTTTCGGCTTCGGCGGCACCAACGCGACGCTGGTGTTCCAGCGCTACGACGCCTGACGTCCGCGCACGGGGCTTGCACGGAACCACCTGGTTCCCGTTGCGTGTCCCGATCCGGAACAGAATCGAACGGGTAAGGATCAGATGGCTGAAGTCAAAGGCATGATGCACGGCCGGCGCGGGCTTGTGATGGGCGTGGCGAACGACCATTCGATCGCCTGGGGCATCGCGCGCACGCTTGCCGGAGCGGGAGCGGAGATCGGCTTTACCTTTCAGGGCGACGCGCAGGCCAAGCGCCTGAAGCCGCTGGCGGCCTCCATCGATTCGTCACTGATCCTGCCCTGCGATGTCGAAGACGATGCCCAGCTCGACGAAGCCTTCGCCGCCATCAAGTCGAAATGGGGCAGGCTCGATTTCCTGGTTCACGCCATTGCCCATTCCGACAAGAACGAGCTCAAGGGCCGCTATGTCGACACCAGCCGGACGAATTTCGGCCGCAGCCTTGCGATCTCCTGCTATTCGTTCACAGCGGTTGCGCAACGCGCCTCGCATCTGATGACGCCGCCGTCTCGAGGCGGAAAGGGCGGCGCATTGCTGACGCTCACTTATCTGGGCGCCGAGCGCGTGACGCCGAATTACAATGTGATGGGCGTGGCGAAAGCGGGTCTCGAAGCGAGCGTGCGTTATCTCGCCGCCGATCTCGGCCGCGATGGCATTCGCGTCAACGCGATTTCGGCAGGTCCCATGCGGACCCTGGCCGGTTCGGTGATCGGGGAATCGCGCACGGTGTTCAAGTGGAACAAGGCGCATGCGCCCCTCAAGAAAAGCGTCG
>JBEKDC010000319.1:0-4279 GCA_050014535.1 Rhizomicrobium sp.
CGCGCCGGCATCGGCGCAAAGCACCGGCTCCGGCCAACCGATCGAAACGGTCGTAGTGACGGGAACCATGATGCATCGAACCGACTACGATACGCCGTCGCCGGTTCAGGTGATCGACGCCGGCCAGATAAAAAACCTCGGCATCACGAGCATGGCCGATCTGCTTCAGTCCGTGCCGGACAACAACAGCGGCGCGGTGACGACAGGCTTCACCGGAGCGCTGGCCTTCGGCGGCTCGGGCATTTCGCTCCGCGGATTGCTGGAAGATTCCACGCTCGTCCTGATCGACGGATATCGGACCTCGGATTACCCACTGCCCAGCGACGGCGAGCGCTCCTTTACCGACCTCAATACCATCCCGGTGGATGCCGTGGAACAGGTTCAGGTGCTGCAGGACGGCGCATCGTCGATCTACGGCGCCGATGCGATCGGCGGCGTGGTCAACATCATCCTCAAGCACGATTACCAGGGCATAGAAGGATCCGCTGAAATAGGCACGTCGCAGCAAGGCGGCGGCACCATGAATCACGAAACGGCGACGTTGGGCTACGGCGACCTGGACACCCAGCATTTCAATTTTTACGTCAATGTCGAATATGAGAACGACCAGCCCATCACGGTGGGCCAGCGCGGGTTCCCGTTTAACACCAACAATCTTTCGTCGATCGGCGGCGAGAACAATATTGGCGGCCAGCCGCAGCAGGACAACGGTTCGATCTACGGCTCGGTCACGCCCGCCTATGAGATGACGCCGGGGAACATTCTGACGGGAGCACCTCTTCCCGGCGCCTTGTCGCAGGTTCTGGCACCCGGCGGGTGCGGATCGTTGGGCACATTCACGACTACCCCTGGCGTGGGCTCTTATTGCACGCAGAACATGGAACTGTTCCAGGACGATCAGCCCAGGACGACGCGCGAAGGCCTCTATGCGAGAGCGACCGTCGATCCCAACGCTCACACGGAAGTCTATCTCGACCTCAGCTATTTCGTGTTCCAGGACTCCTTTACGGGGGTTCCGGTGCCGGCAGGACCGGCGCAAATCCAGGCCGGCTCGCAGACCAATACCGATTCCATCGTGCTGCCGGCGCGGCTCACCGGCGCGGGTGGACCGGGGACGGGCATTCTCAATCCCAATGACCCGTTCACGAATTCACCCACTTGCGTGGAAGGTTCGACTTGCACCGACGCGCTCATCAACTATGCGTTCGGCGACATTCCGGCCTACACGAATGTTTCCAACAACAATTTCCGCGGGACGCTCGCCGTCAAAGGCGACCTCTGGGGTTGGACCTATAATGGTGCCCTGACGGAGGCCCATTCCTGGGTGCTGCTGGACATTCACGGCGCCATCAATTTCCCCCAACTCTATGCCGACGTAAACGACGGGGCCTACAACTTCCTCAATCCGTCGTTGAACACCGCGGCCGTTCGCAACGCGCTGTCGCCGGTCATGAGCAGCGACTCGACCAGCAACATGACTTCATTCGACGCGTCGGCGACCCGCGACGTGTTCGACCTTCCCGGAGGGCCGGCGCAGATCGGTATCGGCGCGCAGTACCGGACGGAGAGTCTGGACAGTCCGAGTTTCAATGCCAATCTCGAAGGTCAGGACTATCAAAGCTCTTATGCGTCGGGCGCCCGGACCATCGCTTCCGTCTTCGGCGAAGTGGATCTGCCGATCCTGAAAACTCTCGAAGCGGACTTGTCGGCCCGCTTCGACCATTATTCGGATTTCGGCGATACCACCAACCCGAAGGCCGGCTTGAAATGGACGCCGATTCCGGAGATTTCATTCCGGGGAACGGCTTCGAGCGGCTTCAAGGCGCCGGGCTTTGCGGAAAACGGCAACTCCCAATCCGCAGGATACGTCACAACGGAAGTCCAGAGTTACTGTGCGACTAACCCGCCCGTCACTGTTCCCGGTCAGCCAGGATACTGTGCAGCTTATGCAACCCACTCGCCTGGCGGCCCTAACGCCATGGGTGACAGTTATGTCAGCAATCCCTACGCGTTGGAAGAGATATCGACTTCATTCCCGGGCATCAAACCGGAAACTTCGGAGAACTTCACGGGCGGAGTGGTCCTGAAGCCCTTCGGCGAAGAGAATTTCACGGCTTCGGTCGATTACTATTACATCCAGAAGTTTAACGCGATCCAGTTTCCGAACACCGCCATTGCGATCAACGACTATCTTACAGGTCAGCCATTGCCTCCCGGGTACACAGTCACTCCGGACGCACCTGACCCGAATTACCCAGGTGCGATTGCGAGACCGATCATCGTTACGGCGCCTTATTCCAACAATGGCACCATCATCACGGACGGCCTTGATGTTTCGATCAGCGCGGCGTTTCAGCTGACCGACGATCTCAACTACTCGACCCAGTTCAACGGAACGCACATTTTCGAGTTCGCGAGCATCATTCCGGGCGAGCCGAAACTGGAATATGTCGGAACCGAAAGCCCCTGCGAATACACTTCGTGCGAAGGTACGCCGCAGGACAGGTTCACGTGGTCGCACACCTTTGACTACGACAAGTGGAGCGTGACGGGTACATTGCTTTACGTGAGCGGAGAGAAAAACATCGAGTCCGATTTGGCCGGACCGGGCGGAACGATCTATCCGTTCGCCAACGGTGGGGCGTTCTGGGATTTCAATCTGCATGCCTCCTATCAAATCACGGATCAGATACAGATCTTCGGGAACGTCCTGAACCTGTTCAATACGCCTCCGCCCATCGAGCCCGCACAATATGGCGGCGTGAACTACAATCCTGCCGCCTATCAGGCCGGCATTGTCGGACGGTTTTTCTCACTCGGCGTTCATATCAAGACCAACTAGGCGGTCCTCCAATCGAAGGCGCGGCAGACAATGTGTCTGTCGCGCCTTATTTTTCCGAATGCGCGGCGGCGCGGGAATCGCCGCGCCACACATATCTCACATCCGGCAATTTCTCCTCGTTTCGGCTGCCGTCGGTGAATTCGGCGGCGCTGCAGCCGTGGCGTTCGTAGAATCGCCGCGCGCCGGAATTGGCCTGAAACGTCCATAGCTGGAATCCGTTCGGACGCTCGGCCTTCACCCGCGCGAGCAGCAAAGTTCCCGCGCCTCTGCCGTGCCACACCGGATCGACATAGAGATGCGCGAGCCAGTCGCCGTCGATGCACGCGAGCCCGATGACGCACCCGTCATTTATGGCGACCCAGGTTTCCGCCGATTCGATGAAGCCGCGCACGAAATCGCGGTCCTCCAGGTCGCTATGAAGCTTCGGGAAGAACGCCATGCTTTTGAGCGCCGCGCTGAAAACACGCGCCGTTTCGGCAGCATCGGTCGGCACGGCGCGGCGGATTGAAATGTTCGGTACCATCTAGGGAACTATAACGTGTCCGCTTGACTTGTCGCTTGTGCGGGCCATGATCCGCGCATCCCAGGGGTGCCCTCCGAAGCCTTGGCGTAGGAGGGCTGAGATCGCAATCGGGCGAGTCCCTTTGAACCTGATCCGGTTAACACCGGCGTAGGGAGAGGCACAATGAACAAACCTATTCTCAATCCGAAATCCGTCACCAACGATGTGGTCACGCGCGGGAGCCTGCCGGGCTCGCAGAAGGTTTATGTCGAAGGCGTGCCGTTCCGCGAAGTGGCGCTCTCCGGCGGCGAGGCCCCCATCCGGCTCTACGATACGTCGGGTCCTTACACCGACGATTCTCAGCCGATCGATATCCAAAAGGGTCTCTCGCCGCGCCGTCGCGAATGGATTCTCGCGCGCGGCGATGTCGAGACCTATATCGGCCGCGCGCGCCGGCCGGAGGACGACGGGTTGAAGCCGGGCGAATTGCTGTCCGTTCCGCAATTCGATCGCGGCGACCGCGCGCCTCTGCGAGGGCTACCGGGCAGGCGGGTGACGCAACTTGCTTATGCGCGCGCGGGGCTGATCACGGAGGAAATGAAATTCATCGCCACGCGCGAAAACCTCGGGCGTTCTGTCTTGCGTGACGGCAACAGCTTCGGCGCGGCGATCCCCGATCATGTGACTCCCGAATTCGTGCGCAGCGAAGTGGCGCGCGGCCGCGCGATCATTCCGGTCAACATCAACCATCCCGAATCCGAGCCGATGATCATCGGCCGCAATTTCTTGACCAAAGTGAACGCGAATATCGGCAACTCCATCGTCACTTCGGGGGCTGCGGAGGAAGTCGAGAAGCTCGTCTGGTCGATCCGCTGGGGCGGGGACACGGTCATGGATCTTTCGACGGGTCGGCACATCCATACCATCCGCGAATG
>JBEKDC010000320.1:0-4270 GCA_050014535.1 Rhizomicrobium sp.
AACGCTTATCACCATGAATTCCGAACGCCACGTGATCGAGGATGGCGCGGTTGCCATTACCGCCGACCGGATCGTTGCCGTGGGAAAGCGCGAGTCGGTCGTCCGCCAGGTCAACGCCAGGCATGTCCTCGACGGGCGGCGATTCGTCATGACGCCGGGATTCATCGACGGCCATATTCACATTACCGGCGATCCGTTGACGCGGGGTTTTCCGCGCGGCGCACCCGGCGAAACCTGGTCCGAGAAGCTGCAGCGCTGGGTGATTCCCATTTTTCGCGCGCAGACCGCGGCCGACGAGCGGCTCTCGGCCCAATGCGCCGCTCTGGCGATGATCCGCTATGGCACCACCACCTTCGTTGAGGCGGGCACGGTTCTTCATCTCGACGCGGTGATCGAGGGTCTCGCGGAAACCGGGATTCGCGGCCGCGTCGGCCAATGGGTGGAAGGCCGCGCGTTCAACCCCGCCGACGACCAGAAAAAAATGTCCGATAACGCGATCGCGATCCTGCAATCCGAGATCGAGCGCTATCCGGACCGCAATGGAAGCGCTCGTCTCGCGGCGTGGCCTATTCTTGTGGGCCATTCGACCAACTCGGACGATGTGTGGCGCGCAGCCAAGGCTCTGGCGGATCAGCATGGCTTGCGGGTCTCGGCGCATATGAGCCCGCGCGCATCGGATCCCGAATGGTTTCTCGCGAATTATCGGCGCCGTCCGCTGGAGCATCTCGCCGATATCGGGGTGATGGGGAAGAGCGTCATGCTCACCCATCTGGCCGCGATCGATTGCAGCGAGCTCGACGTGTTGGTTCAATCGGGCGCGAGCGCCATCCATTGCCCGCACGCGGCGCTGCAGGGGGGATTCGGCGTTTCGCGTATCGGGCTGTTTCCCGAAATGCTCGATCGCGGCGTCGATGTCCTGGTCGGGACCGATGGCGTCGCCGCGGATGTCCTGTCCGCCGCGCGACTCATGGCGAGCATTTTTCGCGATGCCCGTAGCGATCAGGAGATTTTCCCTGCTGGAACGATCCTGGAATTGGCGACGCTCAATGCCGCGCGGGCCATGGGGTTTTCGTCGCTGATCGGGTCGCTCGAAGCGGGCAAGAAGGCGGATATCGTGCTTCACGATACCGACCTTCCGGAATGGGGACCGATCTTCGACTGCGTCGATCAACTCGCGCTGAGCGCTCCTCCAAGCGGCGTTCATAGCGTCTGGATTGACGGCATCCGCGTGCTCGATGCCGGGAGGTCCGTCCTGATCGACGAAGAAAAAGTTCTCGCGGACGCGCGACAGGCGGGTCGCGCGGTGATTGCCCGCACGAAACTCCCCAATCGCACGACATGGCCCGTGCTTTGAAATCGACCAACGTCCCGTCGCCGGCCGAATGGCGGGCCGCGATGGGTTATTTTCCAACAGGCGTGACCATTGTCACGAGCTGGCAGGACAAGACGCCGGTCGGCACGACCGTCAATGCCTTCTGCTCGGTATCGCTCGAACCACCCATGCTTCTGATTTGCCTGGACCTCGAAAACCCTTTGCGAGGCCCCATTGAGCAATGCGGCGTATTCGGCATCAATATTCTGGCCGAGGACGGTCACGATCTGGCAAAGCGGTTTGCCGCTCTGCCGGAAATCTCGCGGTTGGCCGATGCGGGCTTTCGCTCGGTCGGCGAGGGAGCGCCGCAACTGCACGCGTCACCGATGTTCATCGACTGCACGCTGGAATGCGTTTATCCTGCAGGCGATCATTTTGTCTTCATCGGAAGGGGTGTGCGCACCGAGCGATCCTCGGCCGCGCCGCCGTTGCTGTATCACAAGGGATGCTTTCCGAAGCTGGGGTCTGCGATATAGCCTTGTTGGTCCTCGCAGGTCGGAAATTTCTCGTGCGCTCTTGGGCAAGTCGCGTATTGCCGCCGCGTGATAGCGTCCTGCCAAAGACGAGCCCCAGGGAGCGAAAGCAAAATGGCGACCGAGACCACGCACACGATCGGACCCACGCGGGCGACCTGGACGCACATCGCCTTCGCGGTGAAGGACGTCGACGCGAGCATCGACTGGTATGAGAAATTCACGCATTTGCGCCTGCTGGCCAGAGGCGAAGACAAGGACGGAAAAAATGCCTGGCTGGGCGATTCTTCCAAATCCGATTCACCGTTCATTCTGGTGATCGGTCAGTTTTTCGAGGGACATGATCCATTCGCGCCGGCGGCGCATCCGCCGATGGGGCCGTTCGCGCATATCGGCATCGAGCTTCCATCCAAACAGGCGGTCGATGACATCGCGGCAAAAGCCAAGGCTGCGGGATATCTGGCGCTGGGTCCGATGCAGATGCCGAAGCAGATCGGCTATATCTGTTTTATCAAGGATCCGGACGGCAATACGATAGAGTACTCCTATGACCAAGGCGTCTACGAAAAGGCGCGCGAGGTTTGGGGGAAGAAGGCGGAGAAAGTTTGACTCGCTTTCCAGGCCGTTGGCGAATGACTGTCTCGTGTTTGGTGAGGGTGCTAGTCGTTCGCGATGTCCGAATTTGATCGCCTGTCCGCAATAGAAACAGCGAAAGACGTTCACGCCGGTCACAGGAGCGCCGTCGATGTGGCGCGCGATGCTCTGGCGCGCGCGAAGGCCTATGAGGCCATTCAACCGCAGGTCTGGATAACTCGGGAAAGGGACGCGACGGTTCTCGACCGGGCGCATGACGTCGATCGACGTGTCGCCAATGGCGAGTTGCTGCCGCTGGCCGGGGTTCCCTTCGCGGTCAAGGACAACATCGATGTGGCGGGGATGCCGACAACAGCCGGATGCCCGGCCTTCGCCTATTGGCCCGATGAAACGGCGCCGGTCGTCCTGAGATTGCTCGATGCCGGTGCGATTCTGATCGGCAAAACCAATCTCGACCAGTTTGCGACCGGGCTCGTGGGCACGCGCAGCCCGTATGGCGCGTGTGGGGCAGTCTACAATCGCGACTACATCAGCGGCGGCTCGAGTTCGGGTTCTGCGGTCGCCGTGGCCGCGGGCCTCGTCGCCTTCGCTCTCGGAACCGATACGGCAGGGTCCGGACGAGTGCCTGCCGCCTTCAACCATTTGGTGGGGCTGAAGCCGACGAAAGGCCGCTGGAGTACGAGGGGAGTGGTGCCCGCGTGCCGAACGCTCGACTGCGTCACGGTGCTGACGACAAACGCCGCCGATGCGGCGCGGATCGACGATGTCGTCTCCCATTTCGACGCGGCCGATCCTTACGCGCGCCGCCCCGCTCAGCATTCGGATACGCCCGCGCCGGCAGTGTTTCGTGTCGGATTGCCGGCCGACAGCCAACGGGAATGGCTCTCCGATCGACAGTCGGCGCGGCTGTTTGAGACTGCTGTCGCACGCGTGATTGCGATGGGCGGCAGGCCGGTCGAAGTCGACATCGCGCCACTGCGCGCCGCGGCGAAGCTGCTTTACGAAGGACCGTGGGTGGCCGAGCGCACGGTCGCAGCCGAAGAGCTGCTGAGAACGCGGCCCGGCGCGATTGATCCCGTGGTTCGCGGCATCCTCGAAGGCGGCTTTCGCATCTCGGCGGTCGAGGCCTTCAAGGCCGAATACCACCTTCGCGAATACCAGCGCGCGGCGGAGCGAATTTGGGAAACGATCGATGTGCTCTTGCTTCCGACGACGGCCACGACCTACCGCATTCGCGAAGTGCAGGCCGAGCCGCTGGCGCTCAATTCCAGTCTCGGTCTCTACACCAATTTCGTGAATCTGCTGGACATGAGTGCTATCGCGCTTCCCGCAGGGTTTCGCGACAATGCCACAGGCTTTGGCGTGTCCTTGATCGGTCCCGCCTGGGCCGATCGCGCTTTACTGGATTTCGCCCGCCGCTATGAGGAGATCGCGCCGATGCCGCAGCCCCCGCCTCTCGACCTTTCCGGAGTTTCCCCGCGCGTGAAACTCGCTGTGGTCGGTGCCCATCTCGCGGCCATGCCGCTGCACTGGCAACTCGTGTCGAGAGACGCCACGCTTGTGAGGCGCTGCAAAACTGCGCCGACTTACAAGCTCTATGCGATGGCCAACTCCACGCCGCCCAAGCCGACGCTGGTGCATGTCGGCGAAGGCGGTGCCGCGATCGAGGTCGAAGTGTATGAGCTGGCGATGGAGGCGTTTGGCAGCTTCACGGCAGAAGTGCCGCCTCCGCTCGCGATCGGAACCGTGACGCTCGACGACGGGACCGATGTGAAAGGCTTCGTCGCCGAACCGCGCGCGCTCGACGGGGCGGAGGATATCACGGCTTTCG
>JBEKDC010000321.1:0-4263 GCA_050014535.1 Rhizomicrobium sp.
GTGCACGGCATTCAGGCCGTGCTTCCCGGCATGAAGGCCATGGGTGCGGGCCGCATCGTCAACATCGCGAGCACGGCGGGCCTGATCGGCTATCGCTATGTCAGCGCCTATGTCGCCGCGAAGCATGCGGTCGTGGGATTGACGAAAGCGCTCGCGCTGGAGCTCGCGAAAACCGGCATCACGATCAATGCAGTGTGTCCCGGGTTCACCGACACGGGAATCATCGCCTCGGCGGTTGCGACCATCTCCAAATCGAGCAACCGCTCGGCCGACGAAGCGCTCGCGACGTTCACCGCCACCAATCCGCAAGGCCGCCTGGTCAAACCTGCGGAAGTTGCCGCGGCCGTGTTGTGGCTCGCTTCGGACGAAGCCGCCGCGGTCAACGGCATCGCGCTGCCGGTAGCGGGTGGCGAAGTCTCATGAGGACGACAGGATGACACCGCCGGAGTTCCCCGACGATTTCAACATGGCGGATTATTTCCTGTTCTCGAATATCGCGGCCGGGCGCGGCGACAAAACCGCGATCCTGTTCGAGGGCGAGACGATTCCCTATCGTATGGTCGCGGACAAGGCGATGCGAGTCGCACGCAATCTGGTCGCCGACGGATTGCTGCCGGAGCAACGCGTGCTGGTCTGCATGCAGGACCGCCCGGAATTCGCCTATGCGTGGTTCGGCGCCATCAAGGCGGGGGCCGTCGCGACCCAGATCAATCCGCTGCTGCCGGCGGCCGACTACGAATATTATCTGGGTTACGTCAAACCGCAGTTCGTGTTCGTGGACGAACAGAGCCTGCCCGAATTCGAGAAAGCGCTGCAATCCACGCGCCATTGCGGCCGCGGCCAAGGCGGCGACAATGTGATTGTCGTCAGCCGCGACTCCGCGGGCCACAAGAATTTCGCCGCATGGATCGAGCGAGCACCCAAAGCCGAACCCTGGCCGACGCGCAAGGACGATCCCGCCGTGTGGCTGTTCACCAGCGGCACCACCGGTCAAAGCAAAGGCGCGGTGCACAGCCACACGCATTTCCCGTTCAACACGGAGGTTTATGCCAAGGCTTTCATCGGTATTCGCGAAAGCGACGTCACCATTTCCGGCGCGCGGCTGTTTTTCGGTTATGCGACGGGCACGAATTTGATGTTCCCGTTCGCCGTCGGCGCCGCAACCGCGCTGTTTCGCGAGCAGCCGACACCCGCTTTGCTGTTCGAGCAGATCGCCAAACACAAGGCGACCGTGTTCACCAGCGTTCCCACCCTGATCAACAAGATGCTGCAGGCGCCTCAGGAGCAACGCCGCGACATTTCCAGCGTGCGCCTGATGTGGAGCGCGGGCGAAGCATTGCCGCTTGATCTGCACGACCGCTGGAACCGCGCCTTCGGCGTACCCATCATCGACGGCATCGGCAGCGCCGAAAGCTTTCACATCTATATCAGCAATCGACCCGACGACGTGCGGCCCGGCAGCCTGGGCCGTCTCGTGCCCGGATACGAAGCGAAGCTGATCGACGACGACGGCAATGCCGTCGCCCGAGGCGATGTCGGCACTTTGTGGCTTAAAGGCGATTCCGCGGCGCTTTATTATCACGGGGCTTACGAGAAATCGAAGGAGCATCTGCGCGGCGGTTGGATCGTCAGCGGCGACAAATTCCGCGAGGATCCCGACGGCTATTGGTATTACGAAGGCCGCGGCGACGACCTGCTCAAAAGCGGCGGCATCTATGTGAGCCCGCTGGAAGTGGAGAACTGCCTGATCCAGCACGCGGCCGTGCGCGAATGTTGCGTGGTCGGCCGCAAAGACGAGCACGGACTGGAAAAGCCGCTCGCCATTGTCGTACTGAAGGAAGACTTCGCCGCCTCGCCCGCGCTGGAAGCGGAACTCATCGCCTTCGCGAAAAGCAAGCTGGCGCGCTACAAGGCGCCCCATTGGGTTGCCTTCGTCGACACGGCGTTGCCCCGCAACGATCGCGACAAGGTCGACCGCAAAAAGCTCAAGGCCGCGCACGCATGAAAGCGGAATTCGCGGCGAATGCGTGGCCCGGCGTGCGTAACGCGTTGCAAAGCGGCAAGAAGATCGTCGCCATCCTGCCTTGCGGCGCCACCGAAGCGCATGGCCCGCATCTGCCGTTGAACACCGACACGATCATCAGCGAGACCATGGCGGCCTATGCGTTGCCCGCGCTGGCAGCACGCGGCATCGCGTCAACCATCCTGCCGCCGCTCGCCTATATGCCCGCGAATTATGCGGAGGCGTTTTCCGGCACCGTCAGCGTGCGCGCCGCTACCGCCAAAGCGCTACTGCTCGACATCGCCGCGAGCCTGAAGACGCAAGGCTTCGCCTGTCTCGCACTCGCCAACTCTCATTTCGATCCCGCGAATGTCTCCATGCTGCGCGAGGCAGCCGAGGAAATTCGCGCCGGTGGCCTGGCCGTCGCGTTTCCCGATTTCACGCGCCGCAAGCTCGCACAATCCCTGACAGCGGAATTCCAATCCGGCGCGTGCCATGCCGGCCAATACGAAACCAGTCTCATCATGGCGGCGCGGCCCGATCTTGTGGACGACGCGGCGCGGCTTCTGTTGCCCGACAATCCCGCCAGCCTCACAGAAGCGTTCGCCAAGGGAGCACGCAATTTCGAGGAAGCGGGAGGCCCGAACGCCTATTTCGGATTCCCGCGTCAGGCGAGCGCGGCGGAAGGCGAAGAGAGTTACCGGGTCATGGCGGCTGCATTGGTGACAGCCATCGAAGAGGCGCTGGTAAACAGGAATTGAACCGCAGGTGGATCAGCGGGGTTTCTTCCCCTGCTGTTCCTTGGTGGACTGCTCGCCCATCTGATCCCTTTTCACTTGCTGCTCTCTCGCCGACTGGTCTTTCGAAGTGACTTCCCGGGCTGCGGCATCGGTTCGCTTTCTGCGTTCCTCCGACGCCAATTCGCCTCTTTTCCCTTCGCTCTCTCTGGCCGCAGCATCGGACCGCTTGAGGTTTTCTTCCATCGCCAATTCGCTTTTCTTTTTGGCGGCCTCGCGCGCCGCGAGATCGGTCCGTTTGATGCTTTGCTCCGTCGCCAATTCGCTCCTCTTTTCCGCAGCTTCTCGAGCCGCGGCCTCGGGGTGCTTTCTCGCTTCCTCCTCGCTCAATTCCGCGGCGAAGGCGGCGGCGGGAGCGGCTGCGATGGCCATTCCGATCAATCCGCCGTGCACAACGACATCTTTCAGAACCCCGCGCCGCGAACGATTGCCCGCCGGCGGCGTCACACGCGCTTCCAGCAGGCCCCAATCGGCCAGAGAATCGAGCACCGACCAGACGAATTCATTATCGTACGACGAACCGGTTGCGGCGCTCAGCTCGCGCGCAATCGCATCGACGGATGTCGCGCCGTCGGCCAGTTGCCAGACTTGCGCGGCCAAATTGTCGAGACGCGTAATTTCGCCGCCGGACGTATCCTGGACGATGAGCGCATCGGCGACTTGCATCGCCGTCAATCCGTCGGATTTTGCTTTTGGGAATCCCGTCATTTGTCACCCCGGTCGACGTCGACACCTGACGCCAAGATTAGCTCCTTTGCACCGGCATTCCTAGAGACCTGAATCCAGTCAATCGCAGACTCGTTCCATTTGCCGATTCGTGCAATTGTGCAGGCAGCGCCGCCGGCGGGACAAGATTTGTGCGCGCGAATATCGGTTCGACGATGAAAATCATTCGCTTTCAAAAGGTTGCGACGAGCGCACGGATTTTCGTGGCGGACAATTTCGTGCGCGACGATGAGATCGAACGGGTTGAAACAATCGCCGCGCGGCCCGAGGCGTATGAACCCCGCCACGACGGAACGGGGCTTTCCTTTGAGATGCCTCTCGATGCGCATCCCTGCCTGCCCGCGATTTCCGCGCGCATCGAAACGGCGTTGGGGTTTTCCAACAAATTCGCCGCGAGCTTCCGTTATCGCCGGTATGGCCCCGGCGAGTCTCATCCCGTACATTGCGACAATTACGAAATCGGAGGGCTTCGCCTGGTCGCGACCGCAATGATTTGTCTGACGGCGTGCGACGGCGGCGGCGAAACGCGGTTTCCGAATACGCAGCCGCGCTCGGCGCTCCTCGAACCGCGCGTCGGTCGGTTGGCCGTCTGGCTCAATTATCGCCCCGACGGGTCCATCGACGAGACAAGCGCGCATGAGGGCCTCGCTGTGCGGCATGGCCACAAAACCACGATCACGGAATTTGTCTATAGCGATATCGATCTCCTTCCCGCCTTTGCCGTGGGACTGGCTCCCG
>JBEKDC010000322.1:0-4251 GCA_050014535.1 Rhizomicrobium sp.
CTTCGTCTCGGGCCGACTTCGCGTTTGCTTCCGTCTGTGCCCGCGATCGCACCTCCGACAGCCCTGCTTCGGCGCGTTCGTAGCGAGCTGTTGCTTCGGCCAGCGCGCTTGCCGACTGGCGGCGCCATTGCGTCTCGGCGTCCGTGAGCCGCGCGGCCTCGGCACTTTTCCAATCCTCCCGCGCCTGCAATAGCGCCGCCTGCTCATCCAGCCGCAATGCTTCGCGCGCGGTCTCTGAGTCCAAGCGCAATTTCACCAAGGCTGCGTCGCGATCGGCAACAGCGATGCGTAACGAGGCCAGTTCCTCGCGCAGGTGGCGCGCTTCGCCGTCGTCCCGAACGGGCTTTCTGGCCGCTTCGAGCTGCGCACACGCTTCCGACAGTGCCGCCTCGGCGCGTTCGCGCTTCCGGGTTTCGTCGGCGAGAGCGGCGGCCGATTGCTTGCGCCACTGCGCCTCGGACTTTGCCAGCCGCGCGGCCTCTTCGGCTTTCCAGTGGGCACTTGCCGTGGATAGCGCCGCGTCCGAATCCTGACGCCAACGTCCCTGCGCCTGCTCGCCCGTGAGACGCGCCTCGGCCAATGCCGCATCGCGGTCTGCAAGAGTGCTGCGAACAGCCGCGAGATCGTCGCGCAGCTGGCGAATTTCACCCTCGTCCCGCGCCGGCTTCACGCTCGTCTTTACTGCTGCCGCTTCGGCACGCTCGCATCTGGCAGTCAGTTCCGCCTGCACCTTGGCGGATTTCTCGCGCCAGCCCGCTTCGGCCTGCGCCAGAGACTCTTTCGCCTCGCGCCGACCGCACTCCTGCCCCTCGGCAAAGCGCTCATCTGCACGGCTATCGGATTTTGCGAGAAGAGCGTTACGCTCCGCCTGCCAGGCGGACCGGCCTTGTTCGAGAAGCGTTGCGGATTGCGCCACGGCGGCGGCCAACTGCTGCTGCGCTTCGCGTTGCCAGCTCTCGCGTGCCGATGCCAACTCGGATGCGATGTTCTGTCGGGAAAATTCGCTCTCCGCCTGTTCGGCCGCACGGTGCAAGTTTGCGATTTCGGCCTCGCGCTCGGCAAGACTGGCCCTCAGCGATTTGAGTTCGTCGCGCTGACGCTGAAGCAGTGCTTCCTGGTCTCTCCCCATCGCGTCTCGCGGGCCCGCCTGTTCGGTGCCGGGCAATATCGGGACATCGAGGATGGCGAGCGTCGAGCCGTCCTGATCCAGGCCGATGATCCTGATCGAGAGCGTTTGCGCTCCGTTCAAGCCTTCCGGGATGAGATATTCCAGATCGTCCAACTCGTCCGATGCGAGCGACCAGGAACCGTCGCCATTGTTGCGGCCGCGCGATAGGCGCGCGAGTTGATGCATGCGTTCCACTCGAAGCGACAACCGGCCCTGCTTGCGATGTGGCAGAAGCAAGGGAGCGAGCTGGAGCGGAATCGTGCGCGACGACGGCGCCGCACGCGGGCCCGTCACGGACTTCGCCATGGCGTCTCTGGTGGCCGGCATCTTGCCACGGACTGTTGCACGTAGCGCCATTGCGCCGGTTTTCCTTGTTGCCGAACGGCGCGCGGCGCCCGGATTGGCGATCGTGCCCGCGCACGGCGAAGAATTCGCTGACGCGAGCCATATTGACCGGCTCGCGATAGCAGAGCCTTATCGAAATCGAGACAATTAGAATTGATTTAAGCGCGACCGCGGGACCGAGCCGGCCTAAAGCCGGCCGCGCCGCGCCGCCGGATCGTCCAGGAAAGAAAAATTCACGGCGCCGTATGCGAATAGGCCAACAGGATTCCGTTCGAATCGAAGGTTAAAGAGATGTCGCTCGATCCGGCCATGGCATCGCCCGGCGGCAAAGCCGAGGCCGGAATGAACTTGTAGACGTCAACAACGGTTCCCTTGGGACCCCAGGTCGTCACATTCGGCTGACCGAGCCTTGCGATGACTTCGGTTTCTCGCGTGACGCCAGTCTGAAACTGCAAAGTCGTGCGCTCCGCGTCTTGCGGCCCAAACCAAGCGCAGCCCGCAAGCATGAGCGCGAGAAGAGGTACGATTGCGATTTTCACGTCTGCCCCACTTTCCGGCAGGAAACTCTCATGGAACCATATAACGATCACCCACAAAATTCCATTGGGGTCGAGGCTCGCGCCGGCCCCTTCCCGCGCGAAGCCTTTGCGGTCAGTGGGACATCAATATAGGCAACCAGGCATTGCTTGCGTTGACGAGATCCGCCGGGCCGCCGCCGTCTTCCTCTGTGCCGCCATCCGGAGCCACGACGTAGAAACCATTGTCGAAGTGGAGGGCAACATAACCCTGATCGTCGGCTGTGATGGACACCAGGTTGCCGCCGGCACCACCATAGGTGACCGTGAACGCGGTCTTGTCGATCACGGCCGCGCCGGAGCTTGCAGTGGTACCTGCATAGACGAAGGCGCTATTGGCCGCCATCGAGCATTTCGAAGCGAAGCCACCGGTGATTTCGAGCGACACTTGCTGGGTCGGCGTCACTGTTATGGTATCGTCGCCGGCAGTAATCTTGTCCGTGCGCGTGTAGACATAAAGCTGGACGGGTTGGCCTTTCTTCGTGCGCTTATCGAGCACATAAATGGCACGCGTCACGACATTGCGCGCGATCGGGGGGGGTCCTTCCATCACTGCGCAGGCCTGCTCGAACGGCCCCAGTGACCCGTTGCCAAAACACCCCTCGCTCTCCTTGGTGGAACCGCATACGACGTAGGATACGGATGCTCCATCGGACGCGGCCGAATAGGTGGTGAATATTCCACTGTCGATCGCAGTTCCCTTCGGCTTCTCATAAGCCGACGCCGAATGCGACACAAACGAAACACATGTCGCAGCCGCAACTGCGAGCCAAATCCTGCCTTGCAGTTGATCCCCCTGAGGCGGTGGAGCCGGCATTTCCAAAAATGCCTGTCGACCCGACCGACGATTCACAACGATAACGCCTCCAGCGGTCCCGGAAAAGCTACCCACAGTTGCCGGCATTCGGCCCCCGGCAGCTTCAGGCGTGGCGGTTGTCACATCGCCGAATCCGATCTCCAATTTTTGAAGGGGTTGACCGCGAGATTGTTGTTGAAATAGCGCGGATCGAGAGAGACTTCTTCCTTCGCCCAACGCGGCCGCACGATTTCATCCGCCGCATCTGCGACTTCCACTTCGGCGATGACCAGACCGTCATTGTCACCGTGGAAGACGTCAATCTCCCAGACCCGTCCTGCGAATGTCTCGCGATAGCGCGTCTTTTCGATGAGCGGCTGTTCGCACAACCGCTCGAGCATCGTGACGGCGTCGCCAAGCGGAATCGGATATTCGAATTCCAGGCGACTCACGCCTTCGGTGATCCCCTTGACAGTCAGAAACGCCTGCTCGCCCGCAACGCGCACGCGCACGATGCGCTCCTTCGCCGACGATAGATAACCCTGCCGATAAAGCGTGCCCGCGCCGGCAGGCCGCCACAGCGCGGTATCGACAAGATATTTGTGTTCGATTTCGATGGCCACGTGGCGTTCCGTGAGACAAATCGAGCAACAAAATCATCATATTCCTTGCGCAAGACCGATATCAATCGTGCGCGAAGTCAGACGTCAAACCATAAATTTAACCATGCACGGAAAGTTCTTGGTGAAAATGGTAGGACTCCAGGAACGCAAGAAGCTGCGGATCGACGAGGTGGCAGGTCTTGCTCATGAGTCAGACCCTGTATCGGCGGATTACGGCGACCGGACAGCTATCATGCGTGCAACCGTTTGAACACCCTGCGTGCTCAAGTTACGAAGTCGGCGACGCTAGTGGTCAGAATCTAACGCTTGGCACCTCCAACTTTGGCTCGGTGGCTACCGAACAACTCGGTTCGGACAGCCTGCGCCGAAATCAATAAATTCGCAGCGAATGGAGATTTCTCATAATGGCCATTACGCGACGCGATTGGGTGGGTGAGCCACTGGCGGACGAATGCGCTCGCGCGCCCGCGAGCGCATTCGATCAATAGACCCAAGGCCGTTGGGGAAAGCGACTATTTCGCACGCGCGAATGAGTCGGGCTATTTCCTCAAGGGGTCACCGAGAAAACTGTTCCACGGCCAAAATTGCCGCCATAGTAAGTCGTGCCGTAAAGATTGCCTTTCTTGTCCATGATCAGGCCGGCCTCGGGGGACCTGCCATCGGTGCAATTTGCTTGCGAACAAAAGGAATAGAGCACGGTTTCATGGGTGCCGCCAGGTTCAACCTTGAAGACTGTGCCGTAAC
>JBEKDC010000323.1:0-4244 GCA_050014535.1 Rhizomicrobium sp.
TCCAACGTGGCCTGCACGCCGGAATCGGCGATCAACTCCTGCACCGAGGCCGCGCTCGGAGGGGGGCCGGTCACAGGGCTGGCCGGGTTGCGCCAGCACGGAGGTTGCGAACAGGGGAAGCATGGCAAGGAAGAGTGAAATCCGGGCAGGCAGAAACATGGGGTCACCGGGAATCGACCGTTCGACTATGCATCAGAATCCGTCCGGAATCATCGCGCTCCATGAGATAGCGCGGCCGGTCTATGGCGCCTATTCATCGCTCGCTCGGGCCCGCCGGCTGCATAGATTACCCTCCAATTGGGTCGGTCTCGGCCTATCGACAGGCGCACGAGGCGCGTATGATCGCCGGGCCGCAATTCAAAGCGCCTGGCGCGTTTCGAGGGACGATGAATATCGCAATCAACGAAAAGCAGAGAGCCGCTCGCGAGGCGGCTTATTCCGTGCCGCTCGACCGGCTGAACGTAGCACAGCAAAGCCTGTTTCAGTCCGATACGATGTGGCCCTATTTCGAGCGCCTGCGGAAGGAAGACCCGGTGCATTATTGCGCCGAAAGCGAATTCGGCCCGTATTGGTCCATCACGAAATACGACGACATCATGGCCGTGGACACGAACCACGCGGTGTTCTCGTCCGAATACACCCATGGCGGCATCACGATCGGCGGCGGCGCGGCCAATACCGATCCGCTGCCTATGTTCATCGCCATGGATCCGCCGCGGCACGACGTGCAGCGCAAGGCCGTGACGCCGGTCGTTTCGCCCACGAATCTCGAAACGCTGGGGCCGATCATCCGCGAACGGGCGGGAAAAATCCTCGACTCGCTGCCGATCGGCGAACCCTTCGACTGGGTCGACAAGGTCTCGATCGAATTGACCACCATGACCTTGGCGACCTTGTTCGACTTTCCGTTCGAGGAGCGCCGCAAGCTGACGCGCTGGTCCGATATCGTGACCGCCATACCGGGACACGGAATCGTCGACACGTTCGAGCAGAAGATGGAAGAGCTGCTGGAATTCCAGGCCTGCTTTGCCGGACTGTGGAACGAGCGCGTCAACGCGACGGAGCCCAAACGCGACCTGGTTTCAATGCTCGCGCACAATCCGTCGACACGCGACATGAGCCCCCGGGAATATTTCGGAAACGTGGTGCTGCTCACGGTGGGCGGCAACGACACGACGCGCAACACCATCAGCGGCAGCATCGTCGCGCTCAACCAGTTTCCCGATCAGTACAAGAAGCTGCGCGAAAATCTAAGTCTCATTCCCGGCATGGTGTCGGAGACGATCCGCTGGCAGACGCCTCTCGCCCATATGCGTCGCACGGCCATCGCCGATATCGAGTTCAAGGGGAAGCAGATCAAAAAAGGCGACAAGGTGGTCATGTGGTACGTCTCGGGCAACCGCGACGAAGAGGTGATCGAACGGCCCAACGACTTCATCGTCGACCGCCAGAATCCGCGCCGCCACATTTCGTTCGGCTTCGGCATTCACCGCTGCGTCGGCAATCGCCTGGCGGAACTGCAGCTGCAGATCATCTGGGAGGAAATCCTCAAACGATTCCCCGTGATCGAGCAGCTCGAGGAACCCAAGCGAGTCTATTCGACGTTCGTGAAAGGCTACGAGAGCCTGATGGTCGTCATTCCGAAGCGAGTCTGAAAGCCGCCGACATTATTGTGCCGGCGGCCTCCGGAGACATAGTTTGCTCAGCCCATCCGGTGCAACGCACAAATCTTGTTGCCGTCGGGATCGCGCAGATAGGCGAGATAAAGTTTGCCCGTGGCGCCTTCGCGCACGCCGGGCGGATTCTCGCAGGTCGTCCCGCCATTGGCGACGCCGGCCGCGTGCCACGCATCGGCCTGCTCCGGCGAACTTGCGGCAAATCCGATCGTGCTGCCGTTCGCCACGGTGGCCGGCTTGCCGTCGATCGGCTTCGTGACCGAAAAGACGCCGGTGGGAGTCCGGTAGAAAATGCGGTGACCGTCGACGAACGCCGGCTTCAAGCCGAGCGCACCAAGCACCTTGTCATAGAACGCCTTGGCTTTATCCAGGTCGTTCGTTCCGATCATGATATGCGAAAACATCCTGTCGTTCCTTCCAATGCTGCGAGCGATGCTTGTTTCGAGTTCGCAACGTTAGCGGCATGAACCCTGAGGCCACAAGGCGGCGGGACTGCGCGAGCCTGTGCGTCTTGTGGGAAATGATGGTGCCGCCTGCGTGACTCGAACACGCGACCCCCGCATTACGAATGCGGTGCTCTACCGGCTGAGCTAAGGCGGCTTCCCTAAGTTTTTGAAACGTCCGGCAAGGGCTAGGCTCGGTATAGTCTCACCCGAAGTAACCCCGGCGAAAATCCAATAGGACGCCCTGTGTATGGGGTCAAGGTCGCGTATCGCGCCATGAGGTACGCCAAGGTTTTGCTTGGCCGCCCGGATTGAAGTCAGGGAACATTCCTTACCCATCATGGTTCCGAGAGACGCTAGAGACCTGGCGTCGCTCGGTCACACGTCGATGCGCAAGGCCGGGAGGCCGGCGCGCTCCCACGGCTCGGAAAGGAGCCCGGGAGCTGGCAGTCTCAGGTCAGATGGACCGGCAGTCTTGAAAAGAAACGGGGCGGAGCTGTCGGCTTGGCCCTCCATCTGGCGCATGACTTCTCTCATGCGCGGCTCGCCGGTCGTGATTGTCAGTACGAGCAAGTTCGGAATGCCCAGGGCGATTTTGTAGACGCGGTGGGCCAGGAGGTCGCGATATGCGGCGATCTTTCCCAAATATGACGTTTGATCGCCGTCCGATCTGCTGATCGGCATCGTGCCCCGGTCCGCTTCAAGCGCGAAGAAACGATACGTCTTGTTCCCTCCATTGGCATACTCAAGGCCGAACATCCCATCCGGTACGACGCTGCCACCATTGGGCATCGGCATCCGAAACGGCGTAGCCGACGCCCGCGTGTCCGCAGGCGCGCGGGCGAGTATCTCGGGCCCGCCAATGAAGCGGAGACTTGGATCGTGACGCGCTCCAATCTCTAAGGACGCGAGCACCTCGCAAATCATCATGGAGTGCGCGAACTGTCTGTGTGCGTTCGTCGCTAGGAACGTGCATGAGTCATTGTCATCTTGGTCGCATAGGACGCGCCGCGCGCCGTCGCCGGCCTCATAGATTGTCGGCTGATATAGAGCGCCTGCGAACTGCCACTGCTGGTTCGGCCGGTCGAGATAACCCTCGTGAAATAGATCGCCGAGGCGCTCCTTGAACCGGGTCTCTGACGCGCCGCCCACAAACGCATGGATGTAGGCCGACGATAGATAGCGGTAGCGGGTCAGCACGCGGAAGATTTCGAGGTCGCGCGCAGTCAGTTCAATGCGCTTGCCGGTTCTCGTGCGGCGCATTCGTGAGCGTCGAGATGTTGTGTCCATGGCGCGGCCATACCGCAGCGTCGGGATAGGAACAACGTGGGCTATGTGCAGGCAGGAGAAATGACGGCACGCTATGTGTACCGATGTTCACCGCTAAATTTATCTCGCTACCACTCACTCGACGGCTTTGTGGGATCGTCCTCGGCATCGATCTTTGGATCGTCGGCCACAATGGGATCAGCGCCCGTCGCTCTGAACGTGTCGCTTGGAAGTTCCTTCGGCAGGCTCACGCGAATGCGGTTTGATTCGAGAAGTCGTTCATATGCATATCGCGAAAGCGTGGGCTGATCTTCCAGAACCCCCACCGGCACGGGCACACTCACGGCCTGCGGCGTGACATTTCGAATGTGGCAGGCAAAGTGGAGTTTCGGCTGCGAGAGAATGAACTCGGGGGTGGTGCGCAGGTCTGGTGCCATAGCGCGAGCATCGCTCATCGAAACGCCACCCGCCATCTTGATCGAGGTATTCGCCGCCAGTGACGCCCGGAGCGAGTGCGTGCATTGATCCAGGAATTGATGAGCGAACACGCAACCGACCTTGTATTTGCGTGCCTCGGTCAACAGGTCGTCAATGTTGCTGTCGAAATACGACGCTGCTTCGTCGACGATGAGGAATGCCGGTCGACGCTGATCCTCAGGAATGGCGGCACGCTCCAGGACCGCTTGCAGAACCAGCGAGATGAAAATGCGGCCGAAGTGGGCGGAACCGCCTTTTAGAAAATCTTTGGCGGTATCGACCAGGATGATCGATTCGTTGTTGAGTTCCGTGAAGAGATCGATCTTTGTTGACGGCGACGTAAAGAGCCGGGCCAGCGTCGGGTTTTCGAGGATGGCGT
>JBEKDC010000324.1:0-4241 GCA_050014535.1 Rhizomicrobium sp.
GCCCGCCTCGGTGATGATGGACCCCCCATAACTGTGACCAACCAGAACGACTGGCCCGCCCATGGCGTCGATCGCTGCCTTGGTGTATTTTTGATCGGCGGCGTAAGAGGTCTCGGGCGGCTGCGGCACTGACACCTTATAGCCATCCTTCTCAAGAATTTTCGCCACCGCTTCCCAGCCGGAGCCATCCGCGAAAGCTCCGTGGACCAGCACCACGTTCTTGATTCCGGTTGGCGCTGCAACCGCGCCTCCTGAAGCACTCTCCAAAATTAGAGAGGTGCCAATCACTGCGGCGGCGGCCGCTACACTAAGGCACATCGACTTCATGACTATTCTCCTTCTCTTTCGGGTTTTAACTTTTCATTTAAATCGGACCAGGACCTCATCGAGCCACTCGGCAGCGTAGGGAGATTTTGCCCCAAACTTGCGAATGAGAGTTCACAAACTCGCGCGGCATTCTTTGCAGATTTTGCTCTTGTTTGCCGAACGGATCATTTTGTTTAATTTGTGCTTCCAAGGCCACCCGTGGTTCAGTCCGCTCCGACATTTAGCGTCGTAAATCCAAGGTCTTACGGCGCACGCTGGACAAGGCCACGTTCCAATTTTAAATTTTATTGGCTGTCGCGGCGGTTTTCATCATGGACCAACAAACAGACGCTTCCCGACACTCGGCCCGCAGTGCGGCGGGCGCGTTCGGCGATAGTTTGGCCGCGCACTTTCACTTGAAAGAGAGCAAGCAGGTCTCCACGGCGTGGACCGGGGATCGTTCGTTCGCGATCACGCGCTTGCAGTCTGACACCGGCATTCCGGATCGTACGACGCGGGTGCCGAGCGAAGCTGCACTCCACATCTCGGTTTCCATCCTGCCCGTTCCGTTGCGCGCTTACGAGCTCTGGATCGACGGAAAAGCGATTGACGTTCCGTTTATCCCGTCGCTTCGTACGAGCGTCATGGATCTTCAGTCAGATCCGGTCTGCTGGGTCGGCACCGGTTTCGACTACGTGCACTACCATGTGCCGAAAGCGGGACTGGACGAGATCGCGAGAGATCACGGTGTGGAACCGGCCAGCTCTTACAAGTTCGCGATATGCGAACACGACATCGTTCTGGCCCAACTCACGCAGTATGTTTTCCCTCTTATAGGTTCGCGCGATTGGACCGGCTCACTCGCACTTGACCAATTCAGCCTCATCCTCGGCGCGCACGTGCTCGGGACCTATGCCGGACTTCCCCCCCTGGGCGTTACAAAAAGAGGAGGACTGGCGCCTTGGCAGGGAAGGCGCGCCGCAGAGATGATGAGGGAGAACCTTGATGAGAAAATCCATCTTTCCGACATGGCCCGCGAGTGCGGCCTATCGGTGAGTCACTTCACGCGCGCATTCCGGAAGAGTTTCGGCATGTCACCGTATCGTTGGCTTCTCGAACGCAGGATTGATCGGGCGAAAGCACTGCTGGCAACTAGCGGCCTCCCGATAGCCGATATCGCCTTACAATCCGGCTTTTGCGATCAAGCAGCATTCACTAGGGCGTTCGGCCGGATCGTCGGCGATAGCCCGGGCCGATGGAGACGCGTTGTGACTTCAAGGGCCTGACACGCACCGGTCGATGAGCTCGACACCCGCGATGGCGACCCAAGAGGACACTCAAGAACGAAATCAAGCGCTTCGGCTGACATGACGAACTGCTATCCGAGCGTATTGCCGATTCTGCAAACTCCTCTTGCTGCTAACCTCCTGACCCGCCAACAAATTCGCGCGCCGAATTCGCCGAAGTTTCGATTTTCGTTCCAACTTTATTTTCGAAACCGGACTTCGTTCGATTGCGCGAGTGCCCTGGCGTCGCCATGTTGAGCGTTTTCGCGGGCAGCAGATCGCATGGAAAAGAACTGCTTCGACACACGCCGGAAGTTGGGACGATCCGGCGATGCGCGCGTGCGCACAACGAATTCGAACGCAAATTTCTTTCGCGTGCGCCGCACGGTTCCCCTGTTTCTCGCCTGTTTAACAGGCGAGAATTCGAGCGCGCGGCGCCGATTTGGTGTGCGCTTGCGAGACGGGACACCGCCTGGGATGTCTCCGCGCCGGCGAAATAGGACGAGAGTTCAGGGGCATTACAGGGTCGAGAACACGGAAATAACAGGCCCGATAACAGGCCCGATAACAGGGCTCCGCAACCCTGTTCTGTCGGATCAAGCGATTGAATCGCATGGAAATTCCGGAATGAGAAAATTTTGGCAAAAAATTGCGCCGCATTCGCCGCCGGTCGCACGCGCATTGAATCAAAAAGGATTGTTTGGAGCGCGTGCACCGCACAACAAGGCTCTCCTGTTATTTTCCTGTTTTAACAGGAAACCGGAAGCAAGTTTGCGTGCGTTGCAACAAATGCTCCGCCTGTTTTTCGCCTGTTTAACAGGGGAGAATTCGAACGAAGTGTGTGCGATTGCGAAGATGGAGAGCAAAAAAATTGAACGGGAGTTGAATGTTTTTTCCACCCGCCCCGAGAGGGCGGGTCGAAGATGGATTCGCGCGGTAGCGCGAAGACAGCTTCGGGGCGGGGTGATGTTGATTCAATACCCCGCCCCGAAATTCTCTTTTCGCTGGCGCTCAAAGATAATTTCGACCCGCCCTCTTGGGGCGGGTGGAAGTGACTCGCGAAAGGCCCGCAACCCTTCACTTCGTCCATTCGAGTGCGAGGTAATAGGAGAACTGGTTCGAGGCGCTCGCATGCACGATGCCGTTGCCGGCCGAGCCGACGATGTGCCAGTTGTCGTCGAGGTCGTACAGGAAGGCGCCGTTGTAGCTTGTCTGGGCCAACTGACCGACATGGTCGGAGGATTGGTGGAAGATCTCGGCGCCGAGCTGCAGGTCCGGCAGCACGCGGCGAAGCAGCGCCCAGCCCGCGAACCAGTAATTGCGATCGTCCGTACCCGGATTGATCCAGTAGCCGCCGCCGCCGAAGGTCGTCCACGGCCCGAAACTCTTCTGCGCCCAGAGCGGCAGATATTCCTGCGTCTCGGTGGTGCCCTCATGGCTGTCCAGCGGAACATTGATGGAGGGATAGAAGCTCACTTGCGGCCGCCAGCCGTCGTCGTCCTCTTCGATGAAGCGGTATTTGACTCCGAGCACCACCGGACCCGGGCCGAACTGGGTCTTGTCGTTGTTGTCGGGAACATAATCCAACGGGATCGTACCGCTGATCTGGAGATCCGGCGCGGCGCCGTAATTCACTTCGAGCCCCAGCGCCGTGCCGGAGGTCATGTGATCGGCCCGGATCGCGTCGGAAAAGAGATAATCCTCGAAATGCCCGGTATCCGTGGGCTCGGGGTCGTCGGTCGCGAAAGGCGGACCGGCCATGGCCGGATCGCCTGCCAGGAAAAGTGTGGCGAGCAGAATCGCCGGGCCAAAGCCTCGCGTCACGCCTTGATTCCGGGCCTGCGGAGGGCGGACAATCGGGCAACCGCCATTCGCTCCGGCTACCCGGGGAAACCAGATCGAGAACCACCACATGTCCAGTTGCCTGCCGATTAAAGACGACGACGCCACCATCGCAAAGGCCATCGAGGAGGCGCACCTGCCCTCCCTGATCGCGGCCCTCGTCCATGTGACGGGCGACGCGAGCCTCATACGTGGCGATATCAAGCCAGTCTATGATTTCTTCGGCGACGGGCAAGGAAGCCTCACGCCGGAGCAGAGCAAGCGCGTCAAGGGCGAGGCGCTCGCCGCGCTCAAGGCCTTCGCGGCCGACGGATGCAAATTGCCGCCGCAACCGTCCGGCGAGGTCATCCGCGAATTGATGGATTTCGTAGCCGGCGCGAAAATTCCCGAACACTACGTCCCCTTCCTGATGGAAGAACTGGCGCTCACCGGCGACGACCCGAAGGCCGGCGATTGGGGCAAATCGATCCCCCAAGGCGTGAAAAAGGATTTCCGCGTGCTCATTATCGGCGCGGGCATGTCCGGCGTTCTCGCTGCCATCCGCCTCAAGCAGGCAGGAATTCCGTTCGTCATCGTGGACAAGAACGGCGACGTGGGCGGCACCTGGTTCGAGAACACCTATCCCGGCTGCCGCGTCGACAATCCGAACCATCTCTATTCGTATTCGTTCGAGCCGAATTACGACTGGCCGCAGCATTATTCGACGCAGGATAAGCTCTGGGCCTATTTCCGCCGCGTGGCGGACAAATACGGCATCCGCGAGCTGGTGAAGTTCGAAACCGAAGTGATCGAATCCGTTTTCGACGA
>JBEKDC010000325.1:0-4222 GCA_050014535.1 Rhizomicrobium sp.
GCTTTTTTTGTCGCCGTCACCTTCACATGGTGGGGCAACCGCATGCTCACTTTTCGGGAGCATGCGGCCCGGGCAAGCCTGCTGCGGGAATGGGCGAAATTCGTCGCCGCCAACGGCCTCGGAGCCGCCGCGAATTACGCGCTCTATGTGAGCCTTCTGCGCTTCGCGCCGCCACCGGCCGACAATCCCTATCTCGCGCTCGCGGCCGGCACGCTGTGCGGGCTCGTGTTCAACTTCACCCTGTCCAAGCGCTTCGTGTTTCGCGCCGGAACGCGGCAATAACTCACTTGACCCGTTTCAACTCGTCGATCAGCGCCGATCCGGCCGGGGCATCGACGTCGACGCGCGTGGTTTCGGTGAGGCGCGCCATCGTCATGTAGAAGCCGCAGGTGAGAATGGCTTCCACGATCTCCTGCGGCGAGAAATGTTTCGCCATGTCCTCGACGGCCTCCTCGCTTGCGCGCACATTTCGCACCACTTCGCGCGAGAATTTCAGCAATGATTTCTCCTTCGCGCTGAACGCGGCATCGTCGATTTGAGCGATTTCCAGAGCCCTGATCTGATCGTTGCGGCAGCCCGCGGCCTGGGCGATCGGGACATGCTGCACCCATTCATAGGTACCGCCTTCGAGCCGAGCGACCCAGAGGATGATGAGCTCGCGCAAGGCGGGATCGAGTTTCTGCTTGGAGAGGATCGCGCCGCCGAATCGCATGCCGGGCACAAAGCAGGTGGCGGCATTCGCCCACATTCGGAAGATGTTGAGTTTGCGTGGCAGCTTCTCGAAACGCTCGCGCACGTCGTCCGGCAGGGCCGCGATATCGGCATAGGGGATCAGGGGCATGATTGGTCTCCGTAGAGTTCGCCGGGCCGGAGAATGGCCCGAACGGCGACCTATCGCAAATCGACAATCACCGATTTGACGATAGCAAAAACCGGCATTCCCACTGCGAGACCCAGGCGCACTGCCGACGCACGCGTGATGCGGGAGACGAGTTTCACGTGGCCCGATTGCAGCTGGACGTCGGCGTGACCTTCGTCATCGCTGCGTACCGAGGCGATCGTCGCCTCCAGGATGTTGTTTGCGCTGATCTCCCGCGGACGCTCGCGCGCGATCATCACGTCCTCGGCGCGGAGCCTGACACGCAATCGCGTGCCGATGGGACGCGCAATCCGCGGCACGATCAGTTCGCCGCAATCGGAGGCGAGAACCGTCAACCGGTCGTCGTCGTCCTGTGCCGAGACAGTCGCTTCGAAGACCGCGCCGTAGGACGGCGTACCCGCAAGGCTCGCGAATTCCAGATCGGGCAAAAGGTCGAATACCGGACCTTGCGCTGCGATCCGACCGTCCTTCACAAAGACCAGCTCATCGGCCAGTCGCGTGACTTCGTCGATCGAATGGGTGACATAAATCATCGGCAGTCGCACTTCGTCGCGCAACTTTTCAAGATAGGGAAATATCTCCGCCTTTCGCGCCGCATCGAGAGCGGCCAGTGGTTCGTCGAGGAGAAGCAGCGCGGGCGATGCAAGCAGCGCGCGTCCGAGCGCCACGCGTCCCTTCTCGCCGCCCGATAGTTTTGCGGGCTTACGCGACAACAGATGCTCGAGCCCGAGCATGTCGACGACGCGCGCAAATTCGTCTTCACCAGCCCGCTGCGCTGCGCGGCGCCAGCCGAAGCGCAGATTGTTCGCCACGCTCATATGGGGAAACAGGCGCGATTCCTGGAACACGTAGCCGATCCGCCGTCCGCGCGGCGGCACATCGATACCGGCGCTGCTGTCGAACACGACGCGGCCGTCGATCGCGATGCGACCTTGCTGGGGCCGCAACAGTCCCGCGACGGCGTTCGCAATCGTCGATTTTCCCGCACCCGAAGGACCGAACAGGGCGGTCACACCCGGCTTTGCCACGCGAAACGCTGCGTCGAGATCGAAGCCGGCAAAACGGTGATGCGCCGCGATTTCGATCGTCATTGGCCCACAAGCACGCGCGTGCGCCTCTCCGCCATCTCGGCCAGAACCATGCCTGCGAGCGCAAGCGAGATGGAGAGAAGCGACAGGCGGGCCGCCTCCGCTTCGCCGCCCGGAGATTGAATGGCGCTGTAGATGGCGAGCGGCAGGGTCTGGGTTTCGCCGGGAATATTGGAGACGAATGTGATGATCGCGCCGAATTCGCCCAGGCTCGCGGCGAAAGCAGTGATCGCGCCGGTCACAATACCGGGCAGCGCCAGCGGCAGCACGATATGGATGAAACGATCGGTAGGGCCTGCTCCCAGCGTTTCCGCCGCTTGCCCGAGCCCGCGATCGATTCCCGCAAGCCCCAACCTGATGGCCCGCAACTGAAACGGAAAGGTGATGAGGCCCGAGGCAAGGGCCGCACCCGTCCAGCTGAACGCGAAACGAATTCCCAGATTTTGCAGCAGCCATGCTCCCACGGGCGCGCGCGTGCCGAGGATCGTCAGCAACAGATAGCCGACCACGACGGGCGGCAAGACAAGCGGAAGGTGAAGCGCACTGTCGACAAGAGTCTTGCCGGGAAACCGCGCGCGCGCCAGCAGCATTGCCGCGGCAAGCGCGAACGGCAAGGCGCAGGCGACAGCCACCAGCGACACGCGCAGGCTCAGCAGAAGCGCTTCGGCTTCGACATCCGTCAGCATCCAGCCCGGAATCCTCTCAGCAACGCGTTGTATACAACGGAATATCAAGGATGGGGCGAGGCGCGTCGTTAACCAGCGACGCGGGGTAACTTGACCGCCGGGCACGGCCCGTTACGGTTGGGGCCGGGTGGGCATTCGAGGGAAGAATGCGGGCGGGATATCTGACCTTTGCTGCTTTTGCGGCGTTTTTTGCTTGGGTTTGGACGCCTGCGCAGGCCGCGGTCGCGCAAACTCCGCAGGCTTCGGTGGCGCCTACGAAACCCGCGGCGGCGGTTGTGGCCGCCAGGCCGGACACGATCGTCATCCGCTACGACCACTGGACGGATGCGGATGAGCGCGCCTACAGCGAATTCATTCAGGCGATAGGCGACTCTGGTTGTCGCACCGTGAACACCTGCCTTCACGATCCGGCAAATCCGTTTCGCGCCAGCGACCGGGAAGGAATTGAGTTCCGTTCGGACTGCGCCGACCTGCCCTATGTGCTGCGCAGCTACTTCGCATGGAAGCGCGGGCTGCCGTTTTCCTATGAAGGCGATGTCGAAGCGCGCGGCCATACGCGCGACATCCGCTACACGGCAGCGGGCAACGAAGTTTCGGCCCGTACCGATGTGCTGTCCTATTCGACATCCGGTTACGAGATGATCGACGTGATGCGCGACGCCGTGTCGTCGGCAAGTTTCCGCATCCACCCCGATCTCGACGGGCCCTATGAGCCCGACATGTATTCTCCTGCGATCGGCGTGAAATCCATCCGTCCGGGGACGATGGTTTACGATCCCAACGGCCATGTGGCGACGATCTTCCGCATCGAGCCCAACGGACGTATGCAATATATCGATGCCCATCCCGACAGCTCGGTGACGCGCGGCTACTACGACGAAAGATTCGTCCGCTCGCGGCCGGATATGGGTGCAGGTTTCAAGAACTGGCGGCCCATGTGGCTCGTCGGTGCGGTGCGACGCAGCGACGGCGTTTTGGTCGGCGGCCATGTCGTGCTCGCGGCGAACAAGGACATTGCGGATTACTCGGAAATGCAGTTCTTCGGTACCGGGCCGCGGCCGGACGACGATGCGAACTGGATTACCGGCGCTTTCGTTCTGAACGGCCAAACCTACGACTATTACGACTATGTGCGCGCCGTGATGGCGGGCGGGAAGCTGCAATTCGACCCCGTCAGGGAAGTGCACGACATGGTCGATTCCAATTGCAACGATTTGCATTACCGCAGCGACGCTGTGGAGGTGGCGCTGGCTGCGGGAACCGAGAATCTGCCTCAGCCTACGCGCCTGCCGCCCAACATCTACGGCACCGAGGGCAATTGGGAAGATTATTCGACTCCGTCGCGCGACGCGCGGCTCAAGACCTCGTTCAAGGAATTGCGCGATCAGACCGAGCGCTTCGTGAAAATGTACGAGGCGGGTGACCCGAAGCTCGTCTATAAAGGCAAGTATCTCGTGGCGGATCTGATCGCGACCTATGACCGGGAGGCAGGCGCCTGCAAGCTCGCCTATACGCGTACCGACAAATCGCAAGTGACGCTCACCTATGACGAAATGCGCCGGCGGCTG
>JBEKDC010000326.1:0-4198 GCA_050014535.1 Rhizomicrobium sp.
AGACCGTGCGGCGCGAAACCTTCGCGCCGATCCTCTATGTCATGCGTACGCGGGATTTCCATCACGCGCTCGCGCTGCACAATGACGTGCCGCAGGGCTTGTCGTCCTGCATCTTCACGCAGGACATGCAGGAAGCGGAAAAATTCCTCGCGGCCTCCGGCTCGGATTGCGGCATTGCCAATGTGAACATTGGTCCTTCCGGCGCGGAAATCGGCGGCGCGTTCGGAGGAGAGAAGGAGACCGGGGGCGGCCGCGAATCCGGCTCGGATTCGTGGAAGGCTTACATGCGCAGGCAGACTGCGACCATCAACTATTTCGACGCGTTGCCGCTCGCCCAGGGAATCAGTTTCGACGCGGTTTAGCTTCGAATTCGAGGTGTTGGGCCAAGAGCGCGGAGCTCCCCGGTTCAAATCTTAACCCTTGCTTAAGCATTTGCTTCGTTTTGGCACGTCCGCGCGCGAGGCTCGCCGCCAACGAATGGCGGGAAATGCTCATGCCCAGACACATCGGACAATGGACGGGAATGGTCGTCACGACGATCATCGTGCTTGGTTGCGATCTGGATGTGCTCTATGCCGTGCCGCTCGGCATCATGGCCGGCGCGCTTGCGACCTTCTTCGTCGCACTCGCCGACCAGCACATGGCTGCACGGTCGAAATAGCCCTGTCGTTCAGGCCGCGTCGGCCGTGAAAGTGATCCGGCCCGGCTTGCCGGCCCGTTTGCGCGGGCGAACGACAATTTCGACATCCCGATCGAATGCGGTCAGGAATCCCATCAACCGTTCGACCGAATATTCACGGAAGTTGCCCCGGAACATGCGGGACACTTCCGGCTGACTGATTCCGACGAGTTTGCCCATGGCGGTCTGCGTCAGCTTCCGCGTGTTGGCCAGCCGGTAGATTTCCGACACGATCTGCGCCTTCAGGAAATGGGACTCGGCATCCGGCAATCCGAGATCTGCGAAAATGTTGCCGCTGCCGACTTCTACTTTAGTTTTGCGTGTCATATCGTTGGATGATCGGAGTTCCGTATCATTCGATACATGAGTAAATACTCATATTAGTCAATGGCCGCAAATGCCCAGGACCTATCGGCAAATCAGGGTCGAAGCGGTGGATCGTCTTGAGGAAGCCAGATTCGTACGGAGGCGGAGTTCAACCGCCGTCGGGCGGGATCGATTCAAGTGCTGCTTCCAATTGCTGAAAGGTCGGCTGCGCGATCGACGGCACGCTGCCGCGTCCGATCTCGACCGATACCTGGGCCGCATTGCCGTGCAGATGGGCCACCAGGATGTCGCGGATCACGTGATAGAAAAGAGCCTCTTCTTCCACGATCGCCTTGAGCCGAATGGCCATCGGCCCGACGATTCCATAGGCGAGAAACACGCCCATGAAGGTTCCGACCAGCGCCGAACCGATCATGCGTCCCAGCACTTCCGGCGGTTCCGAAATCGCGCCCATGGTCTTGATGACGCCCAGCACGGCCGCGACGATACCGAGCGCGGGCAGGCCGTCTGCCATGGTTTGCATCGCATTGGTGGGGCCGAGCGCCTCGGCATGGTGCTTTTCGAGCACCTTCTCCATCGCCGATTCCACCTGATGCGGGTCCTCGAGACTCATGGTCATCATGCGCAGCGTGTCGCAGATGAAATGGAGCGCGAAATGGTCCTTCATGATGCGCGGATAGCGTTTGAAGATCGACGACTCTTCCGGCTTTTCGATATGGGCTTCGAGTGCGATGAGACCCTTGGTCTTCATCGTCTTGGTCAGAAGGAACAGCAGGCACAGAAGGTCGCGGTAGTCCTGCGGCTTCCATTTCGGGCCGGAGACGACCTTGCTCAAATCGCCGGCGACCTTTTTCAGCGAATACATCGATCCGCCGATCAGAAGGGCTGCGATCGCAGCGCCTCCGATGGTCATCATCTCATGCGGCAACGATTCGAGAATGACGCCGATCGAACCGCCCGAGATCAGGAAGCCGCCGAACACCATCGCGAAGAGAACGACAATACCGCCGATTTGGAGCATCAGAAGAAGCCCGAATAATGCGCAAGGGCGGCGGCGCGAATGCCCCCGAACCCACATTCGATCATTATTAATAATAGGGCTTAAGGAGCGATGAAGACCGTTTGAAACGTGGCGAAATTGCGTGTTTCAGCGGGTCCCGGCGCAGACAGCTCTTTCCGGATCGTTAACATTGCGGTGCCTCGCGGTGACGATCCTCTTGAGTTCGGCGATCGCCGATCCGCGGCAGGACGTTGTCGTCCACGACAAGTCCATTGCGGTCATCGAAGCTTGCCATGGCGTTAAGGTCTCGTAATCCACCGGTGCTTGGGCGCGAAAAAGTCCTGCGCATGTGACGAAAGGCAGCGCAAGCGCAAAGCAAACCGGTCACGGCGAGATCGCCGTTTGACGCTACAATCCCTCGGTTATGAATCCTTTAGCCTCAAGCGAGAAAACCGTGAGCCGCAGTCCTCGATTGCTTCGCCGCACCGGGCTCGCATTGGGATTGGGCGCGAGGGCCGTGATGACGCCGGTCGCGTTCGGCGCCAATGCGATCGTCGACGACAAGGAAGGTCGCGTACTGCTCGTGCGCCACAGTTATATGGCGGGGTGGCATCTGCCGGGCGGCGGCGTGTCGACGGGCGAGCCGCCTGCCGTCGCGATCGTGCGTGAGCTCCGCGAAGAGATCGGTCTCGTGCAATCCGACGACCCCGAATTTATCGGACTGTTCACGCGCAAATTCGGCTGGGTCACCAATCTGGTCGCGCTCTATCGCGTGGCCAATGCGCGATTCGAGTTCGTCCGGAATTTCGAAATTCGCGAAATCTGCTGGGCGGATCCGGCTTCGCCTCCGGACGACACGGCTCCCGGTGCCCGCAGGCGCCTTGCCGAATTCGCCAGCAAGGCGCCTCCAAGTCCTTATTGGTAGGTCAGACCGGATCCCAGCCGAACACGGAGGTCGTGGCTCCCAGCTCGACGAAGCTGGGCTTGAGCGCCGCCATCGCATGGTTTGCGATCGTTTCCGGCGTCCAGCCTTCCACCTTGCCGATGCCGCGAATGGGTCTCGGCTGGCTCATCAGGAAAATCTCGTTGCCGCGCGCAACGAAGATCTGGCCCGACACGTCCTTTGTCGCGGGCGAAGCGAGCGCCACCCCAAGCTGCGCCACCTGATCGGCGCGCATCATGTTCTTCATCCGGTCGACGCGTTTGGCGGACGCTTCGTCCTTGACGGGAATGGTCGCGATCATGCGCGACCAGGCGAACGGTGCGATCACGTTGGAGCGCACATTCTTCTGCAGACCCTCCATCGCGATGATGCGCGACAGTCCGACGATTCCCATCTTTGCCGCGGAATAGTTGGCCTGGCCGATATTGCCGATGAGGCCGGATGTCGAGGTGAAGAGAACGAAGGAGCCTTCGCCCTGCTCGCGGAAATGGTTGATCGCCGCATGGCAGATATTGTAGCTGCCATTCAGATGCACATCGATCACGAGGTCCCAATCCTGGTCCGACATCTTGTGGAACATCGTGTCGCGCAGGATTCCGGCAGGACTGATGATCGCATGCAGGCCTTTGAACGAGTCCATCGCCTGCTCGATCATGCGCTTGACGCCGTCGCGGCTCGTGACGCTGTCGGAATTGGATGCAGCCTGGCCGCCCGCGGCGCGAATCTGCTGCGCCACCTGTTCGGCGGGACCGGCGGAGCCTTCGTCGCCGCCGGCGACGGCTCCTCCCAAATCGTTGACGACGACCTTGGCGCCTTCCTTCGCGGCCAGAAGCGCGCATTCCTTGCCGATGCCGTTTGCGCCGCCCGTCACCAGAACGACCTTGCCTTCAAGCACTCCCATGGGATTACCTCCGATCGATTGAGCCGGCGCGGAGCCTAGCGGCGGGCCTGCGAGCATAAAAGGGGTTGCAAGCCGCATGTGGGAGATCCGGCAGGAGGCGCAGGGGGACGCGCCGCATATCGAACGCCTTGCGGAGCACAGTTTCGGCCCCGGACGTTTCGTCAAATCCGCCTATCGCCTGCGCGAAGGGGTCGATCCGGAACGCGTGCTGGGCTTAGTCGCCGTCGAAGACGGCGCGCTGAGGGGCTCGGTGCGTTTCTGGCCCGTGTTCGTGGGCAACGCACCCACCCTGCTGCTGGGACCGCTCGCGGTGCAATCCGATCAGCGCGGCCGCGGCATCGGCATCGC
>JBEKDC010000327.1:0-4184 GCA_050014535.1 Rhizomicrobium sp.
ACACGTTCCGCAAAGTGAAGCCGCCTTTGCGCTCGGAAGCCGACCGCGCGGCGATGGTGGAAGGCGTCGCATCGGGCACGATCGACGTGATTGTGTCGAGCCACGATCCACAGGCAGCCGACACCAAGCGCCAGACATTCGCACAGGCCGCATTCGGCGCAGTCGGTCTCGAAACGCTGCTGCCGGTGGCACTCACAATCCATCATGACGGCCGCGCCGCGCTGCTTCACCTGCTCGCAACGATGACCACTGCGCCAGCTCGCATCCTGGGCCTCGATGCCGGCACGCTTGCGAAAGGCGCGCCTGCCGATCTCGTACTGTTCGATCCGGGTTTGCCGTTTGACGTCGAGGCCGACGATCTCCATTCGCGCGCCCGCAACACACCCTTCGAGGGCCGCAAATTCCAGGGCCGCGCGCAGATGACGTTTGTGGGCGGCGTGTGCGTCTTCGATCGCGCCAAGGACGCTGAAAGCTGATGTTCGATCTCGATTGGGTATCGCTCGCTCCCTATCTCGCCGCCGCGATTCTGTTCGGCTACCTCTTGGGCTCGATTCCGTTCGGACTGATCTTTTCGTGGCTCGCAGGCGCGGGCGACGTGCGCAAGATCGGCTCGGGCAATATCGGCGCGACGAACGTCTTGCGCACGGGCAACAGCTGGGCCGCGGCCGCCACCTTGCTGTGCGATGGCGGCAAAGGCGCGCTGGCTGTTCTGATCGCGCGCGCGTTTCACGGCGATGCGGTCGCGGTGTTCGCGGGCCTCGGCGCGTTCCTCGGCCATCTGTTTCCGCTGTGGCTTGGCTTCAAAGGCGGCAAAGGCATGGCCACCTTTCTCGGCGTGACGCTCGCGCTGGCGTGGCCCGTCGGCCTTCTCGCGCTGGCGACATGGCTGGTGGCGGCCCTGATTTGGCGCATGTCGTCTCTCTCTGCGCTGATCGCAGCCGTGCTGACTCCTCTTTATATGGCTCTGTTCCACCACCCGCTCTTTGCGATGCTCGAGCTTGTGATGGTGCTGCTGATCTTCGCAATGCATCGTGAAAACATCCGTCGTATCCTGAACGGCCAGGAACCAAAAATCGGCGCTATGGCGCACACCGAGGCGGCGACCTTGATGGGCCACAACGGCGGCCCGAACATGAGCGGCGGCGGCGGCAAGCAGACCAAATGAGTGCGAAACGCACGATACTCAACGACGCTGAAAGGAGCGCGTGGCTTCGGCTTGCGCGCACGCAGAATGTCGGTCCGACAACGTTTGCCGCGTTGCTCGCACGGTTCGGTTCGGCAGCAGCGGCTCTCGCGGAGGTGCCGCGGCTGGCGCAACGCGGCGGCGGCGCCGGACCATTGCGGATTCCGACCGACGCCGACGCCGGCCGCGAACTCGAAACGCTCGCGGGTCTTGGCGGATGCCTGATCGCCGCATGCGAACCCGATTTTCCGCAAGGTCTCGCGGCACTCGATCCGCCGCCGCCCGTGATTTCGGTCTTGGGCAGACGCGATCTCCTGAAGAGCGAAATGGTCGCCATTGTGGGCGCGCGCAACGCCTCGGCGCTGGGACGCAAATTCGCGGCGCAACTCGCCACCGATTTGGGCCGCGCCGGTTTCGTCGTCGTTTCGGGCATGGCCCGCGGCATCGACACGGCCGCGCATGAAGGCGCGCTGGCGTCGGGAACCTGCGCCGCCGTGGCGGGCGGAGTCGACATCATCTATCCGCCGGAAAATACCGCGCTCTACGAGCGCATGAAGGTTCAAGGTGCGATCGTATCGGAAATGCCCGTGGGTCTCGCGCCGCAGGCCCGCCATTTCCCGCGCCGCAACCGGATCATCTCCGGACTTGCCCGCGGCGTGGTGATCGTCGAAGCGGCCGAAGGTTCGGGCTCGCTGATCACCGCGAATTATGCGCTCGAGCAGGGCCGCGAAGTGTTCGCCGTGCCGGGCTCTCCCCTCGACCCCCGCGCCAAAGGCACCAACCGCCTGATTCGCGATGGGGCCACACTCACCGAAAGCGCGGACGATGTCGTATCCGGCTTGCGCGCGCCGCGAGGACGCATCTTCAGCGAGCCCGAAGGGGCATCCACGCCCGAACCGCTTGGGATCGACGACAAGGAAGCCGATCGCATCCGCCGCGAAATCGAGGAACTGCTCGGTCCTTCGCCGGTCGAAATCGACGAGCTGGTCCGCCAGTGCGGGGCCCCGGTACCGGTCGTCCTGGCAGTGCTTCTGGAACTAGAATTGGCCGGCCGCTTGCACCGCCATTCCGGCAACCGAGTGAGCCTGGGATAATGCGGAGTGGCCCCCTTCCGTCACGCGGCTGATGCCGCGCGACACCTTCCCCCGCGAGTGGGGAACGTCAAAAAAAGTAGAGCGCGCGAAAACCCTTTTTAGCCTTCACCCCTCGCGGGGGAAGGTGCTGAGCGAAGCGAAGCGGATGGGGGGCCGCGCTGGCCTGTCAGCGCCCTTATTTGAAGTGAGGAGACAGTTGACCCTCGGCCACCTGCCAGATCTGGTAGTAATCCCCCAACCTATCACCATATATGCGAAATCGGCAGGCCCAAGTTGACAGACTGGGGTACCCTCGACAGTGTCCAGCCGTTATCAGCCCCCCATAAAGGGTCCGAAACCCGCTTCGGCGGGCCAACCGCAACGCAACAAAAGCGCAAATACCAGGCATGAACGTTCTCGTCGTCGAGTCCCCCGGCAAGGTCAAAACGATCAATAAATATCTCGGTCCGGGTTACACGGTCCTGGCGAGCTTCGGCCATGTGCGGGACCTGTCCCCCAAGGAAGGTTCGGTGAAGCCGGACGACGACTTCGCCATGACCTGGGAGGTCGATGCCCGCGGCCAGAAGCGAATCAAGGACATCGCCGATGCCCTCAAGGGTGCCGACAAGCTGATCCTGGCCACCGACCCGGACCGCGAAGGCGAGGCCATTTCCTGGCACGTGCTGGAAGTCCTCAAGCAGAAGAAGGCGCTGGGCCACGCCCATGTCGAGCGGGTCGTGTTCAATGCCGTGACGAAATCGGCCGTGATGGATGCGATTGCCCATCCCCGGCAGATCAACGAGGAACTGGTCGACGCCTATCTGGCGCGCCGCGCGCTGGACTACCTGGTCGGCTACACGCTTTCACCCGTGTTGTGGCGCAAGCTGCCGGGCGCGCGCTCGGCCGGACGCGTTCAATCGGTGGCGCTGCGTCTCATCTGCGAGCGCGAAAACGAAATCGAAGCGTTCAAGACGCAGGAATATTGGTCGATCGATGCCGATCTGCGCGCGCCGAGCGGAACATTCAGCGCTCATCTCACCCATCTCGACGGCAAGCGGCTCGAGAAGTTGTCGCTCGCGAACGAGGCCGACGCCAAGCGCGCAGTCGACGCCATCAATGCGCGCACATTCAAGATCGGCTCCGTCGAGACCAAGCCCGCCAAGCGCAATCCCTCGCCGCCTTTCATCACCTCGACCTTGCAGCAGGAAGCTGCGCGCAAGCATGGCTTCAACGCCAAGCGCACGATGCAGATCGCGCAGCAGCTCTATGAAGGCGTCGATATCGGCGGCGAAACGGTCGGCCTGATCACCTATATGCGCACCGACGGCGTGCAGATGGCGAATGAAGCGATTGCGGAAGCGCGCAGCATGATCGGCCAGCGTTACGGCGCGAGATATGTTCCCGGCGCGCCCCGCATCTATACCAGCAAGGCGAAGAATGCGCAGGAAGCCCATGAAGCGATCCGCCCGACCAGCTTCTCGCGCCGCCCGGATGAGATTGCCCGCGGCCTCGATCCCGACATGGCAAAGCTCTATGAGCTGATCTGGAAGCGTGCGGTTGCGAGCCAGATGGAAAGCGCCGAGCTCGAGCGCACCACCATCGACGTGGTCTCGCAGGACAATCAGGTCACATTGCGCGCGACCGGGACAGTCGTGCTGTTCGATGGTTTCCTCACGCTCTATCAGGAAGGCAAGGACGACGAATCCGACGAGGACGGCGCGAAGCTCCCCCGCGTCGCCGCCGGCGAAGCGACGGCGATCGAGAAGGTCACGCCGGCCCAGCATTTCACGGAACCGCCGCCCCGCTATTCCGAAGCGAGCCTGGTGCGCAAGCTCGAAGAACTCGGCATCGGCCGGCCATCCACCTATGCCTCGATCCTTTCGACCCTGCGCGACCGCGCCTATGTGCGCATGGACCGCAATCGGTTC
>JBEKDC010000328.1:0-4178 GCA_050014535.1 Rhizomicrobium sp.
GGTGCCGTGTCCCGTCTTGGACGCGGCCGCGATCACGCGCACCGGACGATGATCGGTGCCCGTGTAGTATTCGGTGATCCAGATGATCGCACCGGTCACCGCGAGGCCCACAGCCCCGCAGAAGAACAGCGCTTCGCCGGTATAGGCGGCGCCGGTGGAGGCCGTGATTTCGGCGCTCATATCGCCGCCCAGGATCCAGCTCATCAGCGGCCAAAGCCCGGCGAGCGACAACAGGCCCGTCGCGATCACACCTTTGTAAAGCGCGCCCATGATGGATTTGTTGGCGCCAAGACGCACGAAGAAGGTGCCGATGATCGAGGTGATGATGCACATGCCCGCGATGGCGAGCGGAAGAAGCATCAACTGGTTGCGCTGGTCGCCGGTGAAATAGATCGAGGCGAGCACCATGGTGGCGACGGTCGTCACGGCAAAGGTTTCAAACAAATCGGCTGCCATGCCGGCGCAGTCGCCGACATTGTCGCCGACATTGTCGGCGATGGTCGCCGGGTTGCGCGGGTCGTCTTCGGGAATGCCCGCTTCCACTTTGCCCACCATGTCGCCGCCCACATCCGCGCCTTTGGTGAAGATGCCGCCGCCGAGTCGTGCGAAGATCGAAATCAGCGACGCGCCGAAGCCCAGCGCCACAAGCGCGTTGATGATGAGGCGTCCCTGCGTCTCGTCCGAAATATCGAGGCCGAGGCCGCGGGTGAGGAAGGTGTAGTAGCCTGCCACGCCGATGAGACCCAGGCCCGCCACCAGCATGCCCGTCACCGCGCCGGAGCGAAACGCGACTGAGAGGCCTTCCGCGAGGCCCTTCCGCGACGCTTCCGCCGTGCGCACATTGGCGCGGACGGAAACATTCATTCCGACATACCCCGCGATGCCCGAAAGCGTCGCGCCGATGAAGTAGCCGAGCGCCACCTGCCAGCCGAACAGCGCAAACGCGATGATGAGAACGACGACGCCGACGATGGCCACCGTTAGATATTGGCGATTGAGATAGGCTGCCGCTCCTTCCTGGATCGCAGCCGCGATCTCCTGCATGCGCGCATTGCCCGCGCTCATGCTCAGGACCGAACTGATGGTCCAGGCGCCGTAGACGAGCGCGAGGAGCCCGCAGGCCAATATCAGATAAAGTGCCATGTTCATGCGCTTCGTCCCTATGTCGATTTTGTACGGATCACTCGCGTCGCGGCCGGAAAAGGATCGCGCCACCCCGAGCCGATTGCTTCAGCCGCAGCAGGCCGGCGCAAAAGGCGGGCGAACATGCCAAAAGCGGTCGCCGGAGGCAACGACGGCTTTGGCCTGTTTTGTCGCGGGGGAACCGGGCCATGAGAGCCCGGCCGGCGTCAGGGCTTCAGTTCACGCAGCTGCATCTGGATGATCCGCACGCCGATCACCTTCTCGGCCCCCACGATGCGGCGGGCATCGGCAAGCATCCGGGCCGCCAGCGCGTCGGCGTCCACGGTTTTGGGGTCGCCGGCCTTGCCGATCGATGTGGCGTTGACGTCGCGGACATAGGCGTCCTGGATGAAGGGGGTCTTGGCGCGGATTTCAACTGCGGCGGCGGGCGACGGGCCGATGATCATGCTGGAGACATAGGCATAGGCGTAGAGCTTGTCGTCCACGACCATGGGCGCGATCAGATAGGGCATCACCACGCTCGCGCCGGGCCCGGGCTCCTTCAGAACTCCCGCCCCGATCAATGCCGGAGGCGTCGCCGGCGCGGGGCTGACCGTCAGGCAGGCGAAAAGGCAGAAAGCGAGGACAGCGCGCATGGCGGGAACGCTGGCAGATCATGCCTAACGGATCGTTACCGCTCAGAAATGGACATAGCCCTTGCGGGGCACGGCGATCTCCCGGCCGGCCGGGTCCACCAATACTGTGCCCTCGCCCGCCTCGACCTGGCCGATCTCCGTGACCGCCACGCTCGCATCCATAGCGGCCTTCAGGATCGCGCTCCTGTTGCTCTCCGGCGCCGTGAACGCGATCTCGTAATCGTCGCCGGATGTCGCGGCAAGGACGCGTGCCTTGTCGTCGTCTCCCCACAGCGCTTGCAGCGCATTCGACAGCGGAATGCGCGACGCCTCGACGACGACCCGGACCTTCGACATATCGGCGATGTGTCCGAGATCGGCGAGCAATCCGTCCGACACATCGAGTGCGGCACTCGCGAGACCGCGCAGCCCCAACGACAGGCGCGGCGACGGCTCGCGGTAGCGTGCGATCAGCGCGTCGCGCGCGACGGCGGATATGGACGCGCCGTCGCCTTTGAGAATTGCCAGACCGCCCCCCGCATCGCCGATCGTGCCGGAGACGAATACGAGATCGCCTACCGCTGCGCCCGCACGTCGGATCATCGTGCCCCGCGGGACGGATCCCAGTGCAGTGATCGCAAGCGTGAGCGGGCCCGGCGTGCGCGTGGTATCGCCGCCGATCAGCGAGATACCGAATTCGTGTTGATCCTCGCCCAGCCCGCGCGCGAATGCTTCAAGCCACGCAAGATCGGGCCAATCCGGCAACGACAGCGCGAGGAGATACGAGATCGGTTTCGCACCTTTTGCCGCGAGATCGGACAGATTCACCCGCAGCGATTTCTTCGCGATGCTCGACGCCGGATCGCCGCGCAGGAAGTGCACGCCTTCGACCAGAGCGTCCGTCGTGACGACGAGTTCTTCGCCTGCAGGCGGCACGATGACCGCCGCATCGTCGGTCAATCCGAATGCGCCGCGAGCGCCTACCGCGAGCGGCGCGAACAACCGCCCGATCAGCTCGAATTCGCCGGGCTTGTCAGAACTGGAGCTCGTCATCTGGCGGCGTCTCTCCGAATTCCGGCGCGCGCTTGCGACGCGCCAAGCGGTCCAGAACCGCGTTGACGAAGGCCGCTTCCTCGCCGTCGAAGAACGCATGCGCGACGTCGAGATATTCGTCGATCACGACTTTCGCAGGCACGGATTTCTGCGCGATGAGTTCGTAGGTGGCCGCGCGCAGGATCGCGCGCAGGATCGAGTCGATGCGCTGCAGCTTCCAGTCCTTGGACAGGCAACTCGCGATCGACTTGTCGATCTCCGCCTGATGATGCGGAACGCCCCGGACGATCTCGCCGAAGAACGCTTCGTCCGGTTCGCCCGCTGGCGCGTTCTCGGGCTCCTGCGCAAAGCGATGCTCGATGAATTCCGCCGCAACGGCTTCGGCGTCCGCGCCCATCAGTTCCATTTGATAGACGGCCTGCACTGCTGCCAAACGCGCGGCGCTGCGTCCCGTGCGATCGGCGCGTCCGTCGGTCATCTGTGGCGCAGGTGCGGTCACCGATGCGCGCCGAGCTTGGCTCGCACTGCGATCAAGGCGAGACATGCCCGCGCCGCATCGCCGCCATGGTCGTGGCCGTCGCGTGAAGCGCGCGCCAACGCCTGCTCTTCGCTGTCGACGGTCAGGATTCCGTTGCCGATGCAGAGCGCGTGCTTCAGGGCCAGCTCCATCAGGCCGCGCGCAGATTCATTGGAGACGATTTCGAAATGATAGGTATCGTCGCGGATCACGCAGCCCAGCGCCACATAGCCGTCATAGCTCTTGCCGGCGCCTTCGCCCGCATGGGCCGCAAACAGAATCGCCGCGGGAATTTCGAGCGCGCCTGGAACGGAAATGCGCTCGAACTGAGCGCCCGCCGCTTCGAGCGCCGCCATCGCGCCGTCCAGCATCGCGTCCGCGACATGGGCGAAGTACCGCGACTCGACGATCAGGATATTTGGAGTCATGGCGTCTTTCCCGAATCCCTGAGTGAACTTTGCCGTCGAACGGGGCACTCAATCCCGGTCGCCGCCCTCCATCTCGCCGATCAGGGCTTCGAAGTCCTTGGTCTCGCGGAAATTGCGATAGACCGACGCGAAACGCACATAAGCCACGTTGTCGAGGCTCGACAGCGCCTGCATGACGAGTTCGCCGATGACGCTCGACTGGATCTCGTTTTCCCCCATGCTCTCGAGCCGGCGCACGATGCCCGTCACCATGCGGTCGATGCGGTCGGCCTCGACGGGCCGCTTGCGCAACGCGTGCGACAGCGAACGCTCAAGCTTGTCGCGTTCGAACGGCTCGCGCCGGCCCGTCTTCTTGACGACCACGAGCTCGCGCAACTGCACGCGCTCGAACGTCGTGAAGCGTCCGCCGCAAGCGGGGCAATG
>JBEKDC010000329.1:0-4148 GCA_050014535.1 Rhizomicrobium sp.
CAGGTTTCCGATTTCCTGGCCGCGCCGCGCAGCTGAGAATTGTTTGCTGTCCGACGCACTAGCCGCTCTATTTGTTGTGCCGCGGCTTGGCTTTTTTTTGCAGTTCGATCTGTTTTTGCCTTGTGCGTTCGGCTTCCCGCAAGGCCTGGGCGGTACCCGGGAGATATTGCGGCGGGGTCGATTGCATTTTGACGCCGTACCAGGCTGCAGCGTGCCGCGTGAAATAAGGATCGACGAGATGGGGCCGCCCCAGCGCCACAAGATCGGCTCTGCGGCACGCTATGATCGTGTTGATCTGGGCAGGCTCCGTGATCGCGCCAACCGTCATCGTTTTCATCCGCGCCACATTGCGGATGCTTTCGGAGAACTGTACCTGATACATCCGCCCGTAAATGGGTTTCTGATCCGGCACGGTCTGGCCAGATGAGGTGCTGACGAGATCGCAGCCGGCGTCCTCGAACGCGCGCACGGTTGCGAGCACATCGTCTTCGGTGATGCCGCCCGGCGCCCAATCGTTGGCGGAAATGCGGATGGACATGGGTTTGTGCTGGGGCCACGCATCGCGCATCGCTTCGAACACTTCCAGCGGATAGCGCAGGCGGTTTTCGATGGACCCGCCATACTCATCGCTGCGCAGGTTGGTCAACGGCGACAGGAAACTCGCGAACAGATAACCGTGCGCGCAATGCAGTTCGAGCATATCGAACCCCGCGCGATCCGCACGGCGGGTCGCCGAAACAAACTCGGCCTTGATGCGATCCATCGCGGCGCGATCGAGCTCGTTGGGAAGCGGGCTGATGCCTTCATAATAAGGCAGCGCCGATGCCGACCAGAGCGGCCAGTTGTCATCGAGATTGGGCAGCGGATGGTCCGCTTCCTCCCAACCCAGCTGGGTCGAGCCCTTCCGACCTGCGTGACCGAACTGCATACAGATTTTCGCACCCGAATGCGCGTGCACGAAATCGACGATGCGCGTCCATTCGCGTTCCTGCGCGTCGTTCCACAATCCGGTGCAGCCGAGCGAAATGCGCGCGTCGGCGGACGGACATGTCATCTCGACGTAAAGCAGCCCTGCTCCACCCATCGCGCGCGCAGTGTAATGCGCGAAATGCCAATCGTTCGGAACGCCGTCCACCGCGGAATATTGCGCCATGGGCGACACGACCACGCGGTTCTCGAGCATCATCTCGCGCAGCTTGAACGGCGTGAACATCGGCGTGGGCCGGCTATCGCGGCAATCGATACCGGTCTCTTCGAAATAGGTCTGGTACCATTCGTCTTCGAAGGCGCGCACGAAGCGCTCGTCGCGCACGCCGAGATTGTCCCAGGTGATGGCTTTAGCGCGGCACATCACGACCATCGCGAACTGCATCGGCTTCATGTCGTTCGAGCGTTCCATATGCTCGAACCAGGCGAGGCTGACATCGGCGTTGTGCTGCGTGATCTGGACTTCGGTGCGGCGCGCTTTGTCGTAGGCGCGAAAGGCAGCCTCGACCGAATCTTCGCCATGCGTCAGCAGCGCGTCGGACAGCGAGATCGCGCTTTCCATCGCGAGCTTCGTGCCGGAGCCGATCGAGAAATGCGCCGATGCCTTCGCGTCGCCCAACAACACGATATTCTTGTGCCACCAATTCTCGCAGAACACGCGGGGGAAATTGCGCCACAGCGATCGGTTCGTGATCAGGGGATGGCCTTGCAGCTCGTCGGCGAATATGACTTCGAGCCGTCGCGCGCTTTCATCCTCACCCAGGTTGTCGAACCCCAATGCGGCCCATGTTTCGGGACTCATCTCCATGATCCAGGTCGAGCGGCCGGGCTCATATTGATAGGTGTGGGCGCAGATCAGCCCATGCTCCGTCTGCTTGAAGAAATAGGTGAAGGCGGCGAGCGGCCGGGTGGAACCCAGCCAGGTGAACTTGTTCGACTTCAAGGTCAGCGACGGCTTGAACTGTTCCTTGAACGTGTCACGGATGCGGCTGTTGATGCCGTCCGCGGCGACAATCACATCGCAATCGTCCAGCTGTGAGACGTCTTCGATGGCGTGTCTGTAGTGGATTGCCACCCCCAGCTCTTCGCAGCGCTGCTGCAGGATTCTGAGCAAGGCGAGGCGCGAGCAGCCGGCGAATCCGTTGCCGCCGCAGCGAATCTCCCGGCCCTTGTAGCGGATGACGATGTCGTCCCAATAAGCGAATTCATCGGTGATCGCGGCATAGGAAGGCGGATCGCGACTGAGGAATTCTTCCAGCGTCTCGTCCGAGAACACCACGCCAAAACCAAAAGTGTCGTCGGCGCTGTTCTGCTCATAGACGTCGATCTGCCAATCCGGCCGCGCCTTTTTGGTCAGGAGCGCCAGATACAATCCACCCGGTCCGCCGCCCACAACGCCGATTTTGAAAGCGCGCGCAGGCATCAATAGGGAACGACCGCGGTGGTTTCGATTTCGATCTTGGCCTCGGGCTCGACCAATCCCGATACGATGATGACGGCCATCGCGGGATAGTTCCGTCCCATCAATTCCTTCCAGGCAGCACCCAGCGCTGTGAGCGACGCCAGATATTCCTCGCGGCTGGTGATAAACCACGTCATGCGCGCGATATGCTCGGGTCCCGCGGACGCCTCCTTCAGCACGGCCAAGGTATTCGCCAGCGCCTGGCGGAATTGTGCTCCGAAATCGCTCGTCCGGAATTTTCCGGTCTCGTCCCAGCCGATTTGCCCCGCGACGAACACCATGCGTCCCTCAGCTTCGATGCCGTTGGAATAGCCGCGCGGCCTTGGCCAATTTTCCGGCTGCAATGTGCGCATCTCAATTTCCTTCGAAAATGGGCTGCTGCTTGGCGACGAAGGCATTGTAGGCGCGCTCGAAATCCTTCGTCTGCATGCAGATCGCCTGCGCCTGCGCTTCGGCTTCGATGGCCATGTCGAGACTCATGCTCCATTCCTGGTTGAGCTGGTTCTTGGTCATGCCGTTCGCGAAGGTCGGTCCGGCTGCGATCCGCGCAGCCCAGACTTTCGCCTCGGCATCCAGTTCGCTTGCCGCCACAACCTTGTTGAAAAACCCCCAGCGCTCGCCTTCCTCAGCGGTCATGCTGCGGCCGAAAAACAGAAGCTCCGAAGCGCGGCCCTGACCGATGATTCGCGGCAGCATCGCGCAGGCACCCATGTCGCAACCGGCAAGACCCACGCGATTGAACAGGAACGCCGTCTTCGCGTCCTGCGCGGCGAGACGAATATCCGACGCCATCGCGAGGATCGCGCCGGCCCCGGCGCAGACGCCGTTGACGGACGCGACGATCGGCTGCGGACAGCCGCGCATCGCTTTCACCACATCGCCGGTCATGCGCGTGAAGGCCATGAGAGCCGTCATGTCCATTTTCACCAGCGGGCCGATGATCTCGTGCACGTCGCCGCCGGAGCAAAAGTTGCCTCCCGAGCCGCGCAGCACCACCACCTTGACGGTCTTGGCGTAAACAAGCTGGCGAAACATGTCGCGCAGTTCGGCATAGGATTCGAAGGTCAGCGGGTTCTTTCGCTCCGGTCGGTTGAGCGTGACGGTCGCGATGCCGTCGGCGAATGCCCATTGAAAATGGGAGGGTGTAAAACTCTGGGGGTCCATGGTCCGTCCCGGTCGCGCGGTTTGCTCTTCCCGTGAAGTCTAGACTATTTTCCGCGCCAAGGGAGACGGCCCAATTGGCGCAAGACGGCAAACACGCTCTGGTCACAGGCGGGGGCAGCGGCATCGGGCTTGCGACCGCGGGCGCTCTCGTCGAGGCGGGATGGACGGTTACGCTCGCGGGACGAACCAAGGCGAAACTTCTGGCCTCCATGGCCGCGACAAACGCATCCCATATCGTCGTTGTCGACGTGACGGATGCGGAGGCCGTGCGTCCGGCGGTGCAGTGGGCCGCCGAGCAGAACGGGCCGATAAGACTGCTGGTCAACAATGCGGGTGGAGTCACCTCCGCGCCGTTCGAGAAGACTAGCCTGAAGGCGTGGCGCGAATCGCTCGACCTCAATCTGATGGGCGCCGTGCACGGCATTCAGGCCGTGCTTCCCGGCATGAAGGCCATGGGTGCGGGCCGCATCGTCAACATCGCGAGCACGGCGGGCCTGATCGGCTATCGCTATGTCAGCGCCTATGTCGCCGCGAA
>JBEKDC010000330.1:0-4147 GCA_050014535.1 Rhizomicrobium sp.
CCGTCCCAACCGATGGCGATGCGCCGAAACGATTCTCTCGGCTCCTCTGTCGCGGCAAGAACGGGTCGTCTGGCCTTCAGAAGGACATCCAGAATCGTTTCGTAAGATTCGGGTATGCCTGCTCGCGGGCATAACACTGTCAGGTCGGCCAACGATGCTGCGTCTGCGATAATCTTCGCGGGGTGCCCCTGCCGCTCCTGGATTGAACATGTCGTGGCGTGGTGCCGTCCGGGCGCTTCCACGAAAGCGATGTCCTCACGCCGGCAGGCTGCGAGAAGCGTTCTGCGCGCCGCTTTGGACGCGGCCAGCGACAATTGGGTTTGCGTGTCGACGATGATTTGCAGCGACTCGCCCGTCAGGGGCATGCCCAAAAGCGGAACGGCCTCGGCCGGGTCGGGATGGACGAACATTCCGGTGACATGGGCGTTGAACGGCTTGGCCGCACGGAGAGCCGTGATAGCGGCGATCGAATCCTCGGCCAAGCCGTTCAAAGGCAGTAAGATGCTGGCGATGGACACCGGGCTGACTCTACAGGTCCGTGTCTTCGCCTTCGGCAAGCGATTCGAGTGCCTCCAGATTGCGAATAATCACGTGATGACGATCCGGTATCGCGATGATCCGGTCGGACTTGAAGTCGGTCAGGGTCCGGCAGACCGTTTCGATCGTCAGACCGAGATAATCCGCGATGTCCTGGCGGCCCATGGGCAGATCGAGAGACTGCCCATCCTGCACGCTCCTGTGTTCCGCGAGCGCCACCAAGAACGCCGCCACGCGCTCCTTGGCCGATTGACGACCCAGCATCACGAGGTGGGCCTGCGCCGAGGTCCAGCCGCGCCGAAGATGCTTCAAGAGTTCGCGGCGCACATCGGAACATTCCTCGCCAAGCCGCTCGATATTGCTGCGCGAATAGCGGACCAGGGTCACAGGCGTGACGGCTTCGGCGGACAGCGCATAAACGTCGCCGCATTCGAAGCCGAACATATCGCCGGGAAGAGCGAATTCCGCGATCTGGCGGCGGCCGTCGAGCATGATCTTCGAGAGACGAACCGCGCCTTCGACGACTTTATAGGAATAGCGGGCTTCTTCGCCATCGCCGAATACCGTCTTTCCGCGCGCCAGGTTGACGATCACACCGATCTTGCGCATCTCCGCAATTTCGGAGATCGCCCCATTCGGCAGCGCGAAGTCGTTGAACGTCTGTGGGGAGCTTCCCGTTGCTGCCGGTGTTCTGCGAGAGGTCTGGATCGAGGCTTGCGCGTGAACGTTCAACATCGTGGTTTCCCTTCCGTACGTGCCGCCGGATCAACGACACGCGAATTGTCAGCTTTGCGATACGTGTTGAAAATTCGTGCCAGCGCGTACGTGTATTTGCGTATTTGTCAGGCGGTGCAGTGCGGTCCGTCGCACGCGGCTGCTATGGACCGGATCAATGCCGGCTCGGTGATAGGCTTTGTCAGAGGCGCCACGGCGTGTGCTGCGCCGATGCGGGAAGCCAATAAAGGCTCGTCCTTGTCGGTCATCAGGATCGCCGGCGTATCGATGCCGCCCATGCGCAACAGCTCCAGCAGATCCATTCCATTGGTCACGGGCATGCGATGGTCGACAAGCAGGCAGCAATATCCGAATTGCGTCTTGAGAAGCGCGGCAGCGGAATCGAATTCCCGAATTTCAAAACCATAGGATTCCAGGAGCGCGCGCAGCGAATCGCGCACGGCCGCATCGTCATCGACAATGCAAACGCAATGCGCATGCCTGTCGGCGGCATTCAGGGTCTGTTTGGGACGCATGTCCATGCGCCAACATGAACGTCCCGGCGCGCCGCCGAAATCCGAGTGGACGCGTACGTGGTTCCCCTTACGGCCCTGACGGACTAATCGGGGCGGACGGCAAGCACCATGCGCACGAGCTCCGCGATGCTGCGCGCTTCCATCTTGCTCAGTACGCGGGCCCGGTGAATTTCCACGGTGCGGAACGAAATCGAGAGTCTCTGGGCGACAACCTTGTTGGCATGGCCCAAAACCAGGAGGTCGAGAACTTCCCGTTCGCGGTCGGTCAGCAGCTTCATGCGCGCGACGACGACGGGGGCCGCAGGATTCTCCGTCGCAGGATAGGCTGCGGATTGCAGGGCCATGCGAATGCTGGCCAGCAGCGTTTCGTCGTTGAACGGCTTTTCCAGAAAGTCGGCCGCGCCCGCCTTCATCGCCCTGACGGCCAGCGGCACGTCGCCATGGCCCGTGACGACGATAACCGGCAGCCTGTGGCCCCGTTTGACGAGTTCGCGCTGGAGCGCCAGGCCGTCCATTTCCGGCATGCGCACGTCGACGATCAGGCATCGGCTGCGCGAGACTGCGTCGCTGGCCAGGAATCGAATCGCGGAATCGTAGTCCTCGACCGCGTAATCCGCCGATTCCAGCAATTCGCGCAGCGAATCGCGCACCGTGCCGTCGTCGTCGATCACGCAGATTGTTGTGTCAGTCGCCATCGTTCACTCGCTTACCGGCAATTGGAATCGGAATATCGTGCCGCCCTCCGGGTTCGGCGTCATCCAGAGCTGGCCGCCATGGGCCTCCACGATCGTACGGCAAATGGACAATCCCACGCCCATGCCGGTTTCTTTTGTCGTGACGAAGGGTTCGAACAGCCGGGCCGCGACTTCGTCGGGAATGCCGGGACCGGTATCGGCAATCGCCACTTCCACGAATTTCGGTCCCGCGGCATAGGTCGAGATCGTCACTGTGCGTACAGGCGACGCGTGCATCGCTTCGATTGCATTGCGCAGCAGATTGACCACGACCTGCTGAATCTGAACGCGATCGGCAAGCACATGCGGCAGTTCGGGTTCAAGCACAACCTGCAATTCGACATTGTCGTCGGCGGCACCTCCCTGGCCGAGAGCAACCGCGTCCTTCAGGATATCGTTGAGATCGTCGTCGCTGTGATTGGGTTCCCGCTTTTCAAGAAAGCCGCGAAGCCGATGGATGATTTGTCCCGCGCGATTGGTTTCGTTGACCGCCTTTTCCAGCAGTTCGCGCGCTTTCTCGGCAGCCTCGACCTTGCTCAGACGACGTCGCGCGGCGTTGACGTAGTTCATCACGGCCGACAGCGGCTGGTTGAGTTCATGGGCGAGGGCGGACGACAACTGCCCCATCGCGCTCAGGCGCGCGACATGGGCAAGCTCGTCCTGTAGCGTTTGGGCATGTGCCTCCGCCCGTTTCTTTTCGGTGATGTCCCGGGCGACCTTTGACGCGCCGACGATCCTTCCTTCGCCGTCGCGCATCGGCGAAACGGAGAGCGACACGAGGATGTCGGATCCGTTTTTGTGGCGTCGAACCGTCTCGTAATGTTCGATGGTGTTTCCTGCCCTCAATTGCTTGAGAATGTGATCCTCTTCGGCGAGCCGATCGGCGGGGATGAGGGTCGATATGGGTTTGCCGACGATCTCCTCGGCGCTGTAGCCGAAAATCCGCTCCGCCGCGGCATTCCAGCTCGTGATGATTCCGTCCATAGTCTTGCTCAAAATGGCGTCGTCGGACGAATGCACGATTTGCGCGAGGTGACGGTCTGCAGTCTGGCGAAGCGCGGATTCCGCTTTGATTGCGGTCAGGTCGTGAACGACGCCGACAAACACCTGCCGGCCATCCAGTTTTCCCTCGCCTACCGACAGATACATGGGGAATATCGAGCCATCCTTGCGCCGGCCGGAGACTTCGCGGCCGATACCGATGATGTGCGGCTCGCGCGTCGACTTGTAACGCGCGATGTACCCGTCGTGCTCGGCGCGATAGGGGGCGGGCATGAGCATCTTGATATTCTGTCCGACTACGTCCTGAGGGGCGTATCCGAATAGCGTCTCGCAAGCGCGATTGTAGAACAGCACCAAGCCGATTTCGTCGATGACCATGACGCCGTCGGCAGCCGTCGAGGCCAGCGCGTCGAACAGCGCTCCGCGGTCGGAAATTCTATCTGGGATTGAGCTCGGCGCGGCCATGCAATTGCTCCCGGCGGCTGTTCCTAGCAGTTCGGCGCCGGCTCTGCGAGCCCAGTAGAAATCCATATAGGTCGCAAAAATCCCCCTGATGTTGAGATGGATCAACGCTGGGGTTCGACGCTCCTGCAATCTTCGCGGGTCAATTGTGGAGATGCCCTA
>JBEKDC010000331.1:0-4140 GCA_050014535.1 Rhizomicrobium sp.
CGGAAATGCGCTTGATCGCATTGGCCATGTTCTCCACGGCGATGCGGATGAACCCGTCGGCCACATCTTCCGGCGAGCGGCCAATTTCGCTCGAGAGCGCCTCGAAGCCCGCGCGCACGGACGCATCGTCGAGCGGCGCATCGGAATCGGACCCGAACAGACGCGGAAAATATTCCGGCGACAATTTTCCCGTCATCACATTGGCATCGGTGACGGTGAGAGGGCCGCCGCGCCGGTAGCACATGGGGCCAGGATCGGCGCCGGCCGAGTCGGGCCCAACGCGGAAGCGTGCACCGTCATAATGCAGGATCGAGCCGCCTCCGGCCGCAACCGTATGAATCGCCATCATGGGCACGCGCAGGCGCACACCCGCGACTTCGGTCTCGTAGACGCGGTCGTACACGCCGTCGAAGCGCGACACGTCCGTCGACGTGCCGCCCATGTCGAAACCGATGGTGTGGTCGAAGCCCGCTTCCAAGCCTGTCTCGGCCATGCCCACCACGCCGCCTGCGGGACCCGACACGATCGCGTCCTTGCCGCGGAAGAATCCCGGCGCCGCAAGTCCGCCATTCGAGGTCATGAAGAAAAGCCGCGGATTGTCGCCCAGCGCACGCGAGATACGGTTCGCATAGCGCGCGAGAACGGGCGAGAGATAGGCGTCGGCCACGGTCGTGTCGCCGCGGCTGACAAACTTCATCAAGGGTACGGTGTCGAAGCTGGTGGAGATCTGCGTGAAGCCGGCTTGCCTCGCGATCTCCGCCGCGCGCCGCTCATGCGCGGGATAGCGATAGCCGTGCATGAAAAGGATCGCGCAGGTTTCAAATCCGCGCGCGCGCGCCGCGTCGAGGCCCGCTTTCAACTTCGCTTCGTCGAGTGGCCGCAGCACTTCGCCTTCGGCGCTCACGCGCTCGTCGGCCTCCAGTACCTCCTCATAGAGCATGTCCGGCCGCTCGATCTTGAGCGCGAACAGTTTGGGTCGGTTCTGATAGCCGATTCGCAGCTGATCCTTGAGTCCACGCGTGGTGACCAGCAGCACGCGCTCGCCTTTGCGCTCGAGAAGTGCGTTGGTGGCGACCGTGGTGCCCATGCGCAGCTCGGCCACCCGCTCGGAAGGGATGGGCGCATTCGGGGGCAGCGCAAGACAGCGGCGAATGCCTTCCAAAGCGGCATCGTCATAGCGCGCGTCCTGCGACAGGAGCTTGAGGCTCGACAGCGCGCCGTCCGGCGATTCGGCGACGATATCCGTGAAGGTTCCGCCGCGGTCGACATAGAATCGCCATGCGCCCGCGCCACTCATCGTGCGGAACTCGGCCGTCGGGGCGGGAAGATCATTCGCAGCATCGCAATTCGGCGGAGATTGGCCTAATGCTTCGGCCCATGTCCATCTGGGGAAAATTCGGCGGCGCGGCCGCGGGCTTCCTGCTGGGAGGCGGGCCGATCGGCGCCGTCGCCGGCGCGGTCGCGGGTCATTTCCTGTTCGACCGGGAGGCCGAGCAAGCCGGCCGATCGGACGAGGAACCCGGCGTCGCCTTCACAATCGCGATCATCGCGCTCGGCGCCAAGATGGCGAAAGCCGACGGCGTCGTGACCGACGACGAGATTGAGACGTTCTTTCGCATCTTCCGCGTGCCTCCGGGCGAAGAGCCCAATGTGCGCCGTATCTTCGATCTCGCACGCCAGGACACGGCCGGCTACGAAGCCTATGCGAAGCAGATCGCGCGCATGTTCCGCGGCAACCCCGCCATGCTGGAAGATGTCCTCGACGTGTTGTTCGAGATTGCGAAGGCGGACGGCATTCTGCATCCCGGCGAACTCGCCTTTCTCGAAACCGTGTCCGACATTTTCGGCTTTTCGCCCGGCGAATTCCGCCGCATCCGCGCCTCCCATTTCGGGCCCGATGCAGCCGACCCCTATTTCATCCTGGGTGTCGACCATCAGGCGAGCGACGAGGAGGTCCGGCGCACCTATCTGCTGCTGGTGCGGGAGAACCACCCCGACAAGCTGGTCGCTCGTGGCGTGCCCGAGGAGTTCGTGCGCATGGCGAACGACAAGCTCGCCGCCATCAACGGCGCCTATGACAAGATACGGCAAGAGCGGCAATTGGGCAGCCCGTCCATATCTCGGTAACCGTTTGGGGGCATGATCGCCGCCAATGCGAATCGGGTGCCGATCCATGCCGTCCAGCGATTCCAGCCTCCTCGAACAATCCCTGCCGCCTATCGCAATCGACGATTCGCTGTCCTTCGTCCGTCCGGAGACGAGGGAGGCGCTTGCCTATTGGAAGTCCCGGCTCGACGGGAGGCCGATGCCGTCGCGCGCCGATCTCGATCCCCGTGCCATGCGCGCCTTCATGCCGAATGTGGCACTGGTCGAACTGCGCCAGGCGCCGGATGGAACGCAGGACTATTACATTCGCCTGGCGGGCACGGCACTCGAACAGCTGTTCGGTCCGCTGACCGGCCAGTTGATCAGCGCGTTCCTGCCGGCGGAAATCGAGGCGCGCTGGCGTCGTATGTTCGATGCGGCGCGGGACGCGGCCGCGCCCGTCCGCACCATCGGCCGCATTGCGTTTCAGAAGAAAACCTGGCTCGAAGGCGAAACCCTGACTGCGCCGCTCGGCGCCGACGGGAAAACGGTCTCGATGCTGTTCGTCGTGTTGGCGAGTTGGGAAACGCGGTAGCTCGCGCCTGATGATCGTCGCGGTGAACTCTGCTAAGCCGCGCGCGAGTCAGCTGACGAAAACGGATCTGCGACGATGGCCAAGCGGCGCAAGCGTGCGATGGAAGCGACGGCGACCGTCGCTGGCCACGAGATTCATTGGGTGCTGCGCAGCGAAGCGCAATGGACTCCCGACGGCGGGTTCAAAGGCGTGACATTCTCCGTGCATCTGGCGGACATGAAACATCGCGAGCTGATCCTCGAATTCCCCTATCCGCAGGCGAAGGTGAAGGGTTACCAGTTCCCGCCGCGGCCGAAAATTTTTCCGGAGAAAGTGGAAGCCGCGATCGGGCAGGCCATCGACGCCGGCTGGCGGCCGACCTCGCGCGGGCGGCCGTTTATTTTCGAAGTGCCGGAAGAGGGGATGTAGGGAGCGGGCGATGCGCGCGTTTTGACGATGTTGCGGTCTCGCGCCGCCGCTCGTGAGTTCGACAGGTCGCTCAGAGTGTTTCCCGGATGCCCTCGGACTCCCAAGGCCAGATGAGCCGCGAGGAACTGCTTGCAGCCCGAAAACGCGTAGAGGCGCAAATCAACACGCTTCAATTCACCACGAGCCGTTATGACGGTATCGGACCGTCGGCAAAACAGCCGCTCCTTGATGAGTTGCAGACCATCCTTGACGAAATCGACGCGGAACTGGCGGAGACGGCGACGAACGATTCCGCAAACCCCTAACTCTCGACAACAGATGATTGTTTTTCTTACGGGCGCGACCGGATCCGGGAAGACCGACACAGCTTGGGGTCTTGTCTCAGCACTGGATGCAATTGTCTTTTTGGATTGCGGCTGGTTCGCGTCGAGGTCTCCATTCTCCTGGAAACTCGCGGCAGATGTGGAGTCCGTTTATCGCGCGATAAGAAGTCAGATATCTTTTCATCTCGGAGAACGCAGGACCCGATTTGTCGTCACTCTGACTTTGGAAATGGCTGCGATCTATTCAAGCAACTACGACTCCTTCGCCGCGCTTGGTCTTCCGATTTACGCGTTCCGCCTTGTGGCTTCGAGCGATACGCTCAAGAACCGCATCGTTGGCCGGGACCGGATTCAAAAAGCGGAAGAACTGGACAACGCATTACGCCAGCAAGCTGACTTCGATCGGCTGTACCCTGACGAAGCAATATTCAGCCGGATCGAGACCGACAGTCTCGCTGCCTGTGATGTTGCCCAAACTATCGTCGAAAGGGTCTCGTCGGTGCCCAAAGTTTCAAACTGAGACAGTACCTCGCTCCTGGTACTGTTTCAGTATGATTTTTTGGTGATATTGACAGGGTGACCCGGGAGGTGCCCACGCTTGGCGGTAAGCATGGAGCGGATATGGCGGACGACACTGACCGGCAAATGACGATCCCAGAACTCTTAGAAGCTCGTGCCGTAGTTCGCGCGCGATTGGAAATGGGCGCGGGGTCATCCATCGCTTTTGCC
>JBEKDC010000332.1:0-4134 GCA_050014535.1 Rhizomicrobium sp.
GCGGCCACGCCTTTGGGCGTGCGCGCGCAGGCAGCGATCGGCCGGCTGAACCCGACTGGCCTCGCTGGTCAGGCGACGCTGGGCTTGTTGTTAGGGTTTGTCTGGAGCCCTTGTGTAGGCCCTACGCTTGGCGTCGCCGCAACGTTTGCCGCTCAGCACCAAACTCTGCCGCAGGTCGCCACCGTGATGCTGTTATTCGGGCTCGGCGCGGCGCTTCCAATGCTCCTTGTCGGAACATTGGGCCGCGAAGCGCTGATGCGATGGCGGGGAGGCCTGCTCGTAGCTGGCAAACGCGGCAAGCAAATCTTGGGCGTGGCCATGCTCGTGCTCGCTATCGTTATCCTCACGGGATCCGATAGGCAACTCGAAACCGTGCTCGTCGCTTGGTCACCGCACTGGCTGACAGCGCTGACGACGGGGTATTGAGTGAACGAAAATATCCACGCAGCACAAATCAACCCCGCCACAGGAGTAAAACCATGTCCCTGAAAGAACAACTCGCAGAGTTCAGAGCCGGCTGGCACAAACGCGTCCCCGCGGAGCGCAAGACGGCAATGCAACGACACATCAATCAGCTTCGCGATAGCGCACTTGCCCGAACGATGCTGAAGGTGGGTGCCCGTGCGCCGAGGATCGTGCTCAAAAACGCGAAGGGCGAAATCGTCGATGTCGCTGCGCTGCTCAGATCGGGCCCGGTAATCGTGACTTTCTATCGCGGGGGATGGTGTCCGTACTGCAACCTCGAACTGAAAGCCTTCCAGGAGGTACTGCCGGAAATCCGCGCAATGGGCGCGTCGCTGGTTGCGATTAGTCCTGAAAAACCTGACGAAACGCTATCGACGGTGGAAAAGGACGCGCTCACCTTCGAGGTTCTGAGCGATGTCGACCAAAAGGTCGGCCGCGCCTTCGGGCTCGTTTATGAATTCACCGAGGAACTGAAGGGCGTCTACCGAGAATTCGGTCTGGATATTCCGGCGCGGAATGGTGCCGTGGATGAGTGGGCGCTTCCCGTCTCGGCAACTTACGTCATCGACCCCAGCGGGTCGATTGTGTTTTCCTATACCGATGTCGATTATCGTGACCGCGCAGACCCACGTGACATCGTTGAGTTTCTCGTCAAAGAAAAAAGTTTAGCCGTCCAATCGGTGAGTTGAGACCGCAACGAACAGGAAACCAGCCATGAAAGTGTTGAGGACGCCGGATGCCCGGTTCGCGAATCTGCCGGATTATACCTACGCGCCGCATTATTCGAGCGTGACGGACGCGGATGGTAGCGTGCTTCGTATCCATACGGTCGATGAGGGTCCGCAGAACACAGCGCCGACATTGCTGCTGCACGGCGAACCGTCCTGGTCGTTTCTCTATCGCCGGATGATTTTCGGGCTCATCGCCCGAGGACATCGGGTACTCGCGCCGGATCTTGTCGGCTTTGGCCGTTCCGACAAGCCCGCAGAGTTGATGGACTATACTTACGAAAGGCATGTGCGCTGGATGAGCGACTGGCTCGTAGGCATGGACCTTCGCGGGATCTCCCTGTTCTGCCAGGATTGGGGCGGCTTGATCGGACTACGTCTCGTCGCGGCGTTTCCCGACCGGTTCGCGCGTGTCGTGGTGGCCAATACGGGCCTTCCCATCGGGACCGGCTGGACGGAAGCGTTCAAGCGGTGGCTCGATTACAGCCAGAGCACGCCCGTCCTGCCGGTAGGCAACATTGTGAACGGAGGAACGGCGCGAGAGTTGAGCGCTGCCGAAATCGCAGCTTATGACGCGCCCTATCCGGACGAGACCTACAAGGCAGGGGCGCGGCGGTTTCCCGCACTCGTCCCGATCACGCCCGAACATCCCTCAGTGGCCGAAAACAAGGCAGCGTGGAAGGTGCTGGAAGCGTTCGACAGACCATTTCTAACGGCCTTCAGCGATGGCGATGCCGTAACGCGCGGCGGGGATCGTATCTTTCAGGAGCGGGTACCGGGCGCGAAGAACCGCAAGCATGTGACGATCAAGGGCGCCGCGCATTTCCTGCAGGAGGATAAACCCGATGAGCTCGTCGGCGTAATCGACGAGTTCGTTCGTGAAACGCCGATGAGATAATGGAGAGCCGTCTGGATGGAGATCGTTCGCGCAGAAACCGCTCCCGTCAGATCGTCTGAGGACCGTCTTCGCGTTGGGCTCGCGCAGATTGCTCCGATTTGGCTCGACCGCTCGGCGACCCTCTCAAAGGTCGCCGACATTGTTGATCTTGCTGCAGAGCAAGGCTGCCGCCTTGTCGTCTTTGGCGAAGCGCTCGTGCCGGGTTACCCCTTCTGGATCGAACGCACTGATGGGGCACGATTCGACGATCCGAAACAAAAGGAGATGTTTGCCCGCTATCTCGAGCAAGGTGTCGTGATCGAACGCGGCGATCTCGCCGGACTCTGTGCCCGCGCCAAGTATAATAATCTTTCGATCTATCTCGGCGTGATGGAACAAGCGCCTGACCGGGGAGGGCATAGCCTCTATTGCAGCCTTGTCTACATCGATGCGGAAGGCCTAATCGGTTCGGTGCACCGGAAGCTTCAGCCCACCTATGAAGAACGCTTGGCCTGGGCACAAGGCGACGGGTGTGGCCTACGCGTTCACAGTTTGCCTCCCTTTCGCGTCGGCGGGCTGAACTGTTTCGAGAACTGGATGCCCCTATCGAGGTCGGCGCTTTATGCCGAAGGCGAGGATCTGCACGTGGCGGCCTGGCCGGGTGGAATCCACAACACACAAGACGTGACGCGCTTTCTTGCCAGGGAGGGGCGCAGCTATGTTCTGTCCGTCTCGGGACTGATGCGGCCCGAGGACTTCCCTGCGGACACGCCTGCGCTGACGGACATTCTTGCTAATAGCGGTCCCTTCCTCGCCGACGGCGGTTCTACAATTGCTGCGCCGGATGGGCGGTTTGTCGTCGAGCCAGTGGTGGGGCGGGAAGCGCTGATCGTCGCCGAGCTCGATCACAGCCTCGTTCGCGGCGAGCGTCAGAACTTCGATATTTCGGGGCACTATGCCAGGCCAGATGTGACGCGCCTCGTTGTCGATCGTCGCCGTCAAAGACTGGCTGAGTTTCTTGACGATGCGTGAAAGAAAAAGCTGCTTGTTGTTCGATTATTCACAGATCGTCACGAACATTGGAATCAAATTCAACTGGCGAATGAACGCGATGACTAATGTCGAACGTCAGATATGGTGCGATGCCAGATAACGCGTATGGTGGAAATCAGGCTGGCTTAAGGTAGGGCCATTTCGTAGAAGTGCACTGAGTGCTTGGCGATTGGTGGAAAATCTACCGACTTCAGCTAGAGTGAAGCCGCTCGCGATTTCGAAGCAATTGATGGGCCACGACCCTGAGTCCGCCGAGCGAATTTCCGAGGCACTGCACTTTCAGCTTTTGAGTTCAAGTTTGTGTCGACGTCTTTAGCGATTCGGAAGATGGGGTCCAGCGGGGTCTGTCATAGAGACCTCGCCTCCGCGAGGCCCCGAATAGAAGCGCCGGCGGCCCGGATGCGCCGCGCGAATTGAACATCGTGCTCACATGGACACCACCTTCTCGTCCGCCCCAGCGCATAAGACCGGGCATGCCACATTCGAGATAGTCGTTTTCGTGTCCGGGCTCCGCCTGCATGCCCATCAGCACGTTACCGAAACCTTCAATTCCGATATCGAAATTCCCGAATTTCCGGGTCTCGATAAGACAGCGCGCGCCACGCGTTGAAATACCATCAAGCTCGACGTTGAAATTGATGTCCCGCAAAACGGGACGATCGATTTCGCCGTTCTGAATGACGAACCCGATATTGAATCGCTTGGCGCTCCGGGAGACGGTTTCGCAGGCGCATATCACCAGGTCTTTGCCGAACGACCCGACGAGCCAGACGAGGTTGGCGAGCGCCGCGGCGGGGTCGCTATGATCCCGCACGCCCCAGGAATGATCGCGATACGCGAACCCATTGATAGTCCAGGTCTTGTTACCGAGCCGGACGGTTCCGGTTACCAGGCCCGCCACCTCCGTGTGGTTGGCGGCAAACTTATCGCGGAAGGCATTGCGCAGCCCCGACAAGGCCCAGGTGTCGTATTGCGGATGCATGTCCGTGACCCGAAAAACGAGATCGCAGT
>JBEKDC010000333.1:0-4122 GCA_050014535.1 Rhizomicrobium sp.
ATCACCCTGCCGATCTTCGACGCCGGCAAATTGCGCTCGGACTATGCCGTGTCGACTGCCGATCTCGATCAGGCCGTCGCCGATTACAACGGCACACTCACCGGCGCGGTGCGACAGACGGCCGATGCGTTGACGCAGATCCGTTCGCTGGATCGTCAGACGGCCGATCAACGATCGCTGCTCGCCGACACGAACCAGGGTTATCGCATGGCCGAGACGCGCTACCGCACGGGCCTCGCCAATCAGTTGACCGTGTTCAACGCAGAGACGGCGTTCCTCCAGGCCCGCGAGCAACAGGTCGCGCTCGATGCCGATAGCGTCACGCAGAGAGTCACCCTGCTGCTGGCCGTGGGGGGAGGCTTCGATCCCAAGAATCCGATTCCGGCACAAACGCATTCAAACCAGGATATCGCGCCATGAGCGATGCGCCTTCGCCTTCCACTTACTCTCCGCGCCAGCGCGCGCTCGGCCTTGTCGCGGTCGTCGTCGTGCTGGGCATCCTCGCGTGGGGTGCGTACTGGCTGTTCTACGGACGATTCTTCGAATCGACGGACGACGCCTATGTCGGCGGCGATGTGGTTGCGATCACCAGCCGCGAAGCGGGCACGATCCTGACGATCCACGCCGACAACACGCAATTCGTGCGCCGCGGACAAACGATCATCGATCTCGATCCCGCCAATGCGCTCGTCGGCATGCAATCCGCGGAAGCCGGCCTTGCCCAGACCGTGCGCCAGACGCGCGCGCTCTTCACCAGGGCGGACCAGCTGCGCGCGCAGATTTCGCAGGCGCGCATTCAGCTGGCGCAGGCGGAGCTGGATTATAAGCGCCGCATAGAGGCGTCCAGCGACGGCTCCGTTTCGCGCGAAGAGGTTTCGCATGCGAGCGATGCGACGGCGCAGGCAAAGGCCGCGCTTGTCGTGGCCCAAACCGGTCTCGCGCAGACTTTGGCGCAGATTCAGGGCACGACCATCGCCACCAATCCCGACGTGCTGGCCGCGGCTGCGAAGCTGCGCAACGCCTCGCTCTATCTCGACCACATGCAACTGCTTGTGCCCGTGGACGGCGTCGTAGCCCAGCGTTCCGCACAGGTGGGCGAGGAAGTGGCTCCCGGTACGCCTCTGCTCGCCATCGTGCCGCTCGACAATGTGTGGGTGGACGCGAATTTCAAGGAAGTGCAATTGACCCGCATGCGCGTGGGCCAGGCCGTCACGCTCACCGCCGACATCTACGGCAGCGGCGTCACCTATCGCGGCTATGTCGCGGGACTTTCGCCCGGCAGCGGCGCAGCGTTTGCACTTCTGCCGCCGCAGAACGCGTCGGGCAACTGGATCAAGATCGTCCAGCGCGTGCCGGTTCGCATCAAGATCGATCCCGCCGATCTGAAAGCGCATCCGCTGCGGGTCAGCCTGTCCGTCAATGTGAGTGTCGATGTGCGCGACGAATCGGGTCCGGCAATCGCGGCCCGCGCCGAGCCGCACGCCTTCGAAGAAGAAGCGATCCCGCATGACGGCCGGCCCGTCGAAGCGCTGATCGCGAAGATCATTGCGGAAAATTCGGGCACCTCTTCGAACGCAGACACTGCGCAATGAGCTCTCCCGGCGCACCGGCTCAAGCTGCGCCGCTCAAAGGCATTGCGCTGGGGGTGACTGCTCTCGCATTGGCGCTGGGCACCTTCATGCAGGTGCTCGATACCACCATCGCCAACGTGTCGCTGCCCACCATCGCCGGCAATCTGGGAGTCAGCTCCGACCAGGGCACCTGGGTCATCACCTCTTTCGCGGTGTCGAACGGCATCGGTGTGCCGCTCACCGGCTGGCTGATGGGCCGTTACGGCGTGGTGCGCGTGTTCGTGCTGTCGGTTCTCTTCTTTACCGTGGCGTCGTTTCTGTGCGGCATCGCGTGGAGCCTTAGTTCGCTCGTCGTTTTTCGCGTGCTTCAAGGCGGCATTTCGGGACCCATGATTCCGGGCTCGCAGGCGCTGCTGATTGCGATCTTCCCGCCGCAGAGACGCGCCGTAGCGCTCGGCATCTGGTCGATGACGACCCTGGTGGCGCCGATCTGCGGCCCGATCATGGGCGGCTATATCTGCGACAATTTCAGCTGGGGCTGGATATTCTTCATCAACGTGCCGGTGGGTTTGCTGTGCGCGTTCCTCTGCTGGCGAAATCTCGCGGCGCGCGAAACTCCGATGCGCAAGCTGCCGATCGACGGCATCGGACTGGGGCTCCTGGTGCTCTGGGTCGGTGCGATGCAGGTGATGCTCGATACCGGCAAGGACGCGGACTGGTTCGCTTCGACGCAAATCGTGATCCTCGCGCTGGTGGCAGCCGTCTTCTGCGTCGTATGGATCATCTGGGAATGGACGGACAAGCATCCCATCGTCGATTTGTCCCTGTTCAAGAACCGCAATCTCGCGCTGGGCACTCTCGCTCTGTGTCTCGGTTACGCGATTTTCTTCGCCAATATTCTGCTCCTGCCGCTGTGGCTGCAGACGCAATTGGGCTACACCGCGACCTGGGCCGGCCTGGTCGCCGCACCCAGCGGGGTCGTCGCCGTGGTGCTGACTCCCATCAACGCGCGGATAATGTCGCGCTTCGATGCGCGGTTAACGGCATCGCTGGCCTTTGTCGCGTTCGCGATCTCCTATTTCATGCGTGCGGGCCTCACCACCGATGCGAGCTTCGCCGCCTTCGTGCTGCCGTTGCTGGTGCAAGGCGTTGCGATGAGCATGTTCTTCGTCGCTATGCTCACCATTACGCTCGACGGCGTCGCGCCGCAGCGGATTCCTTCGGCCACCGGCCTGACCAATTTTGCCCGTATCACGGCCGGCGCGTTCGCCGCCTCGATCACGACGACCTTGTGGGATCGTCGCGAGGCGCTGCATCAGAGCCAACTCGTGGAGACGGCGACGCAATTCGATCCCGCGATGCAGCAGGCGACCGCCACCTTGCATGCGCTCGGCTTCAGCGATGCGCAGGGCTACGGCATCGTACTGCGTACGCTCGTCGGCCAGGCCTATCTGCTGGCGGCCGACGACCTGTTCTGGATCTCGGCGTGGATCAGCCTCGCGATGATTCCGATCATCTGGCTCTCGCGCCGCCCGGTCAGCGCCGGCGGCGTCGTAGCCGCGGCGGATTAGAACGCTTTCGCATTAAACGGAATCCCCCCTGCCCCGCTTGAGCGCGGGGAGCGTCAGGCCGGCGCGCGCAACCATGGCGCGCTTTGCCGATCGGTGTATGATGGCAGACGTCAATTCGGGGGGAACGATCTTGCGCCAATTGCTCGTCGTCGCATCCGCCGCAGCACTTCTCGCAACGGTCGCGATGAGCGGTACTGGATTCGGAAAAGGCACTGCTAGCGGAACGGGATCCGGGAAAGGCGCCGCCAGGTCCGCGGCAGCGGGACAGATGCTGATCGAGCGGGGGCCGGTCACCAATATCAATATGACTGCCATGAGCTTCAATTGCCGGACGGCAGACGGCAACCGTCTGTACCAGGTCGATGGCACCACGAAGTTTCGCCGCGGCTACGATCTCGTCTCTTTCGGCGACCTGCAGACCGGGGCTAATGTGCAGGTGCTCTATCACCTGGAGGGAAAAACCGTGGTCGCCGATTTGGTCCTGATCTCGTCCTGATGCCCATGAACGAGCCCGGTTCGACGCACCGCTTCACGGAGGCCAATTGGTGACTGCTTTTTTGTTCCACAACGCGCGACTGTTCGACGGCGAAACGGATCATCTGCGCGAAGGCATCAGCGTTTTTGTCGAAGGCGACCGCATTCGCGAAGTGTCCGACCGCAGGATCGCGAGCGCGTCGGCCGAGAGCATCGATCTCGGCGGGCGGACGCTCATGCCCGGATTGATCGACGCACATTTCCATGCCTATGCCACCCAGCTCGATCTCGGCAAGGCCGAGCAGACGCCGCGTTCGCTGCACGCGCTCGAGGCGCATATCCTGCTCGAAAACGCGCTCGCGCGGGGATTCACGACCGTGCGCGATGCGGCCGGCGCCGATTATGGGCTGGCGCAAGCAACCGAACGCGGCCTGATCAAGGGTCCGCGCATTTTCTATTCGGGCCGCGCGATCACGCAGACCGGCGGGCATGGCGATTCGCGCGCG
>JBEKDC010000334.1:0-4120 GCA_050014535.1 Rhizomicrobium sp.
TCATTTCCGTCGCGCGCGGCTACGACACGCGCCGCTATGTGCTCAATTGCTTCGGGGGTGCGGGCGGGCAGCATGCGTGTCTCGTGGCGGATGCGCTGGGGATAACGATGATCTTCATCCATCCGTTTTCGGGTCTGCTTTCGGCCTACGGCATGAAGCTCGCGGGCCTGCGCGCGCTGCGCCAGCGGGCGGCGGGCGAGAGGCTCGACGACGCGCTGGTGCCGCGCTTACGCAACATCGCCGATGAGCTTGCGGCCGAAGCCGCCGCCGACATCGCAGCCCAAGGCGGAGTCGCGGCCGAGATCAAGTCAACCGCGCATATCCGCTATGACGGCAGCGACACGACCCTGGCCGTACCGCTCGAAACATGCGACGCAATGGCGCAAAACTTTGCGACGATGCACGCGCAATTGTTCGGCTTCGGCTTCGAAGGCAAAGGCCTGATCGCCGAATCGATTGAGGTAGAGGCGTCCAGCGCTTCGAAGCAGCGTCCAACCCCGCATGCCAATCGGCAGCCAGATCGCAAAATCCTGCCGCCGACACGCTTCTATTCCGGAGGACGCTGGCTCAAAGCCGCGGTGCATCGCACGGACTCGCTTGAGGCCGGAATGTCGGTCGCGGGTCCGGCCCTTCTGATCGAGCCGCACCAGACCATCGTCGTCGAGCCCGGCTGGCGCGCGGAGGTCACCCAAACGCGCGCGGTTGTACTCACCCGCGCGGCGCCGCGGGTGGCGTCGAAGCACACGGCCGCCGAGATCGATCCGGTGCTGCTCGAAGTGTTCGCCAATCTGTTCATGGTGATCGCGGAGGAGATGGGCGCGACGTTGCAGAACACAGCATCGTCCGTGAATATCAAGGAGCGGCTCGATTTCTCCTGCGCGATCTTCGATGCGCAAGGCGGCCTGGTCGCCAACGCGCCGCACATGCCCGTGCACCTGGGCTCGATGGGGGATTGCGTCACGGCGATCGTGGCGAAGCACGGGGCGGACATGCGGCCGGGAGATTTCTTCGTCACCAATGCGCCTTATGACGGCGGCACGCATCTGCCCGATGTGACGGTCGTTGCACCCGTGTTTATCGACGGCGCGCGTCGCTATTTCGTCGCCTCGCGCGGCCATCAGGCCGATATCGGCGGCATCACGCCGGGCTCCATGCCGCCTTTCTCGTCCGACATTTCGGAAGAAGGCGCGCTGTTCGACGGCATCCGCATGATCCGCGACGGCCGTTTCGACGAGGCCGCGGTCAGGGATGTGCTCGGCGCAGGCGCATATCCCGCGCGCAATCCCGACCAGAACATTGCGGATTTGAAGGCGCAGGCTGCGGCCTGCATGCGCGGCAGCGAGGAATTGAAGCGGGCCGTTGCGCTCTATGGCGCCGACACGGTCACCGCCTATATGCGCCATGTGCAGGACAATGCCGAAGAAAGCGTGCGCAAAGTTATCGGCGAGCTCACGGACGGCGAGTTTGTAATGCCGATGGATAGCGGTACGGAAATCCGCGTGAAGGTGTCAGTCGATCGCGCGGCGCGTTCGGCCCGCGTCGACTTCACCGGCACGAGCCTGCAACAAAAGACCAATCTCAATGCACCCCGTTCCGTCACGAAAGCGGCGGTGCTTTACGTGTTCCGCTGTCTCGTCGAGAGCGACATTCCGATGAACGCGGGTTGCTTGAAGCCCATCGAAATCGTAATTCCCGACGGCACGTTGCTGAGCCCGCTCCCACCCGGCGCTGTGGCCGGCGGCAATGTCGAGACCAGCCAGGCTGTCGTCGATGCCCTATTCGGCGCGCTGGGCGTGATGGCGGCATCGCAGGGCACGATGAACAATCTCACCTTCGGCAATGCCCGCCACCAATATTACGAAACCATTTGCGGCGGCGCAGGTGCCGGCGCGACATTCGACGGGCAGTCCGCCATTCACACCCACATGACGAATTCGCGCCTCACCGATCCCGAAATTCTCGAAGCGCGATATCCGGTGCTGCTCGAGGAATTCTCTATCCGACGCGGCTCCGGCGGTGTGGGCGCGCATCATGGCGGCGACGGCACGATTCGCCGCATCCGCTTTCGCGAAGCGATGACCGCCGCGATCCTCTCGATGCGCCGCGAGACGGCGCCTTTCGGCCTTGCGGGCGGCGAGCCCGGCACAAAGGGCAAAACCGAAATCCTGCGCAAGACCGGCGAAACGATTGTGCTCAAGGGACGCGACGAAATCGAAGTCGTCGCCGGCGACCAGATCGTGATCGCGACACCCGGCGGAGGCGGGTTCGGCAAGACTGCATCATAATCCGTATACAGATCATTCACATTTGACAGGCGCGCGATTCTCAATTCCTATAAGCCGTTGGTGCCGCGCTGCAACAATTGGATACCTATGTGCGCGATTCGGTCTTTCGCGCGCCACCGGTTGGGAGCACACTCCTCCGTCAACGTCGACGCATGGAGGGACCATGGTTCGTGGACTTGAACTTTTCGCAGTTAGTATCGTCTTTGTGTTTCTCGGGGCGGTCGTGATAGGCGTCGTCCACTGACGCCATGTCGAAGGATCAAGGCGTTCGGGCCGGAGTGCAATGCTTCGGCCCTTCGCTTATTCAGGCTGCCGCCGCGCGTGGATCGTAATTGAGGTTGGGCGCGAGCCAGCGCTCGGTTTCGTCAAGCGACCATCCCTTGCGGCGCGCATAATCCTCGACCTGATCGCGCTCGATCTTGCCGATGCCGAAATAGCGGCTTTCGGGATGCGAGAAATAAAAACCCGACACCGACGATCCCGGCCACATGGCATAGCTTTCCGTGAGCTTCACACCCGCCGTCTTTTGCGCGTCCAGCAGCCGGAACAGCGTGCCTTTTTCCGTGTGATCGGGCTGCGCAGGATACCCCGGCGCCGGACGGATGCCGCGATAGGCTTCGGCGATCAGTTCTTCGTTGGTCAGATTTTCGTCCGGTGAATAAGCCCAGAATTCCCTGCGCACCCGTGCATGGAGGCGCTCGGCAAACGCTTCCGCGAGTCGGTCTGCCAGCGCACGCAGCAGGATCGCGTTGTAGTCATCCTTGTCCGCCTCGAAACGCTTGATCCAGTCCTCTTCGCCATGGCCCGACGTGACAACGAAACCGCCCAGATAATCGGCGAGACCCGTCTCGCGCGGCGCCACGAAATCGGACAGCGCAAGGTTTGGTTTGTCGGATTCGCGCGACATCTGCTGGCGCAAAGTGTGGATGGTCGCGAGCGGCGTGGCGCGATCCTCGCCCGTGAACAACACGATATCGTCTCCTTCCGCTGAAGCCGGCCAGAAGCCGATCGCGGCGCGCGCCGTGAGCCATTTCTCGGCTACGATTCGCCTCAACATCGCTTGCGCATCCGCAAACAATTCGCGTGCGGCTTTGCCCGCCTGCGGATCGTCGAGAATCAGCGGGTAGCGGCCGACCAACTCCCAGGTCTGGAAGAACGGCGTCCAGTCGATCAGCGGCACCAGTTCGCCGAGATCGTAGGCGTCGAATTCCTTCACGCCGAGAAATTTCGGCTTCGGCGGCGCGTAGCCCGCCCAATCGAATTTTGGCCTGTTGGCGCGGGCCTGCGGGAGTGTGAGTCGTTTGCCGGGCGCGCGCTGCGCCGAATGCCTAGCCGCAATGTCCTCATATTCGCGCCGGATCGTCGCCGAAAATTCCGCGCGGTTGGTCTTCGACAGCAAGTTCGACGTCACGCCCACGGCGCGCGATGCGTCGGTGACGTAGACGGTTTGTCCGCGCTTGTAGTTAGGATTGATCTTGACGGCAGTATGCACCCGGCTGGTGGTTGCGCCTCCGATCAGCAGCGGAATGTCGAAACCCTGCCGCTCCATCTCGGCTGCCACATGGCTCATCTCTTCCAATGACGGCGTGATGAGACCGGAGAGACCGATGATGTTCGCGCCGACCTCGCGCGCGGTATCGAGGATCTTCTGCGCCGGCGTCATCACGCCCAGATCGATCACTTCGTAGCCGTTACATTGCAGAACGACGCCCACGATGTTCTTGCCGATGTCGTGCACGTCACCCTTGACGGTCGCCATGACAATGCGGCCGGCGGGCTCTTTCTTCGTCGAGAGCAGAGCCTGCTCCTGTTCCATGAACGGAATCAAATGGCCG
>JBEKDC010000335.1:0-7791 GCA_050014535.1 Rhizomicrobium sp.
GTCGAGATCGCTGTCGCCGTCTAGGCCGCCCGTACCTCCGGTGCCCGAAGTACCCGTTGCCGATCCACCCTCCAGCACCGAGGCGCCTTCCGTCACCACAGTCGGCGGACGATCGATGGTCACAGTCGTCGTCGCCTCGTTGGGATCGGAGGCCGTTGGATCGGCGAAGGTGGTGCCGTCGCTGACCATCCAATCGATGGTGCGTGTCGGGTGGCTGCCGCTGCTCGAGTCCGTGCCCCCGTCCTGATAGGTCACCGAGTCCATCACCTCTTCGTAATGGGCATAGGTGTCCTCTCCCGACAGCGTCAGCGTATGGGTCGTGCTGTTGTAACTGGCGGTGATGCTGGTGCCTGCCGTTGTCGCGGCCAGGACGTCGCCGGATTGCGCATTGGCGATCGTGACGGTGGCAAAGCCGAGCTCGGTGCTGCTCGGATCGCTGATGGTGATGGCCGCGCCCGTGAGCAGCGTAACCGCGCTTCCGCCCTGCACGGCTTCGGTTGTCGTGCCGCTGAGCGAGTGGCTGTCGTTGTCCAGCGTCGGCGCGTTGTCGAAATAGAGCGCGGTGGCGTAGGTGTTGCTGTTGCTGCTGTCCAGCGTCATGAAATCGTTGTTGTTGCCGGTGGAATTGAAGCCCGTACCGGCGGAGTCGAGCGAGAGCTGGACAATGTGCGAGTCGGAGCCGTCCGAGATATAAAGATTCTGGCCGTTGGCATCGAGCGCCACGGGGTTGCTGCCGTCGAAGAAAAACGCCGCAATGCCGATCGAAATGCCCCCCGGCAGGGTCATCTGCGTGGCGCTGCCGCCGGTGATCGGCATATACCACAGCGTACTCGTACTGGTGCCGGCGTCGCTGACAGTGAAATAGATCATGCTTTTGGCGTCGTCGACCGCGAAGCCGGAAATGTAGTTGTTCGTGGCGCCGGCCGCGAACTGCGAGTTCAACGAAAGCTGGGTCGGCGTCGGCGCGTTGCTCGTGCCGACGGAGCCCGAAACGCCGACTTCGTAAATCCCGTTTGTCGAGTGCCAGTCAGTGCCCGAGCCGCCGTTGTACGAATAGCCGTTGGTCTGGTCGATATAATAAAGCTTGTCTGTCGATGTGTCGAAGTACATCGCGGTTGCGTTGGTGAACGCGACGGAGCTGGCGCCGACATCGCCGCTCGAATTGTCGTCGAACAGCATGTCGTTGAAGTTGGTGATAGTGCCTGTCGAGGCGTTGTAGGGAGACACCATCGCGCCGGTCGTCGGATTGTACGTGACCTCGATGATTCCGGTGTTTTCGTCTGTCTGGTCGAACAGGCCCATGAACACGATATGGTTGATCGGATCGACCGCCAGTGATTCGACCTCGTCCGCGCTCTCGCCGCTGCCGTAGACCATCGCGATTGAGTCGATCTGGCTGCCCTGGCCCGTTTGCGTGTCGTTCGTGATGTGGCCGTCGCGCAGTGTGGTGTCGCTGTCGTAGGCGAAATAGAGTCCGGCGGCGCTGTCGATCCCGACCGCCTGGAACGCGGCGGTGCCGCTATCGACATCGGACACGTCGCGTCCATTGCCGTCGCTGTCGATATGGCCGATCTGGTCGTCCGACGAGCCGCTCGACGTCCCGCTGATGTCGCCTTCGCCACCGAACCAGAGTTGGCCGTCAGGGTCGCCGCCGCTGCTGCCTCCGCCATCGGTTTGAGAACCGCCGTGAACTTCATTGTTCGGCGCAGCCAAGCCATTGCTCAGATGCGCTCCGAGCGGATGTTCGGACAAAAGCAGGCTACCGGCCGTCGGCGCGGAATCATCGGGCGCCGACGCGCCGAATTGGCTGTGAACGACATCCTGCGACGCGAACGAATCGTTCAGGTTCACTGCGTCGCTTCCGGACACGCTTGCGAACACGAAATTGTCGGTGTGGCTCTGTATTGCGTTGCCGAGCACCGAATGCGGCGCGGACGACGTGCCGGCAGGTTCAGGGGAGTCTGCGAAGTCTACTGCGTGCTGTCGAAAAATCGCCGTGTCCGGAATTGCCGAAGCGGAATTGGCCAGCGCACTGTCGAGAACGTGGAGAGGACTTGCGCCACCTTGAGGCACGCCCATCGACTGTGGATCTCTCGATCCCAAAGCTGATAGGCCGAGATCCGAACTGACCTCCGATTTGAGCATGGAGGTCGATTGGGCGCCGCCGATCTCGTCAAGATTCAAGATCGGCGCACCACGATTCTGCTCGTTCGACATGGACGTTTGTCCCCTGTTGTGATCCGACAACGTAAAGGCTTCGCAGCGTTCCCGGGACGTGCCCGGCGCTCGCGTTAACCCCTGCCCTCTTACCTAAAGTAGCAGCCGGCGCCGGATGCTACAATCGCGATTACTTGTTTTGTTGTCGGCCGGATTGAATCGGCGAAATATCGATTTTCCGAATTTTTATGATTCCGGCATAATGACAGACCAGCGTTCATTCTAACTTCACATTTGTTGCACAGAACGCGTTTACCTTGAGCCGACGAACGCAGCGCGTTTCGCAGCCCGATCGAAAAAACCCGGAAAATCGAAAAAACCCGGAAATCAGAGCAGGTTGCAGTGCAATAAGACTTGCTATTGCCAGTTGCGTAGGTAAATGTTAAGCACGTTTCGCTGAGGGGAGCTTCCACAAATGTCCCAACCTTATGTTGGCCAGATCATCATGTTCGGCGGTAACTTCGCGCCGGCCGGGTGGATGACCTGTTCCGGCCAGATTGTTCCGATCACGAATTTCGAGACGCTGTTCAATCTGATCGGCACGACCTATGGCGGCGACGGGCAAAGCACTTTTGCGCTCCCGGACCTCAGAGGCCGCGTGGCAATGCACATGGGCGGCGGCTTCGCTCTTGCCCAGAACGGCGGCTCGGAGACCGTGACGCTGACCACAAACCAGATTCCGCAGCACACCCATCAGATCGCGACGCGTACCGGCGCACCGGGCAATTCGAATACGCCTGCCACCAACGTCGTTCTGGCGGACGCGCAGGTGTCTATCGGCACGGATATTCCGAACCCCTATGCCCCGTACAATGCGGGCACGCCGGCGCAGGTGACGTTGCCTGCGTCGTCGATTGGAACCGCCGGCGGAAGCCAGCCGCACGAGAACATTCAGCCGGTCTTGGCCATCACCTACATCATCTCGATGTTCGGCGTCTTCCCGTCGCAGAACTGAGGCGAACTCAACTCGGTCCGCTGCGGCGGGCCCCAGCCAAACGGATAAAGCCATGTCGCAACCCTTCGTCGCCGAAATCACGATGTTCGCGTTCAATTTTGCGCCGAAAGGCTGGGCGCAATGTGTGGGCCAGTTGCTGCCCATCTCGCAGAACACCGCGCTTTTCTCGCTGTTGGGAACCACTTACGGCGGTGACGGGAAAGCGACTTTCGGACTGCCCAACCTGCAGGGCCTCGCAACGGTCAATGCCGGCCAGGGGCCGGGTCTCAGCCTCTACAGCCTCGGCGAGATTGGGGGCAGTGCGAACGTCACGGTGCTTACCACCGAAATGGCGATGCACAATCACTCCTTCGTGGCGACGACGAATGCAGGCACGACGCTCACGTCATCGAACGCGCAGCTGGCGCATGCGTTCGCCGGTGCCAAGACGGCCAGCAACAACGCCAATTATCTGACGACGAACGCCGTCAACACGGCGTTCTCTCCGGCCGCTGTCACCGGCGTGGGAGGCAGCCAGCCGCACAACAACATGCAGCCCTATTTGACGGTGAACTTCTGCATCGCGATGCAGGGCGTCTTCCCGCCACGCAGCTGAAACAGGAAACCGACCATGTCGACACCTTACCTTGCCCAGATCGAAATCTTCTCGTTCGGCTTTGCGCCCAAGGGCTGGGCGCAGTGCAACGGCCAGCTTCTGCCCATCAATCAGAATCCCGCGTCCCGATCAGCATCGGCGGCGGGTTCAACCTCGGTGAGTTGGGCGGTGAACAAAACCACACCTTGACCTTGCCGGAGATGCCGCTCCACAACCACCCGCTTAGCGGCAACAATGCGGCCGGCACGATCAGCACGCCTGCCACCAATACGGTGCTCGGAAAATCCAGCGGTGCGACCAGCGCGGGCCTCTCTTTCGCCGTCAACCTCTACAGCAACTCCGCGCCGAGCGGCGTATTGGCGCAGCAATCCGTGGGGGCTAACGGCGGCAGCCAGCCGCACAACAATATGATGCCGTATCTGACGCTGAACATGTGCATCGCGCTGCAGGGAATCTTCCCGTCGCAGAACTGAAGCAAGTTTCGGTTTTGGGTCTCAGTTGAATATGGCCTGGTAGTCCTGCCAATCCGGCTCGGGCGTGTGCGTGGGCGCGACGTAGATCTGGTAGGTCGGCCCGTCCTCGAATGCGCATTCGTAAAAGCCCTCGGGCATGTATTCGCGCGTCCTAGGGGCACGGAATATCAGTATGAAAGGCTCGCGCTTCGCCGCCGCGATGAACTTCTCTCCGAGAATGACCTTGTTGAGCGGCATCGCATAAGACGTGCCCTTGAATTGAACGGTCTTGCCCACCAGGGGCTGGAAATGGTGATGTTCCAGAAGTTCGTCCATGGCTTCGCCTCATCTCAAGCCTGCGTTGCGCGGAGATTGCCTCAAAGAATTCGATGATGGAAGAGTCCCGACGTTACGACACGAAACACGGATCGGTGACGATGCGCCGCGAGCGCGCCGAAGATGCGCCGTTCCTGCTCTCGCTGTTTGCAAGCCATGCCGGACGAGCGCTTTGCGCGGCCGGATTGCCGGAAGATGCGGTCGCGAAGCTCGTCTCGTTCCAGCACCGTTCGGCCGATGCGACCCATCGCGCGAAATTCCCGAACGCGGTCTATTCGATCATCGAGAGCGAAGGCGAGCCGATCGGTAGGCTGATCGAAGAAGACGAAGGCGACACGGTCTATTATGTCGATTTTGCTCTTCTTCCCGAGCGGCAGATGAAAGGCCTCGGCACGGCGTTCATCGAAATAGTGTCCGACGAGTGGGCCGCCGCCGGAAAGTCCGCGAGGGTGGAGGTTCTGGTGACCAACGAGCCATCGCTCAAGCTCTGCCGGTATTGCGGCTTCGCCGAAGTCGAGCGATCGGCAAACGGGTATGTCCAGCTTCGGCGCGAGATGCGCGGGCGACATTCCTCCGGCGCCTAGACATGCCCGGCGGCGCGGTCGTTCAAACACCCCGGGGGCCCATCACGCTCGCCCGCAGTTGCGACAGTTGCACGTTGTGCTGCCGCGTACTCGAGGCGAGCACGCTCGGCAAGCCGATGGGCGTTCTATGCCAACACTGCATCGTGGGCACGGGCTGCGGCGTCCACGCGACACGGGTCGACGAATGTCGCAACTATCATTGCGGCTGGCTGCTGGACGGAACGCTCGGCGAGGAATGGCGGCCCGAAACCGCTCATCTCATCATCACCTACGATCTCGATGGACGCAGGCTGAACGTCAATGCCGATCCTGACTATCCCGATGCGTGGCGGCAGGAACCGTATTATTCGCAACTGAAAAGCTGGGCTGCTGTAGCGCTCGAACGCAACAGCCAGGTTGTCGCCTATGTCGGGCGGCACACATTCGTGATGCTGCCGGACCGCCATGTCGATCTCGGAATTTTCACCGATGACGACTACATCTTCATCGAGCGTCTCGCCGACGGTTCGTGGGACGCGCGCAAGGTGAATGAACAACAGGCCGAAGAATTGCGACGCTTGGGAAAGGCGCCGAATTGAAGCGACCTGGTGCTTACGCAGGCGCCGCTTCCGAGGCGGCACGATGCAGCATGTCCGTCAGCCGGTCGTTGACCACCGCATCCGCAACCATGTGCACGCGATCCGTCGTCCCCCTGTTGGCGACGCGATGCGGATCGGACAGCCGCAAATACCATGCGCTGCCCGGCTCCATGACGACGCGCATGCGGTTCAATTCGAATTCGACGCTCGCATTGGTCGTGATCGGAATGTGGATGCGCGCCACGCCGGATTCGGCCGCCAGATCGAGATCGTCATGCTCCTTGATCATCGAACCGGGCGTAAGCCGCATCAGGCGCACGCAGCGGAATTCGCAACCGAAAGCGGCGAGTACCTCGCGAAAATAAACGCAGGCGTCGAGCATCGGCGTGTCTTCGAACGCCGTGGCGGTCGGGTCGGAATAGATTGTCCTTCGACGATGACTGGCGCCCGCCACGCTGCGCAAGGGAATGACGCTCCAATTGCCCTCGTAGTTTTGCCGTATGAAATGGGAAATCCACTCGACCGACGAGAGCTTGTCGAGGTCTTGCCGCAGACGCACGGAATCGAATGTCAGCGGTAGCCGTAACCGGTCCGGAAAAGCCATGGCGCAAGATTACGGTGCGCCGGACAACCGTGCAATGAACACGGGCCGTTCGAAGCCTGCAAAACGGGCGTGACGGCGGGGCGGATGCTTCCTATAGTCCGCGCGTTGCCGGGGGAATTCGACACATGGAAAAGACCACATGCGGCGCGTAGTAGCGGGAGTGACAATCGCCATGGCGATAGGTTTCACATCGATGTCGGCATACGGCCAACTGACCCGCGGCGACCGCTATTCCGGCGCACCCTGGGCGACGCGCTCGCCCGTTCTGGCGCAGCATGGGATGGCCGCGACCGAACAGCCCCTCGCCTCGCAGATTGCCATCGACGTGCTCAAGAAAGGCGGCAGCGCGGTCGACGCGGCGATCGCAGCCAATGCCGCAATCGGGCTGATGCAGCCGGTGCTCAACGGCATCGGCGGCGATCTGTTCGCCATCGTGTGGGACCCGAAGACGAAGAAACTCTACGGCTATAACGGTTCCGGCCGCGCGGCCCAGGGCCGCGATCTCGCCAGGATGCAGGCCGAAGTCGAAGCGGCATGGAAGAAAGCGGGCAAGACGCCGACGCCGCATATCCCGTCGGTGGGTTCGCTGCCCATCACCGTGCCGGGCGCAGTCGATGCGTGGTTCGCGCTGCATGACAAATTCGGCAAGCTGCCGATGGCGGACGATCTCGCGCCGGCCATCGGCTATGCGCAGAACGGTTTTCCCGTCACGCAGCTCATCGCGCTCTATTGGAAAGGCAATATGGCCGCGTTCGAGAAGAACAAGGATTTGATCGAGGAGCTCGACAATGCGCGCGCCACCTATCTCATCGATGGGCATACGCCGGCTGAAGGCGAAATTTTCCGCAACCCCGATCTTGCTCACACTCTGACTCTGCTCGCCAAAGGCGGACGCGATGTTTACTACAAAGGCGAGATCGCGCACACGATCGATGCCTATTTCAAGCGCATCGGCGGCGATCTGCGCTATGCCGATTTCGCGGCACATCACGGCGAATGGGTGACGCCGCTTAGCGTCAACTATCGTGGCTACGATGTTTACGAGTTGCCGCCGAACGGCCAAGGCGCGGCCGTGCTGCAGATGCTGCAGATCCTCAAGGGTTACGATCTCAAGAAGATGGGCGCGGGGTCGGCCGATGCGCTGACGGCGCTGCTGGAAGCCAAGCGCCTCGCTTACGAGGACCTCGCCAAATGGTATGCCGATCCGGCCTTCGTGAAAGTGCCGATGAAAGGGCTGCTCTCGGATGCCTACGCCGATGAGCGTCGCAAGCTGATCGATCTCAGCCACGCCAATCCGAATATCGGGCCCGGCGATCCACGCCTCCATGACGGCGACACAATCTATCTCACCACCGCCGACAAAGACGGCATGATGGTGTCGCTGATCCAATCGAATTATCGCGGTATGGGGTCGGGTCTCGTTGCCGACCATCTGGGCTTCATGTTCCAGGACCGCGGCGAGCTTTATTC
>JBEKDC010000336.1:0-4089 GCA_050014535.1 Rhizomicrobium sp.
CGCCTATACTTTTTTTGTAACCTTCCGCCCTCGCGGGGGAAGGTGGATGCCGAGCACTTCGCGAGGCACACGGAAGGGGGGCCGCGCCGTTACTCGTCGTCAGGTGCCTTGATGCCCATCGCGTTCGATACATAGGCCTCGACGGATTCGACGACTTCCGCCTCGTGCTTGTCGAAGAAATGGTTCGCGCCTTCGATCTTGTCGTAGGTGACTTTGATGCCGCGCTGCGCGGACAGACGGTCGACAAGCTTCTGCGCGTCGACTTCCGGCACGACCTGGTCCTTCGTGCCGTGCACCATCAGGCCCGATGCGGGGCACGGTGCGAGGAACGCGAAATCGTACATGCTGGCCGGCGGCGCAATCGAAACGAAGCCTGTGATCTCTGGACGCCGCATCAACAGCTGCATGCCGATCCAGGCGCCGAACGAAATGCCGCAAACCCATACGAAGGACGGATTGGGATAGAGCGTGTTCATCCAGTCGAGCACGGCGGCGGCATCCGAAAGCTCACCTGCGCCGGAATCGAATGTGCCCTGGCTGCGTCCCACACCGCGGAAATTGAAGCGCACTGTCGTGCAGCCGAGGCGATGGAACATGTGAAACAGGTCGTAGACGAGCGGGTTGTTCATCGTGCCGCCGAACTGCGGATGCGGATGCAGCACGAGCGCCATCGGGGCCCCGGGCGCTTTCTGGCGCTGATAGCGGGCTTCGATTCGGCCGGCCGGGCCAGGGAGAATGATGTCAGGCATGGAATCCGGTTCTCGCTCTGGCTGCCATTTCGGGCCATACCCCGTTCCGAGCGCTTAACTCGGGTATAGGAACGGCCGGTTCGGACAGAATATCCCTTGTTTTCAGGGAAATTTCGGCTGTACAGAAGGGTGCGGCGCTCAATTCTTGACCACGTTAGTGGGAATATCTATATCCGGCAGGATGACACCCGCAGCGCCGGCGGCCAGGGGGCTCCGTTTCTACACCGAAGCGACCCCCAAGAAGCAAGCACGGAATTGTCGGGCATCCAGGAGTGACGAACGGTGAGGCTGAGCACAAAGGGCCGCTATGCGGTGATGGCGATGGCCGATCTGGCTGGAAACGAAGGCGGAACCCGCCCGGTATCCCTGGCCGAGATCGCCAAGCGCCAGGAGATTTCGCTGTCCTATCTGGAGCAGCTGTTCGCGAAGCTGCGAAAAGGCGGCTTGGTGCGCAGCGTGCGTGGCCCCGGCGGAGGCTACCGCTTGAGCCGTCCCGCGGCGGAATTGCGGATCGCCGACATCATTCTGGCGGTGGACGAACCGATCGCGGCCACTCGCTGCAAGACGGGCAGCCCGCTTGGCTGCACCGGCACAACGACCCGCTGCGTGACACACGATCTGTGGGAAGAGTTGGGCCGGCAGATTCACGTGTTCCTGTCGTCCGTCTCGCTGGCCGACGTGATCGAGAAACGGGTTCTCGGCCGGGCGCGGCCCTGCGAAGCGAAGACCGACGCGCGCGAAGCCGCGTGACATCGAACGCATGACCTATCTCGATCACAATGCGACGTCGCCGTTGCGCCCCGAGGCGCGCGAAGCGATGTCGCGCGCGATGGGGACAGGCGGCAACCCATCCTCCGTACACGGAGCAGGTCGCGCGGCGCGCGCGCTGGTAGAAGCGGCGCGCGAGCAGGTGGCAGAGCTGGTCCATGCGCGGACGCAGGATGTGATTTTCACCAGCGGCGGCACGGAAGCCAATGCGCTTGCGCTGTGGGGTGCGGTTCATGGCGCGGCCGATGCCGAAGCGCGGATCACGAGATTGTTCGTGTCCGCCATTGAGCATGATTCCGTGAAGGCGAATGCTGCCGCGATTGCGGAGCGGGTGCCTGGTGTGCGCCTGCAGACGATAGCGGTCACGAATTCCGGTATCGTCGACACCGAAAATCTGCGCGTGCTGCTGCGCGAAGGCAAAGGCCGCGCCATCGTCGCCGTGATGCTGGCGAATAACGAAAGCGGCGCGATTCAGCCGCTGGCGCAGGCGGCCAAGCTTGCAAAAGATGCGGGTGCGCTATTGCTCGTCGATGCCATCCAGGCCGCCGGTAAGCTCGACATCGATTTCGCGGCGCTCGGCGCCGATTATCTCACGCTCTCAGCGCACAAGCTCGGCGGCCCGCAAGGCGCAGGCGCGTTGATCGTCAAAGAAGGTGCGCCTTTCGTTGCGCAAATTCTTGGCGGCGGCCAGGAACGCGGCATGCGCGCCGGCACGGAGAACGTCGTCGGCATCGCAGGATTTGGCGCGGCGGCCGAAGCATCGCAGCGCGGGCTGGGAACGATGTCGCGGATTGCATTCCTGCGCGATCGCTTCGAGCATGGCCTCAAGCAGATTGCGCCAGATGCAATCGTCTTCGGCGAAACGCGGCTCGGCAACACGTCCAATTTCGCGCTGCCCGGGATCGCGGCCGAAACCGCCGTCATCGCGCTCGACCTCGACGGCGTGATGGCGAGCTCGGGTGCTGCGTGCTCTTCCGGCAAAGTGAAGCCGTCGCATGTGCTGCAGGCGATGGGTGTGTCCGAGGAACTCGCGCGCTCGGCGTTGCGCGTGAGCTTCGGCTGGAATTCCACGGAACAGGACGCGGATGCGGCGCTCGCATCGCTCCACAAACTCGTTTCGCGCACCCGTTCGCGCGCGGCAGCCTGAGGCACCTATGTCCGCTATCCGCGAAACCGCAGACCAGGTCGCCACGCTCGGCGAGAAATACAAATACGGCTTCGTCACCGACATCGAGATGGAGGTGACGCCGAAGGGGCTGAACGAAGACGTTGTGCGCCTCATCTCGGGTAAGAAGAACGAGCCGGAATGGATGCTGGAATGGCGGCTCGGCGCGTTCCGACGCTGGAAGGAAATGACGGAGCCTAATTGGGCGCGGGTTCATTACCCCAAGATCGACTATCAGAACTCGTCTTATTATGCGGCACCGAAGACTGGCGCGAAACCGCTCAGCCTCGACGAAGTCGATCCCAAGCTGCTCGAGACTTACGAGAAGCTGGGCATTCCGCTGCACGAGCAGAAGCTGCTGGCGGGTGTGGCCGTCGATGCCGTGTTCGATTCCGTTTCCGTCGCGACTACCTTCAAGAAGAAGCTGGGCGAGGCAGGCGTGATTTTCTGCCCGATCTCCGAAGCGATCCGCGAGCATCCCGAGCTGGTGAAGAAATATCTGGGCTCGGTGGTTCCGGTCAGCGACAATTTCTTCGCGACGCTCAATTCGGCCGTGTTTTCCGACGGCTCTTTCGTCTATGTGCCCAAAGGCGTGCGCTGCCCGATGGAGCTTTCGACCTATTTCCGCATCAATGCGTCGGAGACGGGCCAGTTCGAGCGCACGCTGATCATCGCCGAAGAAGGCGCCTATGTGAGCTATCTCGAAGGCTGCACCGCGCCCAAGCGCGACGAAAACCAGCTTCACGCGGCCGTGGTGGAACTGGTCGCGCATGACGGCGCCGAAATCAAATACTCCACCGTGCAGAACTGGTATCCCGGCGACGAGGACGGAAAAGGCGGCATCTTCAATTTCGTCACCAAGCGGGGCGATTGCCGCGGCCGCGATTCCAAGATTTCCTGGACGCAGGTGGAGACGGGCTCCGCCATCACCTGGAAATATCCCAGCTGCATCCTGCGCGGCGACAATTCCGTGGGCGAGTTCTATTCCATCGCCATCGCCAACAATTTCCAGCAGGCCGATACGGGCACGAAGATGATCCATCTGGGCCGCAACACGCGCTCGCGGATTATCTCGAAAGGCATCAGCGCAGGCCACGCGCAGAACACCTATCGCGGGCTCGTCAGCGTGCATCCGAAAGCGGAGAACGCGCGCAATCATACGCAATGCGACTCGTTGCTGATCGGCAAGAGCTGCGGCGCGCATACCGTGCCATATATCGAATGCCGCAATCCGTCGGCGCGCATCGAGCACGAAGCGACGACCTCAAAAATCGCCGAGGACCAACTGTTCTATTGTACTTCGCGGGGCATAAACCAGGAAGAGGCCGTGGCGCTGATCGTCAACGGCTTCTGCAAGGAAGTGCTGCAGCAATTGCCGATGGAATTCGCGGTCGAGGCGCAGAAGCT
>JBEKDC010000337.1:0-4076 GCA_050014535.1 Rhizomicrobium sp.
GCGAATGTCGAGCAGACGCGGAACGGAGGGGCCGTAGATATCCGCGTCGAGCAATCCGGTTTTGAATCCGAGCTGCGAAAGTCCCAACGCGAGATTGACCGCGACAGTCGATTTGCCGACGCCGCCTTTGCCGCTCGCCACTGCGATGATGTGGGTCACTCCCGGAATGCCCATCGCTTTCGGCGGCGCATGCGGCGCGGCATCGGCGCGCGCGGCCCGCGAGATGCCGGGACCATGCGCCGAACCTCCGGCGGAATCCTGGTGCGCAGTGAGCACCGCCGTCACCGAGAGAATGCCGGGCAGCGCAGCTACCGCGTCTTCGGCGGCCTTGCGCAAGGGTTCTGCCTGGGGACCGCGGGCAGGGGGTACTTCGACCGAAAACCCGACATGGCCTTCGCGCAGCACCAGGCCCTGGATGAGCCCTGCCTTGATCACGCTCTGCCCGCTGGCCGGGTCGATCACCCGGCTCAAAGCCTCCAGCACATTCTCCCGCGTGGCGGCTGCCATCCCCGAAATCCTTATCCTCCAAGGTCTTATACCAAGCCCTGCGGGCGAGGGTCGTGCGTAGTTTCGTTGCACCTTGCGGAAGATGACCATATAACCGCGCGGCCCCCGGAAACCAAGGAATCGGTAAACGGGCAGCAGGCGCCCTCACTTTCGACACATCGGAAAAAATATGCCTTGGAACAACCAGTCTGGCTCGGACGGTAACGGACAGGGTCCGCAGCGCGGACCGTGGGGGCGAGGGACAGGCAGCGGCGGAAGCGGCGGCGGTCAGCCGCCCGATCTCGAAGAACTGCTGCGCCGCAGCCAGGACCGTTTGCGCCGTCTGATCCCCGGCGGCTTCGGCTTCACCGCCGGCAGCATCGCCATTGTCGCGCTGGGGCTCATCGTCGTGTGGCTCGCTTCCGGCATTTATATTGTGACCCAGAGCGAGCAGGGCGTGGTGCTGCGTTTCGGCGCGCTCGTCGCGCGCACGGGGCCGGGACTCAATTACCATCTGCCCTGGCCGATCGAGTCGGTGCAGAAGGTTGAAGTTACGACGTCGAACCAGATCGATATCGGTTACAAATCGGCCTCCGATTCCGACTCGGGCGCGACGGACGATTCGAGCCGCTCGAGTTCCGTCGAAGACATTCCCCAGGAAAGCCTGATGCTCACGGGCGACGAGAACATCGTCGACGTGAATTTCACCATCTATTGGGTGATCAAGGACGCCAGCGCTTTCCTGTTCAATGTCGAAGACCCCGAGGCCACAATCAAGGCGGTCGGCGAAAGCGCGATGCGCGAAGTCGTCGGCCAGAGTCAGGTCGAACCGATCATCACGCAGGATCCGCGGCTGGCGGCAAATGTGCGCGAGCTGATGCAGAAGACTCTCGACAGATACGGCGCGGGCGTCACGATCACGAGCGTGAAACTGCAGAATGCGCAGGCGCCGCCGGAAGTCACGGAAGCCTATCGCGATGTCCAGAAGGCCATCGCCGACCAGGAAACCGCGCGCAACGCAGCCGAGGCCTATGCCAACAAGGTCATCCCGGAAGCGCGCGGCAATGCGTCGGTCATCGTCAACAAGGCGCAGGCCTATCGCCTGAAAACGATCGCCGAGGCCGAGGGCGAGGCCCAGCGCTTCACGCTGGTTTACAACGAATACCGCAAGGCGCCCGAGATCACGCGCCGGCGCATGTATCTGGAGACGATGTCCCAGGTGCTGGCTCCGGCCAACAAGATCATTCTCGACGACACCGCGGGTCGCAATGTGGTGCCCTATCTGCCACTGCCTGCGCTCGACAAGAATCGCACGGAGAACGTGACCGTCGCGGCGCCGTCGTCGACGGCTTCGCCCAGCGTGTCTGCCGCACCCGGAGCGTCGCAATGAACCGCATCATTCTCATCCTGGGCGTGTTCACGGTGGCAGTCGTGGCCTTTGTCGGGCTGAGCTCGGTCTATACGGTCGATCCGACGGAGCAGGCGATCGTGCTGCAATTCGGCGCGCCGCGCGAAGTCGTGACGGAGCCAGGGCTTCACACGAAAATCCCGTTCACCCAGACGGTGGAATATATCAGCCGCCGCGTTCTGAATGTCGAAGCACCGCCGGAAGAGATGATCGCGCAGGACAAGAAGCGTCTGGTCGTGGACGCTTTTGCGCGTTGGAGAATCGTCGATCCGCTTCGCTTTTATCAGTCGTTCAACCCGCAGGATCGCGCGATCGGGCAATTGACGCTGATCCTGAGTTCCAATGTCCGCGGTGTGATCGGCGCCCAGGATTTCTCGGCCGTGTTGTCGAGTGCGCGGGCGCAACTCATGCGCGACATTCGCGACAACATGAACAAGGAAGCTGGACGATTCGGGATCGAGATCGTGGATGTTCGCATCCGCCACGCCGATCTGCCGCCCACCAACAGCCAGGCGATCTACGAGCGCATGAAACAGGAGCGCATCCGCGAAGCGAACGAGTATCGCGCCGAAGGCGAAGAAATTTCGCAGCGCATTCGCGCCCGCGCCGACCGCGACGTGACGGTGCTGACCGCGGAAGCGACGCGCGAATCCGAAATCCTGCGCGGGCAGGGCGACGCGGACAAGACGAAGATCCTCGGCGATGCCTACGGCCAGGATGCCGATTTCTTCGCCTTCTATCGCTCGATGAAGGCGTATCAGGACGCGCTTCCGGCCGACACGACCTCGATCGTTCTGTCGCCGAACAGCGAGTTCTTTCATTATTTCTCGCAGCCCGGCGGCGGCGCGGCGGCGGTGCCCGCGCGCAAAAAGCGCTAATTCGCAGACTGTCGCCGATCTCGCACGTGCGAAGGAGCGAGCGAAATCGTGAAGAGCATGACAGAATTTGTCACTCGACTTGGGACCCGCGCACAGGCACAAAGAGTCGTTGCTGGGGGGCATCGTTCGCTCATAGGAGGAACCATGCCGAGCTACGAAATCTGTTACCTGAATTCCGACGGATCGCTGGCCTGCACTTTGGCCGCCAACTGCGCCGACGACGTGCGGGCCAAAGTATTGGCCCACGCGATGAAGCTCAGCGAATATAAGAAGTTCGAAGTGTGGACCGGACGGACGCTCGTCTATGAGCGGCCCATGCATTTCGACGCGAGCGCGGCCGGCGCCAATTTCGCGGGAGCGTCCTGACCATCGTCCGCCTACCAACGCAAGACAAAACGTCCCAACGCGCCGCCCAGCGCACCGACCGCCGCGATGCCGAGCGTGTACCAGATGACGACGAAAGGCGCCGCGCTCTCGTCGCAGTGAAACGCGTAGATCCAGGCGCCGAATGCGCCTGCCAGCAAACCCGCTATCGTACCCGCAACAATGAGTCGCGTCGGCGCAAGTTTCGAAAGCGACCAGAACGCTCCTGCGAACAACGGGAGAGAGAGGATCGCAATCCGCCACGGGCACACATTCGACGACGCGCCCATCATCAGATGCATGCGGGTCGCGCGCGACACGCCGTCAACCTGGACGAACGCGAGGACGAGAAGCACGACAAGGGGAATCGCGAGAAGCGTCATCTGCAACCGCGAACCTGCGCCTGGCCGCGCCAGACGCTCCACTGCCCAGAAGGCAAAACATCCGAGCGAAAGCGTGTAGAGGAACTTCATCCAATAGGCGCTTGTGGCCGCGGCACTTGCAAGATCGGGGCGAATACCCAGCCACAGCCACATCACGACGAACGACACGAGCGCGCCCGCGCCGAGCCCGAGCACAAGCGTCTGGGGCACCGCGGCGCGCGATACCGGCGCGAGCTCGCCGGTCAGCCGATCGATCAATTCATCGGTCTTCACGGTTTCGTCCCTCGCGCAATCTGTCGCTCAGTGCCTTCAATCCCCGATGGATGCCGACCCGCACGGCGATTTCGGAACGGCCGCTGCGTTCCGCGGCTTCGGCCGTCGACAGGCCCTCGATCTTCACGTGGCGGATCGCCTCGCGCGTCGCTACGGGAAGCGTCTCCAGCAAGCGATCGAGATCGCGCCGCGCCAACGCAGCTTCCGATTCATCCTGTGCGAACAGATCGCCCGCGTCATCGAGCGCGACTGTCGCGCGCACGCGTCCACGGCGCAGATGATCCA
>JBEKDC010000338.1:0-4074 GCA_050014535.1 Rhizomicrobium sp.
CGACACCGTGATCTCCGGTGAAAAGGTCGACGTGAAGCCGGGCAATGCGATGCCGCTTTCCGCGATGCCCGTCGGCACCATCGTGCACAATATCGAGATGAAGTCGGGCAAGGGCGGCCAGATTGCCCGCTCCGCCGGCACCTATGCGCAGTTTCTCGGCCGCGACTCCGGCTATGCGCTTCTCCGTCTCAATTCGGATGAAGTGCGCCGCGTGCGCCTCGACTGCATGGCGACGGTCGGCGCGGTGTCGAACCCGGACCATATGAACGAAGTGATCGGCAAAGCCGGCCGCAATGTGTGGAAGGGCAAGCGCCCCCATGTTCGCGGTACGGCCATGAACCCGATCGACCATCCCCATGGCGGCGGCGAAGGCCGCACCAAGGGTGGCCGTCATCCGGTCACGCCGTGGGGCAAGCCGACCAAGGGCGCGAAGACGCGCAAGAACAAGCGGACGACGAAAGACATCGTTCGCTCGCGCCACGCCAAGAAGACGCAAGGGTAATTAGATGACGCGCTCCGTTTGGAAAGGTCCCTTTGTGGACGGTTACCTGCTCAAGAAGGCGGAGACCGCACGCGGCTCGGGACGCAAAGACGTGATCAAGACCTGGTCGCGCCGTTCGACGATCCTGCCGCAATTCGTCGGCCTGACCTTCGGCGTCTACAACGGTCACAAGCACATCCCCGTGATGGTCACCGAGGACATGGTGGGACACAAGCTCGGCGAGTTCTCGCCGACGCGCACGTTCTACAGCCACTCCGCGGACCGGAAGGCGAAGAGGACCTGACATGGGCAAGGAATCACGCGCCCGCGTTCTCGAGGACAACCAGGCGAAAGCTGTTGGCCGCATGATGCGCACCAGCCCGCGCAAGCTGAACCTCGTGGCGCAGGCCATTCGCGGCAAGTCGGCGGAGCAGGCGCTCAACGAGCTCACCTTCTCGCCCAAGCGCATCGCCAAGCAGGTGAAGAAGGTTTTGCAGTCGGCGGTCGCCAATGCGGAAAACAATCACGACCTCGACGTCGACGATCTCGTCGTCAGCGAGGCCAGCGTCGGCAAGAATCTCGTGATGAAGCGCTTCCACCCCCGCGCGCGCGGTCGTGGCGCGAAGATCGAGAAGTTCTTCAGCCAGATCACGATCGTGGTCGAGGAACGCCACGAGGAAGCGAAAACGGAAACCAAACCGGCGGCGAAGAAGCCCGTTGCGAAGAAGCCGGCGAAGACGGCGAAGGAGACGGCCTGATGGGTCAGAAGGTCAATCCGACGGGCTTGCGCCTCGGCATCAACCGCACCTGGGATTCCCGGTGGTATGCGGGCAAGAAGGAATACGGCAAGCTCCTGCAGGAAGACATCAAGATCCGCGAGCATCTGAGCGAAAGGCTGAAGCAGGCCGGCGTCTCGCGCATCGTGATCGAGCGTCCTCACAAGAAGTGCCGCATCACGATCCATTCGGCGCGTCCCGGTGTCGTCATCGGCAAGAAGGGCGCCGACATCGAGAAGCTGAAAAGCGACGTGCAGCGCTTCACGAACGACGAAGTTCACCTGAATATCGTCGAAATCCGCAAGCCCGAGATCGATGCGAAGCTGGTGGCCGAGAATATCGCCCAGCAGCTCGAGCGCCGGGTGGCGTTCCGCCGCGTGATGAAGCGCGCCGTGCAGACCGCCATGCGCCTCGGCGCGCTCGGCATCCGCATCAATTGCGCGGGCCGTCTCGGCGGCGCGGAAATCGCGCGCGTGGAATGGTATCGCGAAGGCCGCGTTCCGTTGCACACGCTGCGCGCGGATATCGATTACGGCGTGGCGACGGCCAAGACCACCTACGGCACGTGCGGCGTCAAAGTGTGGATCTTCAAGGGCGAGATCATGGAGCACGATCCGATGGCGACGGAAAAGCGCCAGGCGGAAGCTTCCGATCCGAACCGGTCGGCGCCGCAGCGTCCGCAACCGGCCGCCCAGTAACGGAAACGAGTCATGCTTCAACCGAAACGCACCAAGTTCCGCAAACAGCACAAGGGCCGCATCCATGGTGCGTCCAAGGCCGGCACTGCGCTCAATTTCGGCTCCTTCGGCTTGAAAGCCACGGAGCCCGAACGCGTCACGGCGCGCGAGATCGAAGCGGCGCGGCGCGCGATCACGCGCCACATGAAGCGCGCGGGCCGCGTCTGGATTCGCGTGTTCCCGGATGTGCCGGTGTCCAAGAAGCCTGCCGAAGTGCGCATGGGTTCGGGCAAGGGCGCGCCGGAATTCTGGGTCGTGCGGGTCAAGCCCGGCCGCATCATGTTCGAGATCGACGGTGTCGACACGGAAACGGCAAAAGAAGCGCTGAGGCTCGGAGCGGGCAAGTTGTCGATTGCGACGAAGTTTATCGCGCGGCTTGGCGCCTGAGGTAGAGAAACGTCATGGCAACGAAGAAAAAAGACGCAGACGACTACCGCGGCAAATCCGCCGACGAGCTGTCCGATCAGCTCGTGAAGCTCAAGAAGGAGCAGTTCAATCTGCGCTTCCAGCGCGCGAACGGACAGCTCGAGAAGACAAACCGCGTGCGCATCGTCCGCAAGGAAATCGCGCGCATCCAGACCGTGATGACGGAGCAGCGCCGCAAGGCCGGTTAAAGGGACAGAAGGAAGAATTCATGCCTAAGCGCGTGCTCCAGGGCGTTGTCGTCAGCGACAAGAACGCCAAGACATTGGTGGTGAAGGTGGAACGCCGATTCACCCATCCGGTGATGAAGAAGACCGTGCGCCGGTCGAAGAAATACCATGCCCATGTCGAGGACACGCAGTTCAAGGTGGGCGATGTGGTTCGTATCCGCGAATGCAGGCCGATTTCCAAGCTGAAGTCTTGGGAAGTGGTCGGGCTCGCAGGCAAGGAATAGGGCGCAGGTTTCGCGTCGGGAGTTTGACTAATGATTCAGATGACAACCGAGCTCGATGTTGCCGACAATTCCGGCGCAAAGCGCGTGATGTGCATCAAGGTGCTTGGCGGCTCGCGCCGGAAATATGCGGGCGTGGGCGACACCATCGTGGTGAGCGTGAAGGATGCGATTCCGCGCGGGCGGGTGAAGAAGGGTGAGGTGCTGAAGGCCGTCATCGTTCGCACCGCCCATGGCGTGCGCCGTCCCGACGGCAGCCTGATCCGTTTCGACAACAACGCGGCCGTGCTCGTGAACAATCAGAACGAGCCGATCGGGACACGCATCTTCGGGCCGGTGACGCGCGAACTTCGCGCCAAGAACCACATGAAGATCATCTCGCTCGCGCCGGAGGTTCTGTGATGAGCGTCAAGATCAAGAAAGGCGACCGGGTCGTCGTGACCACGGGCCGCGACAAGGGAAAAAAGGGCGAAGTGCTCAAGGTGTTCCCGAAGGAAGACCGCGCGCTCGTCTCCGGCGTGAACATCGCCAAGCGCCACCAGAAGCAGACGGCGAAGCTGCAGGGCGGCATCGTCAACAAGGAAGCGCCGATCCAGTTGTCGAATCTGGCGCATATCGATCCGAAGTCGGGCGAAGCAACCCGCATCGGATTCAAGTTTTTGAACGACGGCCGCAAGGTCCGTTTTGCGAAGAAGTCCGGTGAGGTCATCGATGTCTGAGAAAGGCGCAAAGCCCGAGCACTCCGCGAAGCAGCCGCGCGCGAAAAAGGTGAAAGCCGACCCGGCGAAAGTCGAGGCCGCGCAGGCGGCTGCCGATACCGTCGCCATCGACCCCGATTACATTCCGCGCTTCAAGAAGCGCTACAACGAAGTCATCCGTCCCGCGATGATGAAGGAATTCGGCTACACCAACGTGCTGCAGGTTCCGCGCATCAACAAGATCGTGCTGAACATCGGCGCGGGCGAGGGTGCATCGGACGGCAAGAAGGTCCAGCAGGCGCAGAACGACCTGACGGCCATCGCCGGTCAGAAGTCCATCGTCACGAAGGCGAAGAAGTCGATCGCGGCCTTCAAGGTCACGGTCGGCCGGCCGATCGGCGTGAAGGTCACCTTGCGCCGCGACCGGATGTACGAATTCCTGGACCGGCTCGTCACCATGGCGCTGCCTCGCGTGCGCGACTTCCGCGGACTGAACGGCAAGAGCTTC
>JBEKDC010000339.1:0-4042 GCA_050014535.1 Rhizomicrobium sp.
CGGCACTGAAAGGCGTAACTTCTTGCGTTCTCGGCCTTCTCCAGTTCCCGCAATTTCGGCCAAGCGGGCGCGAAGGACTGAATATCGTTCGATATCGTGACAATGAACCCGCGAACAGAAAACGTCATTCGGTTTGTGAATTGATCTCGCAAATGCTTCACACGGAACTGCTTGGTAGGATGCGATGGGTCGCTGTTATCTAGCGCGCCAACGACACTAGCTGTTTATCGGTATACGAGGAACAGCCAATATTCCCGCGCCAAATTGTGCCTGGCACATTGTCCTTGGCCTACCGCGGGCGTGAGGTCGAACCGGCCCTGCTTCAATTCATGCAGCGTTTGGCAGCGTCGAAGTCATTGCTCCCGGTACCGCGCCGCCGGACATCGACCCTCCGAACAAGGCCACGCGTCCCGACCGATTTCGGTGATCCGGCGGCCTGTTATTGCTGTACAATCCCTGTCCAAGAGTTTCGAAACGGACCTCAATGACGAATGTGTATCGATGGCCGCTCGCCCTCGTGCTCGCCGGTGCAGCGTTCGTTGCCTGGAGCGCGAGTTCAGCTCCGATTTCCTATTCCGACCTTCTGGCGCGCCCGCGACCGGAGGCCACTCTCACGCGCCACTACGGCCCCGAGCCGGATCAGGTCGCCGAATTGTTCCTGCCGAAGCGCGAAGGACCCATTCGGACAATTGTGCTGATCCATGGCGGGTGTTGGCTGGCGGAAATCCCGGGTACGGTCTTGATGGACTACCTGGCTGAAGATCTCCGGAAGCGCGGCTTCGCGGTCTGGAACATCGACTACCGGCGCATCGGAGAGAATGGCGGCGGCTATCCCGGCACCTTCCTCGACGTCGCGAAGGCAATGGATACGCTTCGGGATATCGCACCGGCGTACAAGCTCGACCTCTCCAGGCTTGTCGTCGTCGGGCATTCGGCGGGAGGGCACCTGGCGGTCTGGGCGGCGGCGCGTCCGCATCTGCCGCATGACAGCGTTCTTTACGAATCCAACCCGTTACCGATTTCAGCGGTCGTCAGTCTTGCCGGGATCAACGATCTCGCGGATTATCGCGATCGCGGCCCATCGGCATGCGGCGGGCCTTCGACAATCGACTCGCTTGTCGGGCCGCCCACGCGCAAAGATGTCTATGCCGACACGTCGCCATCGCGTTTGCTGCCCATCGGTGTGAGACAGGTCCTCGTTTCGGGCGCGCTCGATCCTATCGTTCCTTCACGTTTCGCCGAGAGTTATGAAGCCTTGGCCAAGGCGTCGGGCGACAAGGTCGAACTTCTCACGATCGCTCGCGCGGGACATTTCGAGCTGATCGACCCCGCATCGGATGCGTGGAAACGGATCGAGCCCGTCATCGAGGCTCTCGAAAAGAACTGAAACTCCGTCGCGCGCAAAGAATCGGAGTGAGAGTGCAACTCGCGCGACGCCGCGATGAGGCGGACGTCAGACGTGAAGCCGGCAAAAGCATTTCGCATTGAGCGGAATCCCCCCCATCGCGAAGCGAGAGCTGAGTGTGGGGAGGGTCGAAAAAATTAGCTGGCTGGGGGACTAGGATTCGAACCTAGACAGGCAGAGTCAGAGTCTGCAGTCCTACCATTAGACGATCCCCCAACGGGATGGCGGCCCGTTTAGACCACGCGTTCAGGGCTTTCAAGTCGGATAGGCAGCCGAGCTGGTCGGAGAGACCCTCATCCCGGCCTTCGGCCGGACTTGCTCCGATTGCGTCCGGCTACACCCTGCCTTCGCCGAAGCGAAGCTTCGGGTTCGCGCAGGCAGGCGAGGCTTCGCCGGACTTGGCGCTCGATCCGCCGAAGCTGTTGCGAAGGCGGAGCGAGGGGGAAGAGGATCGCATGCGGCGTCCTTGGTAGCCGGCGAACGAGCGTCACGCCCCATCAGCGTTCCCCCGGAGGTGGTAAGCTCGGTTGGCGGAATATCGTCCTAAGAGTGTATTGGAGAGCGGAGTGGAGCATGCGTGCGCCGCGCAAAGGCATACAGCGCGAGATGATGGGGGAGATGGAAAAGTGAGAGTCGAATTATCTCACGCATTGTTTATCCACCCTCCCCGTGAGGGAGGGTCGAAATTTTCTTTGAGCGGAGCGAAAAGAGAATTTCGGGGAGGGGTGATGCTGATGCGATACCCCTCCCCGAATTCGCATTCGCGCTATTGCGCAAATCCAAATTCGACCCTCCCTCAAGGGGAGGGTGGAAATTATTTGGTTCTTGTGGGCGCCGCCACATGACTGCCCGCGGATCTGATCGCGGGCGCGGCGATTTGCGCGTGAAGGTGAAAACCGCGAAGGGCCGCAAGGCGTCGTCGCAGCGCTGGCTCGAGCGCCAGCTCAACGATCCCTATGTGCGCGATGCGAAGATCAAGGGCTATCGCTCTCGCGCGGCGTTCAAGCTGATCGAACTCGATCGCAAATTCCATTTTCTGCGCAAGGGTGCGCGCGTGCTCGATCTGGGTGCGGCGCCGGGCGGCTGGAGCCAGGTCGCGGCCGCGCGCGTGGGCGACGGCGGCAAGGTGGTCGCGATGGATATTCTGGAGATGGAGCCGATTACGGGTGTCGAAGTGCTCAAAGCCGACATGCTCGCGCCCGAAACGCCGGCGCTTCTGAAGGCGGCTCTTGGCGGGACCGCCGATCTCGTGATGTCCGACATGGCCGCCCCCACCACGGGCCATCGCCCGACCGATCATCTGCGTACGATGGGCCTGCTCGAAGCGGCGCTCGACATGGCCGAAGAGGTGCTGAAGCCGGGAGGCACATTCGTTGGCAAGGTGTTCCAGGGGGGCGCGACGGGCGAGCTGCTCGCGCGCATCAAGCTGCGCTTCGCCGACGTCAAACACGTCAAACCGCCCGCGTCCCGCACCGAATCCGTGGAGCTTTATCTGGTGGCGACGGGGTTCAAGAAGTAAGATGCAGCGATGGCGCGCCGTGAATATCCCATCGTAATCGAACCGCTGTCCGTCGGGGACGGCGGCGGATTCCTTGCGACGGCGCCAGATCTACCGGGCTGTATGTCCGACGGCGAAACGCGTGAGGTAGCAGCGCGCAGTATCGCGGACGCGATAGGCGCCTGGATCGAGGAAGCCAAGCGCCTGGGTCGCCCGATTCCAGATCCCTCGGCTCACCTGGCGATGGCCGGCGAATACCCCGTATCTGGCGCTTTGCAGGGTGCCCCAGCATTCGGCTTGCACAATCGCAGTCCCGCTGCTAAAGGCTCGGCGCTCCAAGACACCTCCTTGGGAGCACCGATTGACCATCCGCGAAGCACTCACCTTTGACGATGTGCTGCTGGTGCCGGCAGCCTCCGAAGTCCTGCCCGGTCAGGTCGACACCAGAACCCGCCTGACCAAGACCGTCGAACTCGGCATTCCCCTCATTTCCGCCGCCATGGATACCGTCACGGAAGCGGGCCTCGCCATCGCGATGGCGCAGGCGGGCGGCATCGGCGTCATCCATCGCAATCTGTCGCCCGAGGATCAGGCCGACGAAGTGCGTAAGGTGAAGCGCTTCGAGAGCGGCATGGTGGTCGACCCGATCACGATTTTTCCTGACGCCACGCTCGCCGAGGCGCTCGCGCTGATGCGGCGCAGCGCCATCTCGGGCATTCCGGTGGTCGAGCGCGGCGCCAACGGCAAACCGGCGAAATTGGTCGGGATTTTGACCAATCGCGACGTGCGCTTCGCCGACGACCCACGCCAGACGGTGAGCGAATTGATGACGCGCGACGTCGTCACCGTGCGCGAGGGGGTGGGCAAGGACGAGGCCCGCCGGCTGCTCCACCAGCGCCGGATCGAAAAACTGGTGGTGGTCGACGAGGATCACCATTGCGTCGGGCTGATCACGGTCAAGGACATCGAGAAGGCGACCCAGCATCCCCATGCCGCCAAGGACGGCGAGGGTCGCCTGCGCGTCGCCGCGGCGACGACCGTCGGCGATAAGGGCTTTGACCGCGCCGAACTGTTGATGGCGGCGGGCGTCGACTGCCTCGTCGTCGATACCGCCCATGGCCATTCCGAACAGGTGCTCG
>JBEKDC010000340.1:0-4010 GCA_050014535.1 Rhizomicrobium sp.
GGTGCTGTTGATCTTGCGGATCAGGTTTTCCGGCAGGCCGCGCTCGCGCTCGTAACGGGCGAACGCATCGAAGGGCGAGCTCGTGAACACGCCGCCGAAATCCCAGATCACCGCTTCGATCAATTTGCTCTCCTGAACGTGTCTCTTGCGCAGAACAAGCAGCCGCGCCCAAATGCGTCAAGAGCGGAGGCAACGATGAGCGAACGCAGCGTGCATATGCCGGCCGAGAGCCGCGGCGAGGCGCCCGGCCGCGGACGGCTCATGGGCCGGCGCGTGCTGGTCGTCGGCGGCGGCCAGATGGATATCGGCGAGACCGACACTCCCATCGGCAATGGGCTGGCGATGAGCGTGCTGTTTGCGCGCGAAGGTGCGGGAGTGGCCGTGGCCGACCGCGATCTTGCGAGTGCGCAAGCGAGCGTGGCGCTGGCGGCGCGCGAAAATGGCCGCGCGTTCGCGATCGCGGCCGATGCGTCGAAAGAAGACGACGTCACCCGCATGGTGGAGGAAGCCGAGCGCGCACTCGGCGGCATCGACGGGCTGGTGCTCAATGTCGGCATCGGCGCAGGCGGCCCATGGCTCTCCGGCACCACGCCGGAAATGTGGGATCGCGTGTTCGCGGTGAATATCCGCAGCCACATGCTGGCGGTGCGCGCGGCGCTGCCCAAAATGCCGGAAGGATCGGGCATCGTGTTCGTATCGTCCGTCGCGGGGATCAAGCCGGGCAGCCGACTGCCCGCTTATGACGCGTCGAAGGCCGCCATCGCGGGGCTTTGCCGCCACGTTGCGCTCGAAGGCGAGCGCCGCGCGATCCGCGCCAATGTCATCGCGCCGGGATTGATGGACACCTCCATCGGCCGCCTTGCTTCGCGCGGGCGACCGGGCCGCGAAAAGACTCCCGTGCCGCTCGGCCGCCAGGGCACGGGATGGGAAACGGCCTATGCGGCGCTGTTCCTCCTCTCCGAAGAAAGCGCCTATATCACCGGGCAAGTGATCGCCGTCGACGGCGGGTTATCGGCGCTGCGGTAAAATTTGCACGCGGAGGCGCGGAGGCGCGGAGGAGAAACTGAGAGAGAGGGAGACGGAGAAGGAAAATTCGCGCGCGAATGCGCGCAAAATAATTTATACGCGATTTCCGAAAACTCCGCTGCTCTTCTCCGTTCTCTCTCTTCTCCGTGGCTCCGCGCCTCCGCGTGAACCCACTTAGAACGGCTTGTCGCCCACGATCGTCACGCGTTCCATGCGGCGGAGGGCCGGGAAGTAATCCGACACCGCGTAATGCTGCGACGCGCGGTTGTCCCAGAAGGCGATGGAATTCGCGCGCCAACGGAAGCGGCATTGATATTCGGGGATCGCGGCCTGCGCATAAAGATGCTCCAGCAGCGCGTCCGATTCGCTGCGATCCATATCCACGATGTATTGCGTGAAGGCGCGGTTGACATAGATTCCCTTGCGGCCTGTTTCGGGGTGGATGCGCACGACCGGATGCTCGGCATTGGGATAGGCGCGATTGAATTCCTCGATCCGTTCTTCGCTCATGCCCCGCTTGCGCATGCCCCGGCGGAAATGCGCGAAGTCGTGAATGGCGGTGCGGCCTTCGATCTTCGCTTTCACGTCGTCGGTGAGCCCTTCATAGGCGGCAACCATGTCGGCAAAAAGCGTGTCTCCCCCCACCGGCGGCACTTCGAGCGCACGCAGGATGGAACCTAGCGAAGGTTCCAGCCGCCAGGTCACGTCGCTGTGCCAGGTGTTTTCACGGCCGCGATTGTTTTCGTCATGGGTGATCGCGAGCACTTCGGGGTAGCCGGGCTTGCACGGCGCAAACGGATGCACCTCCAGCGTGCCGAACGCGCGGGCGAAATCGAGATGCTGCTCCGTCGTGATGTCCTGATCGCGGAAGAACAGCACCTTGCGGTCCAGAAGTGCTGCGCGCAGGCCCGCGAGCGTATCCCTCGACAGCGGTTTCCCGAGGTCGATGCCTTCGATCTCCGCGCCGATGACAGGCGTCAGCGGCACCAGCCGGAACGGCAGGGCCTCGGTCTTCAGCGCGTGTTCGGTCATGGTTCGCCTCCCGCGTTATCGCCCCCGACCCTAGCGCATTTTTAGGGGCGCATGCGCCCTTGTCTAACGGCATTTTTAACGCGGAGGACGCGGGGGTTGCGCGGAGGCCGCGGAGGGCCTCAGCGTCCTCTGCGAATCCTCCGCGACCCCCGCGTTAAAACCTTCTTCCTGCTTGCGCCCACGCTCGCGCCGCGTCCAAATGGGGTAAACGGGACGGAGGAACGAGCATGGGCGCGGCACTGCCGGACTTTCCCAAAGCGAGCTACGAGGCGGGAACCTATGCGCTCGGCAACGGCGCCTTCGCCTATCTGCAGCCGGACGGCGGCTGGGGGTTCTCCAATTCCGGGCTCGTGACCGACAGCGGCGAGGCGCTCCTGATCGACACGATGTTCGACTTCCCCCACACCCGCGCGATGTTGGACGGCTTCCGCGCCGCGAGCCCCGCGAAGATCCGCACGCTCGTCAACACGCATCAGAACGGCGATCACTGGTTCGGCAATGCGTTGGTCGAGGACGCGCAGATCGTGGCCACCGCGCGCGCGGCCTCCGCGATGGCGCATGAGACACCCGATCTGCTGGCGGGATTCCTGAAAGCCGCACCCGGCATGGGCCTTACCGGAGAATTTTTTCTGCATTGCTTCGGACGGTTCGATTTCGCAGGCGCCACCCCGAAGCTGCCCGACACGACGTTCTCCGGCCGCCTTACGCGCACAGTCGGCGCGAAATCCGTCGAGCTGATCGAAGTTGGCCCCGCGCATACCGGCGGCGACGCGATCGCATGGGTGCCTGCAGACCGCACCGTCTTCACGGGCGATATCCTGTTCATCAACGGCCATCCCATCGTGTGGGCCGGGCCCATCGGCAACTGGATCGATGCCTGCAACATGATTATCGGCCTCGATGCGGAGATCGTCGTGCCCGGTCACGGCCCGGTGACGGACAAGGACGGAGTCGCGCGGGTGCGCGATTATCTCGTCTATATCCGTGACGAAGCGAAGAAACGCTACGACACCGGCATGAAGCCGCTCGAGGCGGCGCGCTCTATCGCGTTGGACGATTTTGCGGGCTGGGGCGATGCCGAGCGCATCGCGGTCAATGTGGCAACGCTTTATCGCGAATTCGGCGACACCACGGCGCCGTCCGATGCCGCAACCCTGTTCGGCTGGATGGCGCAACTCTGGAAGGACAAACGCACATGACCGTCACCGTCTTCGAGCATCCGCTGTCGCCTTACGCGCAGAAGGTGAAGATCGCGCTGGACGAAAAAGGCATCGCCTATGATGCGAAAATGCCGGCCGCCATCGGGACGGGCCAGATCGATGCGGAATTCCTCAAAGCCAATCCGCGCGGCGAAGTACCGGCACTGATCGACGGCGATGTGGCGATCTTCGATTCCACCATCATCCTCGAATATATCGAAGACAAATGGCCTACGCCTGCGCTGCTGCCAAAGGATCCCGCAGCGCGGGCGCGCGCGCGCACCATCGAAGAAGTGATGGACACGGCCTTCGAGCCGATCAATTGGGGCATGGGCGAGATCCGCTGGTTCAAGCGCGTGGAAGGCGCCAAGGCGCAGGCGCTGGAGGCGCGCGCGGCCGCACAGGCGCGGGGGCTTTACGATTGGCTCGCGCGCGCGTTGGGCGCGCATCCCTGGTTCGGCGGCGCCACTTTCGGCTGGGCCGATTTGTCGGTGGTGCCTTATCTGAATGGCGCTGCAGGTTTGGGAATCGGGCCGCATGCAAGTTCGCCGCTGGGCCTTTGGCTCGCGCGCGCCAATGAGCGCGGCTCGGTGCAGAAGGCCGCGAATGCCGCCGCAGCTTCCATCGCGGGCATGGGCATGGTGGCGGATGCGGTGAAGGAGCGACTGTTCAAGCGCGAATATCGCGATCATCGCCTGGAATGGATGATCCGCTCCGGCGGACTCGACGTGGTGATCGAAGGCCTCAAGACCG
>JBEKDC010000341.1:0-4001 GCA_050014535.1 Rhizomicrobium sp.
AAGCTGGCGGAGGAAGACCCCACGATGGACATCGAGGACGATGTCGCGCGCCTGCAGGGCAAGGCGCAGCAACTGATCAACGACACCTATGGCAGGCTGACGCCGTGGCAAAAGGCGCTGGTGGCGCGCCATCCCGCTCGGCCGCATTTCTCGGATTACGTCTCGGGCCTGATCGACGAGTTCACGCCGCTCGCGGGCGACCGGCTGTTCGGCGAGGACCGCGCTGTGGTGGCGGGGCTCGGACGCTTCCGCGGCCAGGCCGTCGCGGTCGTCGGACACGAGAAGGGCAACGACACCAAAAGCCGCATCAAGCACAATTTCGGCATGGCAATGCCCGAAGGCTATCGCAAGGCGGTGCGCCTGTTCGATCTGGCCGACCGTTTCCAGTTGCCGGTGATTTCGTTTGCCGACACGCAAGGCGCCTATCCGGGTGTCGGCGCGGAGGAGCGCGGGCAGGCCGAAGCGATCGCGCGGGCCACACAGGCGAGCCTTGCGCTCGGCGTGCCGTTCGTGGCGGTCATCATCGGCGAAGGCATGTCGGGAGGCGCGCTCGGCATCGCGGTCGCCAATCGCGTCTATATGCTCGAGCATTCGATTTACGCCGTGATCTCGCCGGAAGGCTGCGCGTCCATCCTGTGGCGCAGTTCGGAGAAGGCGCAGGACGCCGCCGCCGCCATGCGAATCACGGCCGCCGACCTGCTCGATCTCAAAGTGATCGACGGCATTGTGCCCGAGCCGCTCGGCGGCGCCCACCGCGCACCCGAACAAACGATCCAGGCCGTCGGCGACACCATCGCCCGCGCACTCGGCGACATGGCCGGATTATCGCCGGCGGAACTCCGCCGCCAGCGCCGCGAGAAATATCTCGCGATGGGCCGGAATTTGGTGGCGTGAAGGCTTCCGCTTGCGTCGGCGCGGTCCCCCTTCAGTCACACGGCTGACGCCGCGCGACACCTTCCCCCGCGATCCGCCTTCGCTGAAGCTTCGGCGGATTGTGCATTCAGTCCGGCGGAGCCTTGGCGTAGCCGGACGCGAGGGGTGAAGGTTAGAAGAAAGAGTTGAGCGCAAATCTTTTTCTTAGCCTTCACCCCTCGTGGGGGAAGGTGCCGAGCGCAGCGAGGCGGAAGGGGAGCCACGCCGACTTTCAATCATATCCAACAGATTTCAAATTTGCGCGGCAAGTTGCAGCGCTAACACGCTGCTCATCGCGATGAAACAAAGCACATGATCGCGATAAATCGTTCGGGCGAGGTGCGACTGCACGGCGAGTGGATCGCCGGCGTGTCCCAATCGCACCGCGTTTCGCACCGTGCGGGACAGCGCGAGGCCGACGGCGCTAGCGGTGAGCGCGAGCGAAACCCACGCGATCCACAGCGGACGACTGCCTCGCACAATCCCGGCAACGATCACACCCAGCGTCACAAGCATCATCGCCGCCACAAGCTGGTTCATCGGCCGCGCGTCGGTCGTGACGCGGCGGTAATAGCCGGAGATCGACGCCAGCACGTCGGCGGGAAGCGTTTCGCCTTTATGTCCGTGCGTCTGAACATCGAACATCAGATCGAACCACAGCACGGCGACCAGAAATCCGGCGCCGGCCGCGGCGACCGCATTCACGTCGAAAGCTCGCGCGCAAACGCGCGAATGTCCTCCACCAGATCGTTCGGCCGTTCGAGCGCCGCGAAATGGCCGCCTTCCTGGAAGTTCGTCCAGCGCACGATGTTGAGGCTCTTTTCCGCCTGACTGCGCGGGGGAAACGGAATCAGGTCGACGGGGAAATTCGCCACCGCCACAGGCTTCTCCACCCGCGATTTCGGCGGCACCGGCGCGCCGCTGAAATCCTCGAACAATCCGCGATAGAGCCAGGTCGCCGTGTTGAAGCTGCGCGTCACCAGATAGATCATCACATTCGTCAGCAATTGATCGCGGGTGTAGATGTTCTCGAAGCCGCGGCGCAGATCCGACCAGCCGTGGAATTTCTCCACGATCCAGGCGCAGGCGCCCACCGGCGAATCCATCATCGCGTAGGAAAGCGTCTGCGGTTTGGTCGATTGTTCGCGGAAATAGGCGCCTTCGGCGTCGAACAATTGCCGCGAACTCTCGGCGTGGCGGCGCTCTTCGTCCGTCTCCGGCATCACGCCGGGCGACAGCCAGCCCATCATGTTCATATGCACTGCGCGGCAGCCCTTGCCGTCATAGCCGAGCCAGCCGGAAATCGCCGAGCCCCAGTCTCCGCCTTGCGCGATGTAGCCAGGCAGTTCCAGCACGTCGACCATCAGTCTGTCGAACAATCGCGCGATGGTGCGCGGGCTGATCGGTCGCGTGGGCTTGCCGGAAAAGCCGTAACCGGGAAGCGACGGCACGATGACGGTGAACGCGTCTTTCGCATCGCCGCCGAAGCGCTCGGGATGCGCCAGCGGCTCGATGATATGGAGGAATTCGAACACCGATCCCGGCCAGCCATGGCTGAGGATCAGGGGCCGCGGCGTGGGCCCCGAGCCGTCCACGCGATAGAAATGGATGTCGATGTCCTCGACCTTCGCAGTGAATTGCGGAAAGCGGTTCAACTCGGCTTCCCATCTGCGCCAGCCATAGCGCTCGACCCAATAGGTGCAGAGCTCGCGCATGAAATCGAGATTGGCGCCGTAAGCCCAGCTGCCTTCGAGCCCCGAGCCGCGCGGCATCTCGTGCCAATCATAGGCGCGCACTTTTTCCTTGATCGTATCGAGCGTCGCCTGGGGGATTTCGATCTTGAACGGCTTAGGGGTCATAGGCTTCCTCCCATCGATTCAGCGGCCAGTACCGATTCTTCATCAAGCGTGTCTTGTGGCGGTGGCATTCTTAACGCAGAGGACGCCGAGGATGCGCGGAGGACGCAAAGGATTTTCTTGCGCACTTCGCGCGCCTTGTTTCCTCTGCGGCCACTGCGCATCCCCTGCGACCCCCGCGTTAAATCTTTTTGCGTGCTGGCTGCTTGTCGAGCGCTATTATTGCGCACACCCAATGACGATCGCAATGGATGGCTTCATGCCGCTGAATAAACTTCGAATGCGCCCCTAAACCAGCGCGCCGTGGCAATGCTTGAACTTGCGGCCCGAGCCGCAGGGGCAGGGTGCGTTGCGCTGGACCTTGCCCCAGGTGGCGGGATCATTCGGGTTCACCTCGACATCGCGCATGCGGGTGATGCGCTGACCGCCTTGGTCCGGCGGCAAGGGTTGCGCTTCGTCTTCACCCGTCAGCGGATTGATGTGATGGGCCTGCATCTGGATGGGCTTGGGCTGCTCGATCGGCGGCGGCTGATCCATCGTGACCGTCAGGTTCATCAGCGGCCGGATGACGTCCGTCCGGAGCTTGCTGAGCAGGCCTTCGAACAGCGTGAACGCCTCGCTCTTGTATTCGTTGAGCGGATCGCGCTGGCCGTAACCGCGCAGGCCCACATATTGGCGCAAGTGATCGAGCTGCACGATGTGTTCGCGCCAGTCGTGATCGAGCATCTGCAGCAGGATCGATTTCTCGATGTAGCGCATCAGATCGGGGCCGGCGTTGGCGGCGCGCTCTGCGGCCCGAACCTCGACGGCCTTGAGGATACGCTCGCGCACTTCCTCGTCTGCGATGCCTTCCTCTTTCGTCCATTCGACGACGGGAAGTTCGAGCCCGAAGATGCTTTTGATCTCGTTTTCGAGGCCCACGGCATCCCATTGCTCGGCGTAAGCCTTTTCGGGGATGTGGCTGTTGACTAGTTCGCCAACCACCTGTTCGCGCATGTCCGCGATCTGGTCGCTCACATCGTCCGACGACATGATCTCCTTGCGCTGCTCGAAGATCACCTTGCGCTGGTCGTTGAGCACGTTGTCGTATTTGAGGATGTTCTTGCGCATCTCGAAGTTGCGCGCTTCCACCTTCTGCTGCGCTTTTTCCAGCGCCTTGTTCACCCAGGGATGCGCGATCGCTTCGCCTTTTTCGAGACCCAGGCGCTGCAGCACGGAATCCATCCGCTCGGA
>JBEKDC010000342.1:0-3989 GCA_050014535.1 Rhizomicrobium sp.
TCGGGCGTGGGCGAGACTTGCCGCTCCGCCATCAGGGCGAGCGCGGTTCTTGCCAACGCCTGCGCGCGTTCGTGCTGGTTCACCACCAAACCCCCGAGCTGGGCGGGCTTTGTCAGCCCACTCATCTGCCGAATTGTGCCGCAAAGGATGGTAATAAACTCTTAAGTCGGTTGAAGCGTGCCGGGCAGGCTGCTCTAATTGACAAATCGTCAAGACAACGCCGCCGCGGCAGATGCGGCGCCGGCAGGGAGATTTCCATGAGCGTTGCCGAAGCAAGGCCCGAGGGCACGAACAAGGCCGCGTCGAACACGGCGGCGGACATGGCGCGGGTGCTTGAGCGTCAACGTCAAGCTCATATCAAGGAGGGTCCGCCCAGCGCCGAGAGGCGCATCGAGTGGATCGATCGCGCCATCGCTCTGATCGTAGGGCACAAGGATGCCATTGCGGACGCTTTGCGGGAGGATTTCGGCCACCGCTCGGTCCACGCAAGTCTGCTCACCGACGTGTCGGGTTCGATCGGACCGCTAAAGCACGCCAAGGAGAATCTGCGCGGCTGGATGAAACGCGAAAAGCGCAAGGTGGCCCCAGCGCTGCTCGGACTGTTTGGCGCCAAGGCCTGGATTGATTACCAGCCCAAGGGTGTGGTCGGTGTGATCTCGCCGTGGAACTTTCCCGTCAATCTCACCTTCACGCCGCTGGCAGGCATTCTCGCCGCCGGCAACCGCACCATGATCAAGCCTTCGGAGTTCACGCCGCGCACTTCGGAACTGATGGAACGCATGTTCCGTTCGGCCTATGACGAAACCGAGATCGCGGTATTTACGGGCGGTCCCGAAGTGGGAGCCGCGTTCAGCAAGCTCGCCTTCGACCATCTGCTGTTCACCGGCGCAACCTCGATCGCCTATCATGTGATGCGCGCGGCGGCGGAGAATCTCGTGCCCACGACGCTCGAATTGGGTGGTAAATCGCCGGTCGTGATCGGCAAGTCGGCCGATATGAACCTCACGGCGAAACGCGTGATGATGGGCAAAACCCTCAACGCGGGCCAAATCTGCCTCGCGCCCGATTATGTGATGGTACCCAAGGATCGCGCGAAGGAATTTGTCAGCGCGGCCGAAGGCGCGGTGGCGACGATGTTCCCCACGTTGAAAGACAATCCCGATTACACCTCGGTCATCAACCAGCGCCATTACGATCGGTTGATGGGGTACCTCGATGACGCGACCGCGAAAGGCGCGGAGATCGTGGTGCTCAATCCGGCGAAGGAAGATTTCCGACAGCAGCCATTCCACAAAATTCCGCCGACACTTGTTCTCAACCCGACCGACGACATGAAGATCATGAAGGACGAGATCTTCGGGCCGTTATTGCCGGTGAAGACTTATGACACCGTCGAAGACGCGATCGGTTATGTGAACGAGCATCCGAGACCGCTCGGCCTCTATTATTTCGGGGCGGATTCTGCGGAGCAGGACCGCGTGCTCACGCGTACCACCTCGGGCGGCGTCACCGTCAACGACGTGGTGATGCATGTGAGCATGGAGGATCTGCCATTCGGCGGAGTGGGGCCGTCGGGCATGGGCTCCTATCACGGCATCGACGGTTTCCGCACCTTCAGCCATGCCAAGGCCGTGTTCCAGCAGGCGAAGATGGACGTGACCGCGATGATGCGTCCGCCTTATGGCGAGAAAATCCAAAAGATGATGGACGGCCAGATCAAGCGGTGAAGCTCATAGAATGTCTGAGCCAGAACTCGCGGATTGCCTCGACGCGAACGGGTTCAGCACGCGGACGCCGAGTCCGGTCGCGTCGAACGAGTCGCGCGTGACGAGCGTCATGCCGTGAACTTTTGCGGTTGCAGCCATGAGCGCGTCGATGATGGGAAGCGTGCGCATCGCGCTCATGCGACCCCATTCGTCGGCGACGGCGCGATCGACCGACAGGATACGGTCGCCGAACGCCTTGCCGACTTCCATCAGCCATTTTTCGAGCGCGCGTGCACGCGCGGCGTCAGAGGGCCGGACCTTCTCGATGCCCTTGCGAATTTCGCCCAGGACGAGAACGCTCAAATAGAGGCTGCTGTCTTCGATCCGGCTATACCAGTGCGCTACGTCTGGATCGCAGCGCGCTCCCTTGCGGACCTCCGAGATGATATTGGTGTCGATGAGGTAGTTCACAAATCGACGTCCCGTCCCATGTTGCGGTCGCGTGTCAGATCGATGCCTTCCAGCGGCGCCGAAGCAAGGAGCGCCTTGAGTCCCTTGGCCCGGTTGCCGGCGAAGCGTTCCCGAAGAAAGGCTCTCACCTCCCGTTCGCGTTCCGGATCGGCGAGCGCCTGCGCCACGCCCCGAATGAGCGTGGCGTCGTCCTTCGAAACATGCACCTCCAAGCGGGTCATGCCTTTTCGCTTCAGGCGACGGCGATAATTGTTGACGGCCTTGCGCCCTGCGGCGACCATATGCGACTCCTCAATTTCCGGAAGTGTATCCGGAAATCCTTGCGAAGTCCATGCTCGAACTCAAGGACAACGGCGTCAAGGCCAACGCGGTCAATCCCGGCTGCACTGCGACCGATTTGAACAGGTTTCGGGGTAGCCAGTCGGTGGAGGAGAGAGTCGTCGCACCAGTGCGCTGCGCACTGGTCGGGCTCCGGCGCTCCGCTGCCGCGGCGAAGAGGTAACATCGCTCCTGGAGAGACCTAAACTTCGGCGTCGGCGTCCTTGCGCTTGGCGGGACGCGCAGGCTTTTCGACCTTCGGAAGATTCACGGGGCGCAGCAGGAATGCCGGCAGCCGGTTGATGTCGACGACTTCGGGCTCGGCCTCGCGCGGCTTTGCGTGCTGGCGTTGATCTTGCGGCTTGTGCGCCGGCCTTGATTGATGTCGCGGCTGGTGCGGCTGCGGCGCGGATTGTTGCACGTCGGTCTGGGGCACCGGCGCCAATGCCTCGACCGGAGCGGCTTCGCGCGGCGCGACGGGCGGCGCGGCATGCGTGGCGGCGTGCGGCCGCGAATGAGGCTGCGGTCCGCGCGGACGATCCTTTGGGCCGCGGCGACGATTGTCGCGTCCCTGGCGCGGACCCTCCTGGCGATCCTCGCGAACTTCGATACCTTCCATCACGCGTTTGTCGATCGGCCTGCCGATAAGCTTTTCGATCGCGTCGACGGACCTCCCGTCCCGGCTCGTCGCCAGCATGTAAGCATGACCCGAACGTCCGGCGCGGCCCGTGCGGCCGATGCGGTGAACGTAATCGTCGGGATGAAACGGCACGTCGAAATTGAAGATGTGGGACACCGCCGGAATATCGAGCCCGCGCGCAGCCACGTCGCTCGCCACGAGAAACCGGATCTCGTCGTTCTTGAATCCTTCAAGCGTGCGCGTGCGTACCGACTGATCAAGATCGCCATGGAGCGCGGCGGCCGAGAAGCCGTGCGACTGCAGCGACTTCGCCACCACATCGACGTCGCGCTTGCGGTTGCAGAACACGATCGCATTCTTGACCGGATTCTCGCGGATGAGCCTGCGCAGCGCTTCGCGCTTCGCCCAATCGTTGTTGGGGACCTGGATGATTTCCTGGACGATGTTGTCGGCCGTCATTGCGGGCCGCGAAACTTCGACGCGCACGGGATTGTGCAGGAATTGATCGGTCAGGCGCTGAATTTCGGGCGGCATGGTCGCCGAATAGAACAACGTCTGCCGCGTGAACGGAATAAGTTTGCAGATGCGTTCGACGTCGGGAATGAATCCCATGTCGAGCATGCGGTCGGCCTCGTCGATCACGAGCACCTTGACGTCGTTGAGCAGGATGCGGCCGCGCTCGAAATGGTCGAGCAGCCGGCCCGGCGTGGCGATCAGCACGTCGACGCCGCGATCGAGCAGCTTCTCTTGGTCGACGTAGGAGACGCCGCCGATCAGCAGCGCCATGGTGAGCTTGTGGTATTTGCCGTACTTCTCGAAATTCTCCGAGACCTGGGTCGCCAGCTCGCGGGTCG
>JBEKDC010000343.1:0-3987 GCA_050014535.1 Rhizomicrobium sp.
TAGCCGCCGTGGTTCTTCGCGATCGCGTTGATCAGTTCCTGAATGAGCACGGTCTTGCCCACGCCGGCGCCGCCGAACAGGCCGATCTTGCCGCCGCGCGCATAAGGCGCGAGCAGGTCGATGACCTTGATGCCGGTGACGAGCACCTGCGCTTCGGTCGATTGATCGACGAAGGCCGGCGCATCCTGGTGGATGGCGCGACGGCCGGTCGCCTTTACAGGACCGGCTTCATCCACCGGTTCGCCGATGACGTTGATGATGCGTCCCAGCGTGCCTTCGCCGACGGGGACCGTGATCGGTTCGCCGGTGTCTTTCACCTGTTGGCCGCGCACGAGGCCTTCGGTGATGTCCATCGCCACGGTGCGGACCGTCGACTCGCCCAGATGCTGCGCCACTTCGAGCACGAGCCGATTGCCGTGATTTTGCGTTTCGAGCGCGTTCATGATCGCCGGCAGATCGCCTTCGAATTGAACGTCCACCACGGCCCCCAGCACCTGTGTGATGCGGCCGGTTTGGTTCAGTAGCTCTTTGTCCATAGCTTCCTCCACTCAGAGCGCTTCGGCGCCCGAGATGATTTCGATCAGTTCCTTGGTAATCATGGCCTGGCGCGTACGGTTGTATTGCAGCGTGAGCCGGTCGATCACATCGCCCGCATTGCGCGTTGCCGCGTCCATCGCCGACATCTTGGCGCCGAATTCGCCGGCCACGTTTTCCAGCAGCGCGCGAAAGATCTGGATGGTCACATTGCGCGGCAGCAGCTCCGAGAGGATTTCGCCTTCGTCGGGTTCGTAGTCGTAATACTGCGAGGTGCCGACATTTGCTTCCGGCAACGCCACAGGAATCAATTGCTGCACGGTCGGGACCTGGCTGATCACCGAACGGAATCGGGAATAGATGATTGTTGCGACATCGAACTGGTCGGTGCCGAACATTTCCAGCACGCGTTTTCCAATGGGCGCGGCATTGGTAAAACCGATGCGCTTGATGCCCATGAAGTCGACGGTGTCGAGAATCATCTTGCCGTATTGGCGGCGAAGCTGATCGCGGCCCTTGCGGCCGACGCAGAGGATCTTGACCTCTTTGCCGTCCTTCAGAAGGGGCTCGATATGCTGCTTGGCGCGACGCACGATATTGGTGTTGAAGCCGCCGCAGAGACCGCGGTCGGCGGTCGCCACGATTACCAAATGCACCTGATCGCGGCCCGTTCCGGCCAGCAAAGTGGGTGCGTTGGGGTTGTCCTTCACGCTGCCCGCCAGATTGGCGATCACGGCATTCATTTTCTCGGCATAGGGACGCGCAGCCTCGGCCGCTTCCTGGGCGCGGCGCAATTTCGACGCGGCAACCATCTGCTGCGCCTTGGTGATCTTGCGGATCCCCTTGACGCTCGCGATGCGGTTGCGGAAGCTTTTCAGGCTGGGCATCAGGCAAAGCTCTTCGTGAACTCGTCAAGAATGGTCTTGAGCTGTGCTTCGATCTCCGGCGTCAGCTGCTTGCCGGTGCGGATCGCGTCGAGCACGTCCGCATGCTTGCCGCGCATCAGGCGCAGGAAATCGCCTTCGAAGCGCAGCACATCGCCGACCGCGAGCTTGTCGAGATAGCCCTTCATGCCGGTGTAGATCGACACGACCTCTTCCTCGACCGGGTAGGGCGAGAATTGCGGCTGCTTGAGAAGTTCCGTCAGGCGCGAACCGCGATTGAGGAGGCGCTGCGTGGCCGCGTCGAGGTCGGAACCGAATTGCGCGAAGGCAGCCATTTCGCGATATTGCGCGAGTTCCAGCTTGATCGAGCCTGCGACCTGCTTCATCGCCTTGATCTGCGCCGAAGAGCCCACGCGCGACACCGACACGCCGACGTTCACGGCCGGCCGGATGCCCTGGAAGAACAAATCGGTCTCGAGAAAGATTTGCCCGTCGGTGATCGAAATCACGTTGGTGGGAATATAGGCCGACACGTCGTTGGCCTGCGTTTCGATGATCGGCAGTGCGGTGAGCGAGCCGCCGCCATTGGCGTCGTTCAATTTTGCGGCGCGCTCGAGAAGACGGGAATGCAGATAGAACACGTCGCCGGGATAGGCTTCGCGGCCGGGAGGACGGCGGAGCAGCAACGACATCTGGCGATAGGCAACCGCCTGCTTCGAGAGATCGTCGTAGATGATCAGCGCATGCATGCCGTTGTCGCGGAACCATTCGCCCATCGTGCAGCCGGAGAACGGCGCGAGATATTGCAACGGCGCGGGCTCGCTCGCGGTGGCCGCGACGACGATGGTGTATTCCATGGCGCCAGCGTCTTCGAGCGTCTTGACGATCTGCGCGACGGTCGAGCGCTTCTGGCCGATGGCGACATAGATGCAATAGAGCCTCGTCTTTTCGTCGGTGCTTTTGTTGACGTTGCGCTGGTTGATGATCGCGTCGATGGCGATAGCGGTCTTGCCGGTCTGGCGGTCGCCGATGATCAGCTCGCGCTGGCCGCGGCCGATGGGGATCAGGCTGTCGATGGCCTTGATGCCGGTCTGCATCGGCTCGTTGACCGATTTGCGGGGAATGATGCCTGGCGCCTTCACGTCCACGCGGCGGCGTTCGGCCACGTCGGCGATCTCGCCTTTGCCGTCGATGGGGTTGCCGAGGCCGTCCAGCACGCGGCCGAGCAAGCCCTTGCCGACAGGCACTTCCACGATGGCGCCCGTTCGCTTGACCGTATCGCCTTCCTTGATGCTCGAATCGTTGCCGAAAATCACGACGCCGACATTGTCGGACTCGAGGTTCAGCGCCATGCCCTTGATGCCGCCGGGGAATTCGACCATCTCGCCGGCCTGCACATTGTCGAGGCCGTAAACGCGCGCGATGCCGTCGCCGACGCTGAGCACCTGGCCGACTTCGCTCACCTGCGCTTCGGCGCCGAAATTCTGGATCTCACGTTTGAGAATCGCGGAAATCTCTGCGGGCTGGATATCCATAGTCACTGTCCTCTCATGGCAGCGCGAAGCCCTTCGAGCTTCGTGCGCAACGACGAATCGATCATGCGCGATCCGACCTTCACGATGAGTCCACCGAGGAGGGAAGGATCGACTTTGGCGTCAAGCTTCACGTCGCGGCTGAGCTTGGCCTTGAGAATGCGCTTGAGTTCGTCGACTTGGCTGTCGCTCAGGGGCCTTGCGGATGTTACCTGCGCGTCGGTCTCGCCACGCATCTTCGCGACCAGCAGCTCGAAGCCGCGAATGATGTCGGTCAGGATGAACAGGCGGCGCTTCGCCGCGAGCGTGAGCACGAACTGCACTGTCAGCGGCGCGGCTTCGATCCGGCGCAGGATCGCATCCATGCCCTTCTTTTGATCGTCGCGCGAAAAGACCGGCGCCTTGACGAGGCGAGCTAAGTCGGGGCTTTCCGCGATCAGTGCCTTGAGCGTCGTGAAATCTTTTTCCAGCGCGGCGACGGATTTTGTGTCCTGCGCCAGCTCGAAAATGGCGGTCGCATATCGCCCGGCTAATCCGGAAATGACGGGTTCGTCGCTACCCACGTTCGTCCTTCGGCCAGTTGCGCGCGAGACAGCCGCGCTGGTCGCCTAACTATTTGAATTCATTGAGAGTTTACTTGCGCGAGCGACTCCCGAAGCGCGCGCGACGGTCAGTTAGCATGGGGTTCACGCAGGTGCAACAATGTTGCGTGGGGTGCGGTGTCGCGGCATATGGCGGCTCCGTGACCGACAACCGGGTTCCGTTGTGGGTGCCGCTGGTCGACATCGGCAGGTTGTGTGTCAGGATACACCCCGGATTACTGGGAGACACAGCGATGAACCGAATTCTTGCCGGCATTTTGCTCTGTGGGACCGTTTTGGCGGTACCGGCCTATGCGACGCTTTCGGTTGGCGCGCAGGCGCCCGATTTCACGGCTCAGGCCTCGCTCGGCGGCAAGGAGTTCTCATTCTCGCTGGCCGATGCGCTGAGGAAGGGCCCGGTCGTGCTCTATTTCTATCCGGCGGCGTTTACCACCG
>JBEKDC010000344.1:0-3985 GCA_050014535.1 Rhizomicrobium sp.
CATCGAAAGGTCGCTTGGTGCGGGCGAGAAGCTCGTCGCGCGGGCGCATTTTCACTGGTGGTACAGCCTGAAGGCCTGGCTCGCGCTCATCTTTCTCGGTTGGATTGTTCTCGGCATCATCATTTTTTTCGACATGATGATCCGCAAATGGACGACGGAGATCGGAGTCACCTCCACGCGCTTTGTCCAGAAGACGGGTTTTTTCCGGCTGAAGACCAAGGAAATATCGCTGTCGAACGTCGAAGGCGTGAGCGTCTCGCAAAGCTTCTGGGGCCGTCTGCTCAATTACGGCCATCTCGAGATCGAGGGAACAGGCGTAGGCGTCGTTAAAATTCCCGATATCGCCAATCCCGTCGGCTTCCGTCGTTCGCTTGAAACGGCGATGGAATCGGCGAAGAAATAGCGGTGCAGGCTTTGTGCCGAATTCGCCCTAAGATCGTTCGTAATTTTGTCGGGAGACTCAAAATGAATTTTCGTTCGATCGCGATGACAGCAGCATTCGGCGCCGCACTGGCGACATCCGCGCAAGCCGCGGGCAACGCCACGAACGGTGCCGGCGTGTTCGACCGCTGCGCCATCTGCCACAGCAACACCAAGGGTGGCCCCAACAAGATCGGGCCCAACCTCTTCGGGATTGTCGGGCGCAAGGCGGGCACCTATCCCGGCTTTTCCTATTCCGGCGCGATGACGAAGTCGGGCATCGTTTGGACCGATGCGAAGCTCGACGCCTACATTGCCTCGCCTGCAACGGTCGTCCCCGGCAACAAAATGCCGTTCGCCGGAATCACCAACAACAACCAGCGCGCCGACCTGATCGCATATCTCGATACGCTGAAGTAGTCGAACCGCGGGTGTGTTGCCCGCGATTGCCGGGGGTCACCAAGCGGCACCACGAAAGAAAAAGGGCGGGAAAGATGCCCGCGCTCCCGATGTGCGGCGGAATGCCGCATTTTACGTTCTTTTTGCAGTGCAACACAAACATTCCGGCCTCCGGCAAGGGCCTATATCCCAGTCCCGGGGCCGTGACGGTTCGTTGACAGGAGGCGTACCACTTGCCTAGTTTTTGCGCCGCACAACAGACGGCGGTCGAGAAGAAACCCGTCGCGCGAGAGACACGCTCAGATACGGATCGCATTACGGACCGCTCCCCGGGGAAGGCATTCTGACACCATGAAGGTTCTCGTCCCGGTCAAGCGGGTGATCGACTACAACGTGAAGGTTCGCGTGAAGGCGGATCAGACCGGCGTCGATCTGGCCAATGTGAAAATGTCGATGAACCCGTTCGACGAAATCAGCGTCGAGGAAGCGGTTCGCCTGAGAGAAAAAGGCAAAGCGACGGAAGTGATTGCCGTGTCCATCGGGCCCCAGGCGGCGCAGGAAACCATCCGCACCGCGCTCGCGATGGGCGCCGACCGCGGCATCCTCGTGAAAACCGACGGCGATGTCGAACCTCTGGCGGTGGCAAAAATCCTCAAGGCCATCTGCGAAGCTGAACAGCCCGGCCTCGCCATTCTCGGCAAGCAGGCCATCGACGACGATTCGAACCAAACGGGCCAGATGCTGGCGGCCCTGCTCGGCTGGCCGCAGGCGACCTTCGCCCACAAGCTGGAACTCGGGGACGGCACGGCGCAGGTCGAGCGCGAAATCGACGGCGGCCTGCAGACCGTCGAGATCAAATTGCCGGCTGTGATGACAACCGATCTGCGCCTCAACGAGCCGCGCTATGCGTCGCTGCCCAACATCATGAAAGCCAAGAAGAAGCCCATCGACGAAAAGACGCCGGCCGATTACGGCGTCGACGTGACGCCGCGGCTCAAGGTGCTCAAAGTGACCGAACCCGCGAAGCGCCAGGCCGGCGTGAAGGTGAAGACGGCCGCCGAGCTTGTCGACAAGCTTAAGGAAGCGGGAGCGATCTGATGACCTCGCTGGTGATTGCGGAACACGACAACAAGGTTCTGAAGGACGCGACGGCGAAAACCGTAAGCGCCGCGATCCAATTGGGCGCACCGGTACATGTGCTTGTGGCAGGCGAGGGTTGCGATGCCGTCGGGCAAGCTGCCGCCAAATTGCCCGGCGTCGAGAAAGTGCTCGTGGCCGAAGCCCCCTATCTCGCGAAAATGGTCGCGGAGCCGATGGCAGTCCTGATTCTGGGCCTCGCGGGCAATTACGACGCGATTCTCGCGCCGGCAACGACCAGCGGGAAAAACTATATGCCGCGCGTGGCGGCCAAGCTCGACGTGCCGCAGATCTCGGAAATTCTAGCCGTCGAATCCCCCGACACATTTCGCCGCCCGATCTATGCCGGCAATGCGATCCAGACCGTGCAGGCAGCCCCCGGCAAGAAAATCATCACCGTGCGCACGACAGGCTTCAAAGCTGCCGATGGAACGGGCACGGCCACGATCGAGAAGATCACGCCGCCGGCCGATCCCGGCATTTCCAAATTCGTGGGCGAGGAACTGTCGAAGTCCGAGCGGCCCGAACTCACCTCCGCCAAGATCATCATCTCCGGCGGACGCGGCATGCAGTCGGGCGACAATTTCCATCTGCTCGACAAGATCGCGGACAAGCTGCATGCGGCCGTAGGCGCCAGCCGCGCCGCCGTCGATGCGGGCTTCGTGCCGAACGACTATCAGGTCGGACAGACGGGTAAAGTTGTCGCCCCGGAACTCTACATAGCCGTCGGCATCTCGGGTGCGATCCAGCATCTCGCGGGCATGAAGGATTCCAAGATCATCGCCGCCATCAATAAGGACGAGGAAGCGCCTATCTTCCAGGTTGCCGATTTCGGCCTGGTGGCCGACCTGTTCAAGGCGATTCCGGAGATGGATCAGGAACTGACAAAACTGGGTTACTAGAAGTTTTCGTTAACACGCGAAGCCTACCGTCCGTTGGGGGACGGATCGTCGGATTCGAAACAGCGGAGCCACGGAGCGGCCATGAGTATTGAGCGTGTCGGCATCATCGGTGCGGGACAGATGGGTGGGGGAATAGCCCATGTCTGCGCATTGGCGGGCTTCGATGTCATCATCGAAGACGTCAATGCGGATGCATTGGGGCGTGCAAAAAGCCTCATCGAAAAGAACATGCATCGCCAGGCGGCGCGCGGCCTGATCAAGGATGACCTGGTGGAACCCGCGCTCAAGCGGATCTCCACCACGCAAAGCCTCGACGATTTCAAGGACCGCGACCTCGTCATCGAGGCGGCAACCGAAGACGAAAGCGTCAAGCGCAAGATCTTCCAGGACCTGTGTCCGCGCCTGACCGAAAAAACCCTGATCGCGACGAACACTTCGTCGATTTCGGTCACGCGGCTTGCAGCCTCGACGGATCGGCCGGAACATTTCATCGGCCTGCATTTCATGAATCCCGTGCCGATGATGCAGCTGGTGGAAGTGATCCGCGGCATCGCGACCGATGACGGCACGTTCCAGGCCGCACTCGAAATCGTCAAGAAAGTCGGCAAGACGGCCGCCTACGCCGAAGATTTTCCGGCCTTCATCGTCAACCGCATCCTGCTGCCGATGATCAACGAAGCCGTCTATACGCTCTATGAAGGCGTGGGAAACGTCGACGCGATCGACACCGCCATGCGGCTGGGCGCCAATCATCCGATGGGGCCGCTGCAGCTTGCGGATTTCATCGGCCTCGATACCTGCCTGTCGGTGATGCAGGTACTCTATGAAGGCCTCGCGGATTCCAAATACCGCCCTTGCCCGCTGCTGGTGAAATATGTCGAAGCAGGCTGGCTGGGTCGCAAGACCGGTCGCGGTTTCTATGACTATCGCGGCGAACACCCGGTGCCGACGCGGTAAGAATCGAATGTCGGGGGCACACGCATGCGGACATTTCACCCCTCGGCAATGATCCTCGGCGCGATGGCGGCGGTCTTGCTGCCACAACCGGCAGCCGTTGCTCGAAGTATGTGGGCAGGCCAATTCCCGGCGCCCCTTCAGGAATATCTAACTCGCGCTTTTGACCCATT
>JBEKDC010000345.1:0-4331 GCA_050014535.1 Rhizomicrobium sp.
GACTTCGAGCAACTGCGCCTGCTCGTCGCTGAAATCGATCATCGGTCTTTTGTTGTCGCTCGCCATCGCGATCAGCTTTTCGGCAGGCCGAGCACGCGCTCGCCGATGATATTGTGCTGGATTTCGCTGGTGCCGCCCCCGATCGTGCCGGAGAACGAATTGAAATAGGAGCGCTGCCACTGGCCGCGTTCGTAGGCGTTGGGGTCGCCGACATAATAGGCGGCGTTCGCTCCCTGCAGCGACAAAGCGAACTGATTGAGCCGGCGCTGATATTCCGTAGCGGCCAGTTTTCCCGCCATGGCGATCGATCCCGGCCATTCGGCAACGAGAGGCTTGATTTTTGCGCGCGCGGAATTCAACGACAGGGACTTCTCCTCCATGATGAATTGCACGAGCCGGTCGCGGATGAGCGGATCCTCGATCGCCGGCCGCCCGTCGCGCTGTGCGACGCGCGCGAGCGCCACCACCTGCGAGACGTCTTTGCTCATCATGGCGTGGCCGCCGGCCTGGCCGCCGACTGCGCCGCGCTCGAACGCCAGCGTCGCCATCGCAACCTGCCAGCCGCTCCCTTCCCGGCCGATCAGACAGGAATCCGGAATGCGCGCATCGGTGAAGAAGGTCTGGTTGAAGCCATATTCGCCCGTAAGCTTGCGGATCGGCACGACCTCGATGCCGGGAATATTCATCGGAATGAGATAGAAGCTGAGGCCTTCATATTTGCTGTTGGCGCTCGGATTCGAGCGCGCGAGCAGGATCATGTATTTCGCGTGCTTGCCGAGGCTCGTCCAGATTTTGCTGCCGTTGAGCGCGAACTCGCGGCCATCGCGCTCGGCTTTAAGCTGCGCATTGCCGAGATCGGAACCATGGTCGGGTTCCGAAAATCCCTGGCACCAGATGTCTTCGGCACTCAGGATACCGGGGGTATAGGCTTTCTTCTGCTCCTCCGTCCCCATGTTGAGGATCAGCGGACCCGCCCAATTCAGACCGATCGTGTTGGTCATGAAAGGGACCTTCTGGCGCACCATTTCTCGCGTTGCGATATCCTGCAGAATCTGCGGCTTGCCGCCGCCGCCATATTCCTTCGGCCAAGCCATGCCGAGATAGCCCGCCTCGTAGACCTTTCGCTGCCAATCGCGCAGGAAAGTGAACTGCTCGTCGGAACCCACTTCCATAAAGGACTGCGGCAGCAGAAATCCCGGATCGGCGGGCCTGTTCTCCTCGAACCACGCGCGGACTTCCGCGCGGAATTCGTCGAGTTCCCTTTGGTCGAGGCTCATGCTTGCTCCATGTTTCACGCTCAGAGGTCGATCGCGCGCTGAAATGCGGGCCGCGCCGTCAGGCGCGCATAATAGGCTTCCGTGTTCGGCTTGAACTTTTCCCGGAAACCGAGCGTGTCCGCAAGATGGAGCGCGAAGCCGACGCACACATCGGCGATGGTGAAACGGTCCGCGCATAGATATTCGCGCTCGGCCGTTGCCTGTTCGACGCTGCGCAGGCGCGCAAAGAACCATTGCGTGTAATCGTCCACCGCCTGGCCAAGCCGCCTCTCCTTGGGCTCCAGCCTTGTGTAACGCAGCACGATGGTCTGGGGAAATGTCAGCGTGGCATCGCTGCGATGCAGCCAGTTGAGATAGAGGCCGTAATCCTTGTCCGTCGGCGCCAGACCCAGATCCGTCGGGCCGTAGCGGTCGACGAGATACTGACAGATGCCCGACGACTCCGTCATCGTCAGCCCGCCGTCGACCATCGTAGGCACTGTCCCCAGCGGATTGATATCGAGATAGCCCTCGCGGAGAAAACGCGGCGGAAACGGCATCAATTCGAGTTCATAGGGGATGCCCATCTCCTCGAGCGTCCACAGCGGTCGAAGCGAGCGGGCCCCTTTGCAGTGATAGAGCTTGATCGTCATCGGCAAATTCAGGGTTGGGTCGAAGAACTGTCTGCGGCCGGTTGAGTGCGTTCGGCCTGAACCACCATTGTACTGATCACGATGGAACCCACAAACATCATCCCAACGACGCACAAACATACGACAAGCACGATGACGGGATTGATCTTTTCAGGCTTGGCGGCCACTGGGGCTCCGTTCGGAAGTGCTTTTGTGCGGTCAATTGCATAGGCCCGGACGCTGCCCAATGCGAGCGGAAAAAGCGTCGCGTCCGTCCGCCAAGTAGGGACCCCGATGTGCAATGCAGCACGCACAGAATCGCCCGATTTCCGACATCGAATAGATCGGCTTTCGGCCCCCCTACCAAGTGGTACTGATATGTGTCGGAGTTCGCGGGGGATGCGCATGCGTCGGTTGGCTCTTTTCATCGGATTGGGGGTCGGACTCGTTGGTTCCGCCGTCGCCGCCGACCCCACGCCGCAGCTTTCACTCACTGTCTACAACACCGACCTCGCGCTCGTGCAGGATGTCCGCCATCTCGACGTGCCGGCCGGACGAACGCGACTCGAATTCAAAGACGTATCGGCCGACATCCGCCCGGAGACGGTGACGCTATCTGGCAACGGCCTGGCGGTCGTCGAACAGAATTTCGACTACGATCTGCTCACCCCAGCCAAGATGATGGAAAAAGCCGTCGGCAAGCAGATCAAGATCATCCGTACGATACCGGGCACCGGCAAAGAGACGGCGGAAACGGCCACCGTACTGTCGGTCAATGACGGCGTCATTCTCAGGATCGGAAACCGCATCGAGGCCTTGCGCGACGACGGCATCCCGACGCGTGTGGAGTTTGACAGCATTCCGGAAAATCTGCGTGCATCGCCCACTCTGTCGATAACAGTCGATGCGGCAAGCGCCGGCGCCCGCGACGTGACGCTCAGCTATCTCACCACCGGTTTGTCGTGGAAAGCGGACTACGTCGCCATGTTTGACGAGGCTGAGAGTTCGCTGCGCCTTCAGGGGTGGGTCACCCTCACCAACAAATCCGGCACCAGCTACAAGGATGCCAAGACTGAGCTGGTGGCGGGCGACATCAATCTCGTCAGTACCGAACAGGAATATTGGCAGCGCGAGCAAACGCGGCGCAATTCCAATCGGGGCGCAGGAATGGGCGCGAACAACCAGGAATCGATCGCAGACTATCTGCTGTATTCGCTCCCGGAAAGAGTCACAGTTGCTGAGAACCAAACCAAACAGGTGGGATTGATCGACCTCCATGGCGTCAAGGCCGTAAAGACCTATGAATATCGGGCGCCATACTTCACCAGCAACGAGAGTCCCGAACACGTATCTTCTGTGCTCAAATTCTCCAACGTGGAGAGAGCCCTGCCCGCAGGTATCGTTCGCGTCTACATGCATGACGATTCCGGCGAATCGAAATTCGTCGGCGAGAACGATCTCGATCATTCGCCGGCCGGCTCGGATGTGGCAATCACAATCAGCGAAGCGTTCGACGTCACCGCACAAGCCACGCTAGTTTCGAGCGAGAGGATTTACGGATCCCGCACGCGATATGCGATCTCCTATGCATTCCGAAATGCGCAACCCAAACCGGTCATGGTGGACTTGCGACAGAGCGGGCTCTGGCGCGACGGAAAAGTCGATGTCGAGAGCCTTCCCAGCAAGCGGATCGACGCGAACACGCTCGGCTGGAGCGTGCCCGTGCCGGCAAACGGCGAGACCGTTCTGACATTCACCGTCGACACGGGCGGCTGAGCCGTGAAGTGCCTGGCGCTGATCGTATTCGGCCTGATTTGGGCGGTTCCCGCACTTGCCGCGAGCATTTCGGAACGTCCGAACAAAGTCACGCTCACAATCTATCAGCCCGAAACAATGAACACGGTCGACATCACGAACCCGGCGGACGCCGAGTATTACCGTCGAGAGGGAATCGCGTTCATCACGGAGTCCCGCAGCATGGACTTGCCTGCGGGTCCGGTCCAAATCGAGTTCCGCGGCGTAATGTCGACCATCGTTCCGCAAACCGCGGAGATCACCGGGCTGCCTTCCGGCGTACAATCGGCAATTGTGAGAGCGGCTCCGTCGGGAGTTGTGCTCGAAATCAACGGCAAGTTTGAGGCGCTGCATTGCAGCGGTCTCCCCGAGAGGCTCATATTCGAAAAAGTGCCTGACGGACTGCGCGATACGCCCACCTTGTCGGTGCGCGCCGTGATGTCGAGGGCCGGGCACTACACGTTGACCTTGAGCTATATCGCGACGGGGCTCTTCTGGTCGGCGGATTACAACGCGCATGTTCGGCCCGACGGACGATCCCTCGATCTGAACGGTTGGATCACGCTCACGAACCTGAGCGACTCGAACTACAGGCGCGTGCCTGTCGAGTTTGTCGCCGGCCGCGTCTTTACGGCGTATGTTGACGAAC
>JBEKDC010000346.1:0-3960 GCA_050014535.1 Rhizomicrobium sp.
AAACATAAATGTCGGATGTTCCCGCGCCGGAGATGAAGGCCTTGGCCCCGTTCAGAACATAGTGCTCGCCGTCCTTCGCAGCGCGGGTGCGCAGGCTCGCGGCGTCGGAGCCGGAACCCGGTTCCGTCAGACAATAACTCGCGATGTGTTCCATCGAGACGAGTCTGGGCAGGAAACGCTTGCGCTGAATCTCACCGCCGAAGCGATCGATCATCCACGACGCCATGTTGTGAATCGAGAGGAACGCCGCCGTGGACGTGCAGCCGGCCGACAATTCCTCGAAGACGATCGCCGCATCGAGCCGCGTCATCTCGGAGCCACCGACATCGCCTTTCACATAGATGCTCGCGAAACCGAGCTCGGCCGCCGCGCGCAGCACGTCGATGGGAAAGTGTTCCTTCTCGTCCCATTCGGCGGCGTGGGGCGAGAGCTTCTCGATCCCGAAGCGACGCGCGGCGTCCTGAACGGCCCGCTGGTCTTCCGTAAGCTCAAAATCCATGAACGGCCTTACAAGCGGTGAATTTCACTGCCCGTAAATGAAGCCGTTGACCTGTTTTTGCAATGCCTGAATTTCGCTCGCGTGGGGGGCCAGCAGGGCGTCGTCCGCGGCGTGGAACGGCGTTTCGCTTGCCACGGCGGGGTCCAGCTGGGCCTGGATGACTGTTTTTATCGCGTCATAGCGCGGACGCACGCCTTGCTGCTCTGCGACGGCCTCGTCGTAGGTCCCCGGGGTTGCGGGCGCCGCAGCGGCGCCCGGTATCGAAACACGCTGGATATGGTCGGCGGATGCCCGCATGACCTGAAGATAAACATCGATGTCGGCCTGGCTGAGCGCCATGACCTCGTAATTCGGCACGACTTCGACCATCGCGATCTGCGTTGCGTTCCCGTCGGTGTTGGCGGGCACCGAAGTCGGGCTTGACCAGACGGCCAACCCCGTGAATACGGCCGAGAATAGGTTCATTGTTCTTGTCCCTAGACACCCGGGAACAGGATCGACCCATCGGCGGCGCTTTGCAATGCGCAGAAACCCCAATCGTCTTGCTTAGTTAGCGCCGGAGTGATTAGACCGTTAGGCTTTTATTCAAGGAACTTCATTGCGATGAGTTCGCAACAATCCTTTCCCGCGACACGCATGCGCCGCCTGCGCCGTCACGACTGGACGCGCCGGTTGGTCGCGGAATCCACGCTTACCGCGGCGGATTTCATCTGGCCGATCTTTGTTGTGGACGGCGAGAAGCGGCGGGACCCGGTTTCGTCGATGCCGGGCGTGGAGCGCTTGTCGGTCGATTTTGCCGTCGGCGCTGCGGAGGAAGCGGCAAAACTCGGAATTCCGGTCGTTGCCCTGTTTCCCTGCACCGACCCGGGATTGAAGACACCCGATGGCCGCGAGGCGACAAATCCGGCGAACCTCATTTGCCGGACTGTGCGCGAGATCAAGCGCGCCGTGCCGGAAATCGGCATATTGTGCGACGTCGCACTCGATCCCTACACAAGTCACGGCCATGACGGCGTTCTCGTCGATGGTTATGTGGCGAACGACGAGACGCTCGACATTCTCGTGAAGCAGGCGCTCGTCCAGGCGGAGGCAGGATGCGATATCATCGCGCCATCCGACATGATGGATGGCCGCGTCGGCGCGATCCGCACGGCACTCGAATCGAACGGATTCAAGAACACGCTCATCATGGCTTACGCCGCGAAATACGCGTCGGCGTTTTACGGACCTTTCCGCGACGCGGTGGGTTCGGCAAAATCGCTGACGGGCGACAAGCTCACCTATCAGATGGATCCCGCAAACGGCGACGAGGCGTTGCGCGAAGTGGCGCTCGACATCGCCGAAGGCGCCGACATGGTGATGATCAAACCGGGCATGCCGTATCTCGATCTCGTGCGACGCGTGAAGGATGCGTTTCACCTGCCGACGTTCGCCTATCAGGTCTCCGGCGAGTATTCGATGCTGATGGCCGCGGCCGAACGCGGCTGGCTCGAACGCGACCCCGTCGTCCTCGAAAGCCTGATGGCCTTCAAGCGCGCCGGGGCCTCTGGCATCCTGACCTACTTCGCCCTCGATGCCGCCAGGTTGCTGAAGACGGTGTAGATGCGGCGAGGCTCACGTCCGCGTGAGAACCGCCCCGGTTCAACTCGAAGTGAACGAATCCGGCACGTTTCCGGCGCTTCAGGCCTTGCTCTCGTCCGCCGACACACCGAAGACTTGCACCTGCTTAACGAAAGGGAACGCCATGCGCTCTACCATTCTTGCAATCGCCTGCGGCTTCGGACTTGTTTCGGCGAGCGCTGCGCTCGCCGATGAGACTCCCGCTCAACCTCCGGCCCAGGCGATTCCTGCGATTCAGGATTCAAATCCCGTGACTTGCCACCTGGTCGTGCATGAAGGCGAACTGATCAAAGGTCGCGTATGCCATACAAAGCAGGAATGGGACGCGATCAAGTTCCGCGATCAGGAATCCTTCCGCGAATTCCAGCAGCGTAGTCTGGAAATGCATCCGTAGCAGCGTAGCTTGCGCTAGACGTCGTGGCGCTGCGAAGCCGTGAACAGGCTTCGCAGCAGAATCTCGGCGCGCGACGGCAGGACATCGAGTCCGGAGCGGCGTTGCCCGAGATCGATAACGTTCTCGAGAATCAGCATTGCGAGGCCGTGCACCGCGGCCCAAACGGCAAGCCCAAGAGCGGTGTCGTTGAGGGCCGCTCCGATTTCCGAGCCGATCGAGTCCGCGGCAGCGCCGAGGTCCGGAAACGAATCGCGATTGGGAAGCTGGGGACCGAACATCAGGCGGGCAAGCGCCGGACGCCGCGCCACAAATCTCATATAAGCCGCTCCGATATCCGATATCCGCTCGCCTTCGGGTCCGGGACCGCACGCCGCCGCTGTGATTTCCGTGCGCAATTCCTCGAAGCCTTCGACCGCCAGTTCCACAAGCAGCGCTTCGTGATTCGCATAGTGCCGATACGGTGCGGCATGGCTCACGCCCGCACGGCGCGCGACGCCCCGCAGGCTGAGCGCCGCCAGCCCCTCCTCTTCGAGGATCGCACGTGCCGCCTCGCGAAGACTGTTGCGCAGATCTCCGTGATGATACGCACGTGCACGCCCGCCATCGCTCATGCGTGGCCGTCTCTCAGCTTTTCCATGCGCGCAAACAGGCTCGACGTGTCCCAGCGTGCGCCACCCATTTTTTCGACTTCGGCATAAAACTGATCGATGAGCGCGGTGACCGGGAGCGACGCGCCGGATCTGCGGGCCTCGTCGAGACAGATCGCCAGATCCTTGCGCATCCACTCCACCGCGAAGCCGTGTTCGAAGTGGTTGGCGAGCATCGTCTTATGACGGTTCTCCATCTGCCAGGATTGCGCCGCGCCCTTCGAGATCACATCGACAACGGCTTGCGGATCGAGCCCCGCGGCGCGGGCAAAGCTTAGCCCTTCGGAAAGGCCCTGAACTACGCCTGCAATGCAAATCTGGTTGACCATCTTTGTGAGCTGACCGGATCCCGGCGGGCCCATCAGCCGGCATTGCCGCGCATAGGCCGCCATTGCGGGCTCGGCCTTGGCGTAATCGGCGTCGTTGCCGCCGCACATGATTGTCAGCTGGCCGTTTTTCGCGCCCTGCTCTCCCCCCGATACCGGCGCGTCGACGAAACCGAAACCAAGCTCGCGCGCCTTGTCGGCCAATGCGCGGGCGATTCCTGCCGACGCCGTCGTGTGATCCACGAAGACTGAGCCCTTGGCCATTTTGCCAAACGCGCCCTGCGCGCCCAGCGTGATTTCCGAAACATCGTTGTCCCGACCGACACAGGCGAAGACGATTTCGGCGCCTACGGCAGCCGCAGCAGGCGTAGGCGCGGATCGCCCGCCATATTGCTCGACCCAGCTTGCAGCTTTGGCGGCCGTGCGGTTGTAGACAACGACGTCGTGACCTGCGCGAGCGAGATGACCCGCCAT
>JBEKDC010000347.1:0-3947 GCA_050014535.1 Rhizomicrobium sp.
GCTCCGCGCCTCCGCGTGCACATTCCCTTTGCGACGGACCTGCTCCACGCTCTCGGCGTGCCAATAGTTTCTTGCCTCGCACGCTGCTAAACTCTCTGCCGGTGGGAGGGTCCTTTGCGCGTATTGATCGCAGGCGGCGGCATAGCGGGGCTCGCTTTGGCGGCGCTGCTCCGGCAGCGCGGGATTGCGCCGGACATCGTCGAAGCCGCGGCGACTCACGATCATCAGTCCTATGTATTGGGGCTTTACCCTTTCGGCGCGCGCGTGCTGCATGGACTGGGTGTGCATCGCAGTTTCACGGCGGTGAGCGAACCTGCCAACGACGCGCACGATCTGCGCCTTCTTGCGCGCGGCGATCTGCTCCGGCTGCTCGAACGCGCGGGCGACAACGAACGCCTGCGCATGGGAACCCGCGTAGAACACATCATGGAAACGGGCGAGCGTGTGAGGGTCGCAACCAGCGACGGCGAAACCCGCGATTACGATCTCGTGGTGGGTGCGGACGGAGCGGGTTCGCGCGTGCGCGCTTTCGTGTCGCCGAAGATGGATGCGTTCGACACGCATTGGGCCTGCTGGAGCTGGTGGACGCCGCGCGGGTCGCAACGCGCCGCACGCGAGATCCGGGACCGCGCACTTGCGCTCGGCCTCTACGCCACGCCGCGGCAGACGGGTGTCATCGCGTGCGCGCCGGACAGAACGCGACGGCTCACGAAATTGTTCGCGCGCTTCGACGACATGGCGGGCGATGCGATTTCGGCCGCACCAGGCGCGGCAGAGATGTTCCACTGGAGAATTGCAGACTCTCGCGCGCGGTCCTGGCGGCGAGGCCGCGTGGTGCTGCTGGGCGATGCGGCCTGCGCCTTCCTGCCCACGGCCGGTATCGGCGCGTCGCTGGCAATGGAATCGGCCAGCGTGCTCGCCGACGAATTATCGCGCAGCGACGCCACGCACGTGACAAGCGCACTCGCCTTCTACGAAGCACGCCGCCGGCCGCGTGTGGAAGCGGCCCAGGATGCAAGCCGCAAGCTCGCCAAGGCGATCTACCCTCGATACGCTTTCTTCTCGCGACCGGGCCGCGACATGCGCGAACAGGCGCTCGCGGTCCAGATCGCAAAACTCTCCGCAACGCCGATCTGAAATCAGCGCAACCAGTTCTCGACCGCGAGCCCTTTGATGCGCGAGAACTCGCGGACATTGTCGGTCACCAGCGTATGCCCAAGCGCGAGCGCGTGGGCTGCGATCAGAAGATCGTTCGCACCGATGGGAGTGCCCGCGGTTTCAAGCTCTGTTCGCAGCGCGCCATAAACGACGTCCACCGGCGATTCGAGCGACAAGATTTCCAGCGCTTCGAGCACTGTTGCCAATCGTGCTGCGAGCCTCGTGGATTTCCGCCGCATGATTCCAAATCGCAATTCCGCGACAACGATGATGCTGGTGCACGTTTGATTTGCAACATTGGGGATGCGGCCCGCAACTCGTCCATGCGGATGACGCAGCAGATCGGACACGATGTTCGTGTCCAGCAAAAACGCCATCAGCCGAGATCCGGCGGGGGATCGAGCGGCAGGTCCGGAATATCCGGAAACTCCTCGTCGATATCTTCGAGCGTGGCGAGAAGTTCGAGCAGCGACTTTCGCGGCGCGGGCTCGATGATGAGGCGCGTGCCTTCCTTGCGCATGACGGCATCCTCGCCCGGCAACTCGAACTCGCGCGGGATGCGCACGGCCTGATTGCGGCCGTTGCGGAACAGCTTGACGTGACGCTCGGCGGTCATAGCATATGCCTTAGCATATGCGGGCACGCGGTGCCAGCGCTTGACGCTCGTTCGGGGTTTCCCCTGTTAAACAGGAGAATAACAGGAAGGCCGCCTTCTCCTCGCTCCAAAACCGTCTTCGATGTCCCCGAACGCGCCGTGAAAAAAATCACCTGTTATTTGGCCAAAAACCCAGGCAAACCGTGGTTTTTCCGGAATCATAACAGGTGGGAACAGGTGACCTGCTATTTGCCGGCGATTCGCCTGCGCCCGCGCGCACTCCGAAACCGCACTCATCGCCGCAAACGCCAACACAACCAGCTCCGCGCGGTTGCTCAGGACCGGAACAAGCGTACTACTGATATGGTAATTGTCAAACCCAAATCGGTTTATTCGCACTTGCCTCACAGCCTCGACAATGGATTTACGCGTCTAACGAGCGGCAAAGTAGCGGCTACCGTTTTCAGTTTGCGCCTGACCGATAGCGGCCTTGATTTGGAGCAATTCGGCGACCCGGTTCTCGACGCGTTTGCCCTGCTTGAACTGGCGCGCAAGTTCTCCCGCGCGAATGGGCTTTCCGGTTGCAGCAAGAAGCGCGCGGATCGTCGTAACCTGATCTGCTGGCGTCGTCGGGAAACTCGGCTTGACGAACTTCTCCTCGCCTTCGACCAGTTCCGCCTCGATCTGTTTCGGCGCGACCCGCGCCTCCTTCGGCATCTGGAATTCTGGACGCAACCAGCGGACAAGTCCGCGCCTCTCGGAACCCCCTCAACCGGTCGGTACGCTGGCGCTAGCTCCACCTCGTCCCCATGTCCGCCTACGCCCTGCCTTCGCCGAAGCGAAGCTTCGGCTTCGCGCAGGCAGGCAAGGCTTCGGCGGACAAGTGGGCGACGGGGAATGACAGCCGACGAATTACGAATATACGCTTGACGTACAGAGTATATTTCGGCATCAATATCCATGATCCGGAGCTATCGCGACAAGCGCACGAAGGCGTTCGCCGACGGCGAACGGGTCAAGGCGTTTTCGGGCATCGAACGGCAGGGCTGGAAGCGGCTGGAGATTCTCGACGCCGCGACAAGCCTGTCGGTGTTGCGTGCGCTGCCCGGCAACCGGCTGGAAGCGCTCAAGGGAGATCGCGCCGGACAATTCAGCATCCGCATCAATCTGCAATGGCGGATTTGTTTCGAATGGCCGGACGGCACGCCCGGTCCGTCGAATGTTGAGATCGCGGATTATCACTGAGGAGAAAAACCATGCCCCGCCCCGCCATCCATCCCGGTGAAATTCTCGGCGACGAGCTGGCCGAACTCGGCGTCACGCCGACGGCATTGGCGCGGCAGCTTGGCGTGCCGGCGAACCGCATCACCCAGATCGTCAAGGGACGGCGGGCGATCACGGGCGATACCGCGCTCCGCCTCGGGCACTGGTTCAAGACCGGCGCGCAGTTCTGGCTCAATTTGCAGACGGCCTATGACCTTCGACTTGCGGCGCAATTGGCCGGCCGCGCAATCGAGAGGCTGCCGACGCGCGAAAGCCTGCACGGCCGCGCGAAAGCGGCGTAATCACCCCAACGTCATTCCCGTTGCGGTTTCGAGTTCGGCGATCGCTTGGCCGGCGGATTCGACCTTGATCGTTGTCATGCCCATCGCGCGGGCGGGCTTCAGATTGCCGCCGAGATCGTCGAGATAGACGCAAGCTGCAGGCGCGACACCCAGCGTTTCGCACATCATCCGATAGATGCGCGGATCCGGTTTTCTGATCCCCACCTTCGAGGATTCGATCACATGATCGAACAGCGCCATGGTCTCCACCGCGTAGAAACTGCGGCCGGGGGATTCCGGCTGCATCGATGCCACGTTGTTGGTGATGCAGCCGGTTTTGAATCGCGTCGCGATGCGGCGCAGCGCCTCGGTCATTTCGGGGCGGAAATCGCCATAGAGCAGCGGAATGATGTCGCGGCCCGGCACGTTATGGCCCAGCGCACGCGCCTCGGCCGCGAACGCCTTGTCGAACCCGTCCAGATCGAGCTCGGAACGCTCGAACCGCGCCCATGCGTTTTCGAGATGGTTGGTGCTGTTGATCTTGCGGATCAGGTTTTCCGGCAGGCCGCGCTCGCGCTCGTAACGGGCGAACGCATCGAAGGGCGAGCTCGTGAACACGCCGCCGAAATCCCAGATCACCGCTTCGATCA
>JBEKDC010000348.1:0-3939 GCA_050014535.1 Rhizomicrobium sp.
TAATCTGCAATCCGCATGCGAGCGAACCTTGGATAGGAGCGTCCATGTTATCGGCAATCGGCGCCGGCGCGCAATTCGCTCGAGTTGGTGCATACGAATCGATTTGGCTGTTATACTCGGGCACAACTCTGGATGGGTGCCGGCATGTTATTGACCGAGACGCAAGAAGCGGTTCGCGAGACGACCCGCAAATTTGCGCAAGAACAAATTGCACCGCGTGCCCATGCCTTCGAGGCGGCCGAAGGGTATCCCGAGGAAACCTTCAGGTCTCTTGCGGATCTCGGATTGATGGGGATGACGGCCCCGGAACAATTTGGCGGCGCCAACGCCGATTTCGTTTCCTACGCACTCGCGCTCATGGAGATCGCGGCCGCCGACGCCGCGCTTTCGTCGATCTTGTCGGTGCACAATTGCCCCGTCGTTTCCGCCATTCTTCAAAATGGCACCCGGCAGCAAAAGGAGCGTTTTCTTCCCGCACTTACAAGCGGACGGACAATCGGCGCATTCGCATTGACGGAGGCCGACGCCGGTTCGGACGCATCGGCCATTCGCATGCGGGCGCGTGCGATCGAGGGGGGATATATCCTCGACGGTTCCAAGCAGTTTATCACGTCCGGCAAAATTGCCGGTTTGGCGATCGTATTTGCCGTGACCGATCCGGACGCCCGCAAACGCGGGATCACCGCTTTTCTCGTGCCGACCGACCGCGCCGGCTATGTGGTCGATCGCGTCGAGCGCAAGCTGGGGCAGCGGGCATCGGATACCTGTGCGATTTCCTTCACCGATCTTTTTGTGGAAGGCGATCTTCGTTTGGGCAACGAAGGCGAAGGATACCGAATCGCGCTTTCGAATTTGGAGGGCGGACGTATCGGCATTGCTGCGCAAAGTGTCGGAATCGCGCAGGCGGCTTTGGACCTGGCGGTGTCGTACGCCAAGCAGCGGCAATCCATGGGCAAGATAATTTTCGAGCATCAGGCCGTGGGCTTTCGGCTCGCGGATTTGGCGGCGCAGCTGGAATCCGCCCGTCAATTCGTGCTCCACGCCGCAGCATTGAAGGATGCGGGCCGGACCTGTCTAAAAGAAGCGGCGATGGCCAAACTGATCGCCAGCGAAACCGCAGAACGCGTCTGCTCCGGCGCGATCCAGACACTGGGCGGTTATGGCTATCTCGAAGACTTCGGGTTGGCCAAGCTCTATCGTGATGTCCGCGCGTGCCAGATTTATGAAGGCACGTCCGACATCCAGCGGATGCTCATCGCCCGCCACCTCTGACTGTAGCGACGGCGGTCGGGTCGAACGACCAAATTTGTGTGGCTATCCGGCACGCAAAATCGAGATCGGGGCTGAAACCGATAATATTCTCTGTTTTTTTCCGGGTCGGGAGAGTATTTGGTCGAAGCTTCGTTCGGGCCGACCGTCCAACGCGAAATCCTTAGGGGGAATTGCCATGCGCCGTTTGTCTGTTGCGATTTTTCTGACGTTGCCTGCAAGCTTCGCCCTGGGTGGGGCGGATGCACCGCCGCCTCCGATGAAAACCATGCTCGTGCGCGGCACCATCGAAGACATCACGGCCGCGACCTTAACGATCAAGACCGACAAGGGAACAGACCTTGCGGCCGCGATTACGCCGAAGACCCGCTTCTTCGCCGTGGAGGCGCGCACGTTCGGCCAGATCAAGTCGACAGATTTCGTCGGCATCACTTCGGTGCCTGGCGAAAACGGCCATCTGCTCGCGGAAGAGGTGCACATCATTCCCGTCGTGGGTCTCGGCGAAGGGCAATATCCCTGGGATCATCACCCTTCCACGGATCGGGTCGCATCTTCGGGCATGGGCAGCATGACAAACGGAACAGTCGCAGCACCGTTGCCTGCGAAGGCCGGCAGCATGACCAACGGCACGGTGACTGCCAGCGGTGCCGCGCAGCAACTGACCGTCACCTATCGCGGCGCGCAACTGGTGAACGGACATTGCGAAGGCCGCGCGGTGCCCGGCCAGCCGGGCTGCACCGGCACGGCCATTGTCGACATCACGCCGTCGACCGTCATCGCGGCTATCGTGCCGGCGAAAAAGGACGACCTCAAACCCGGCCTCGCGGTCGTGGCCGGCGTGGCGACGGACGATGCCGGTCACACCTTCCTCGGCTCGGCAACCGTGGAGAAGAACGGCGTGAAGCCGGAGTTCTAGGCGAAGCCCGAGATGGACCTCGCGACAGCGCTGAACATCGCGACGACCTCCGCAGTCGTCGGCGGCGTCATTTTCGGCGCCTGGCAGATACGCGTCGCCACTCGCGCGCGCGAGACCCAGATTTCACTGCAGCTCATCGAGATGTTGCAGACTCGCGATCTGATGGAGGGCTTGAGCTGGCTGCACGAACTGCCCGAAGGCCTCTCCTGGAAAGAGCTTCAGTCGCAACTCGGCGAGCGATGGGTTTCCGCGTTCGCCGCCATAAATGCGTTGGACGGACTTGGAATCCTTGTGTACCGGTGCGAAGTCTCACTCCGGCTCGCCGATGATTTTTTCCATCACGCGGTCTTTGAGGTCTGGAGGAAGTCGCGGACTGCGATCCTCGAGCGACGTAATATGCAGGATATGGCGGGCCGGGAAACCGGCTTTCAATTCCTCGAATGGCTGGCCGAAAGCCAGGCCGCCTTTCGCGAAACGCAGCGCAAACGCGGCGCCTATCCGCTTTCAAAGCGTTCCGCCGCGGCGCCTCCTCTCTAAAGCTTTCTCGCGACCGCTCGACAGTTCCGGCGCGCAACCCGTAATCTTCGGTTTCCAGTCCGAGGATGAGGGCACAATGAGCGACCGCTACGCGAAATATACCAGACTGATATTCGATCGACCGCACGCAAAGGTGCTGCGCATCCGCCTCAATAACGGCAAGATGAACACTGCAGACAACGCGATGCATGCAGAGCTCGCGGATATCTGGCGCGACATCGACGCAGATCCCGACATCAACGCCGCGATCGTCACGGGCAACGACCGCGTGTTTTCGGCCGGCGGCGATTTCGCCCTGGCAGAGGCGCTGATGAACGATCCCGAGGCGCGCCTGCGCGGCTGGAAGGAAGCGCGCGCCATCGTCTTCAACATGATCGATTGCAACAAGCCCATCGTGAGCGCGATGCGCGGCGTGGCGGTGGGTGCGGGACTTGTCACGGGTATTCTCGCGGATATCTCGATCGCCACCAAAACATGCCGGATCATCGACGGACACACGCGGCTCGGCGTGGCGGCCGGTGACCATGCCGCCATCATCTGGCCGCTTCTGATCGGCATGGCGCGGGCGAAATATTATCTGCTGCTGTGCGACGAGCTGCGCGGTGAGCAGGCGGCCGAAATCGGTCTTGTGAGTCTCGCGGTCGAAGACGCGGAGCTGGACGAAAAGGCGGTCGAGCTTGCGACGCGGCTGGCCACCGGCGCGCAAAGCGCGATCCGCTTCACCAAGCATGCGCTGAACAACTGGCTGCGCCAGATGGGCCCGACTTTCGATACGTCGCTCGCGCTCGAATTTCTCGGCTTCGCCGGGACCGAGCCCCAGGAAGGCGTCCGCTCCCACAAGGAAAAACGCGCACCGCAATGGCCGGACGGGAGTCCACTTTAGGCGTATCTTGAAGAAGGATTTGCTCTCTGGCCGCGGCCCGATGCTGCGCGAATCTGCCGAACGATTGTCTCCGGCTGCCCCGGTTCCGACTGCAACAAAGGAATGTCCCATGACTGCATGGCCGCTCGCCGAATGGCGCGATTTCTATGTGATGGTCGGCACCGCGGCCGGCGTCATCGTCGGCGCGACGTTCATCGTGGCGTCGCTCGCCCAGGGATTGGAGAAGCGCGAGCTCGGCATGCGCGGCTTCATCACGCCGACGGCCGTCCATCTCGGCAGCGTGCTGCTGGGCTCTGCCCTTCTCGCCGTGCCGACCTTGACGCCGCTGTCGCTC
>JBEKDC010000349.1:0-5666 GCA_050014535.1 Rhizomicrobium sp.
CGATCACGAAGCAGTCCGGCGCCTTGATGTCTTCCAGATTGATGCCGCCGAAACTCGGCCCCAGATAGCGCACGCAATTGACGAAGGCGTCGATGTCCGTCGTGTCGACTTCGATGTCGATGGCGTCGACATCGGCGAAGCGCTTGAACAGCACGGCCTTGCCTTCCATCACGGGCTTGGCGGCCAGCGGACCCAGATCGCCCAGGCCCAGAATCGCGGTGCCGTTCGAGATCACGGCCACGAAATTGCCCTTGGCGGTGTAATCGAAGACGGCATCGGGCCGCTCGGCGATCGCGCGCACGGGTACGGCCACGCCGGGCGAATAGGCGAGGCTCAGATCCCGCTGGGTCGCCATGGGTTTGGTGGCGTTGATCTCGATTTTGCCGGGCTTGCCGGTCGAATGGAAAGCGAGCGCCTCCTCCTGGGTGAAGGACGGCTTTTGGGCGTTGGTCATGGGTGTTCCGATCGAACCAATCCACAGAATATCGGCCCGGCCACCCTCCGCTTTCAATGGCTTGACGAAGCCGGGCTGCACGGGCGGACCGGGCATCTGCTAGGGTCCGGCCCATGAACGAGCATGTCACCCCCGAGGCCGAGAGCGCCACGCCTATGATGGCGCAGTATCTCGAGATCAAGGCGGCCAATCGCGAATATCTGCTGTTCTACCGCATGGGGGACTTCTACGAGCTGTTCTTCGACGATGCGGTGAAGGCGGCGGAAGCGCTCGATATCGCGCTGACCAAGCGCGGCCGCCACCAGGGCGACGACATCCCCATGTGCGGCGTACCCGTGCATGCGTCCGAGCAATATCTCGAAAAGCTGATCCGCAAGGGCTTCCGCGTGGCCGTCTGCGAGCAGATGGAAGACCCGGCCGAAGCCAAACGCCGAGGGGCCAAGTCGGTGGTCAGGCGCGAGGTGATCCGCCTCGTGACGCCGGGAACCCTGACCGAGGATTCGCTGCTCGAGGCGCGTTCGGCGAACATCCTTGCAAGCCTTGGCCGGGCGGGCGGCGATTTCGCGCTGGCCTCCGCCGATATGTCCGCAGGCGAGTTCAAGGTGGGGCCGGTTGCAGCGGCCGACTTGGCCGCGGAACTCGCGCGCATCGGACCGCGTGAACTTCTCGCTCCCGACAGTTTACTCGCCGACGAAGAATTCGCGCCGCTGCTCAAATCTCTGGGGCCTGCGCTCACGCTTTTGCCGGGCTCGAAATTCGATTCGGGCGCGGGCGAACGCGCGCTCAAGGCGCTTTATCGCGTGGCCGCACTCGATGCGTTCGGCGCGTTCAGCCGCGCGGAGTTGTCCGCGGCCGGTGCGCTGGTGGGCTATCTCGAACTGACGCAGAAAGGAAAGCTGCCGGCGCTCAAGATTTTGTCGCGCACGGCCGAGCGCGCGTTCATGGGCATCGATCCCGCCACGCGACGCAATCTCGAATTGACGGAGACATTATCGGGTGCGCGCGCAGGAAGCCTGCTGGGCGCCATCGATCGCACAGTCACGGCCGCAGGCGCGCGCGAACTGGCGGCGCGATTGTCATCGCCGCTGACGGACCCGGAGGCGATCTCCATTCGTCACGATGCGGTGGCGTTCTTCGCAGGCGACTCCGATCTGCGGCGTGCCTTGCGCGAAGATCTGCGCCGCGCGCCGGACATCGCGCGTGCGCTGGCCCGCATCTCGGTCGGCCGTGGGGGCCCGCGCGACCTTGGCGCGCTCCGCGACGGCATCGCAGCCGCGCGCGCCTTGCGCGAAAGCCTTGGCGTTCTCGACGATCCGCTGACGGCGTCGCCGGGCGAGGCGTCCGAGGCCCGCACAGCACTTGTCGAAGGCATCGCACGCGCGAGTGCGCTGGCCGACATGCTCGTTGCTGGTGCCCGAGCCGCCTTTTCTTGCGCGCGACGGCGGGTTCATCGCAACAGGCGCACACGCGCCGCTCGACGAAGTGCGCGCATTGCGCGACGAGAGCCGGCGGGTGATCGCAAGTCTCGAAGCTCGCTATCGCGAATCGAGCGGCGTCGCGGCGCTGCGCATCAAGCACAATGGCGTGCTGGGTTATTTCATCGAACTGACTCCGCCGAACGCGGACAAATTGCTGGCGAGCGCCGCGCGCGATCTGTTCCGCCATCGCCAGACCATCGGCAGCGCGGTGCGGTTCTCGACCGACGAACTCGCCAATCTCGCAAGCCGCATCGCCGAAGCGGCCGAGCAGGCGCTGGCTCTGGAGCGCGAATTGTTCGATGCGATGACGGCGCAAGCGATGGCGGCGAGCGCGGTCCTGTCCGACATAGCAGGCGCGTTGGCGCGGCTCGATGTGGCGTCGGCTCTGGCCGAACTCGCCATTGCCGAGCGGCAAGTGCGTCCGAAAGTCGATTCAAGTCTCGCATTCACGATTAAGCGGGGTCGGCATTCCGTCGTCGAGGCGGCGCTTGCGCAGGCAAACGCCAATCCGTTCGTGCCCAACGATTGCGATCTGTCTCCCGAAAGTCGGGGACGTTTGTGGCTCGTGACGGGTCCCAACATGGCCGGCAAATCCACCTTTCTGCGCCAGAATGCGCTCATCGCAATTCTCGCGCAGATGGGTGCCTTCGTGCCGGCCGATGACGCGCATATCGGAATCGTGGATCGGCTGTTCAGCCGTGTCGGTGCTGCCGACGATCTCGCGCGCGGCCGCTCCACCTTCATGGTCGAAATGGTGGAGACGGCCGTCATCCTCAATCAGGCGACGGAGAAGAGCCTCGTCATCCTCGACGAGATCGGCCGCGGCACGGCAACGTTCGACGGCCTCGCGATCGCCTGGGCGACGGTCGAACATCTGCACGAGCGCAACCGCTCGCGCGCGCTCTTCGCCACGCATTATCACGAGATGACGGCGCTGTCGGAGCGTTTGAACCGGCTTGCCTGCGTCACCATGCGGGTGAGCGAATGGAACGATTCCATCGTGTTCCTGCATGAAGTGTCGCCTGGCGCGGCCGATCGCTCCTACGGCATCCATGTGGCCAAGCTCGCGGGCCTGCCGCAAGCGGTTGTCGCGCGCGCGGAAGAGGTGCTGCACGCGCTCGAGGAAGGCCGCGAAGGTCACAAGCCGCTTGCGCGCATCGACGACCTGCCGTTGTTCTCCGCCATTCCGACCGGTAAGGCCGACACAAAAAAGAACGCGGTCGAGGAGGCCTTGCGCGAGGTGCTGCCCGATTCGCTCACACCCAAGGCGGCGCTGGAACTGGTTTACGCGTTGAAGGGTTTGTCGACTCCGAAGAATTGATCCGGCCTTGCCCGGCGCGGCATGGGAATGGCAGCATCGACACGATGAGCGGTACAACTTCGAAAACCGGCAACGCTGCGCGACCGCGCAAATTCCTGGTCGTGGTCGACAAGACGCCGGAATGCAAGGTCGCGATCCGCTTCGCCACGCGGCGTGCGCAGCATACGGGCGGCAGGGTCACCATGCTCTGCGTGGCCCAACTGGCGGACTTCCAGCAATGGCGCGGGGTCGAGGAAATCATGCGCGACGAAGCGCATCAGGAAGCCGAGAATCTTCTGCACAATGCGGCCAAGGACGTGAACGATCTGTCGGGCATCCTGCCGGAACTCGTGATCCTGCACGGCCACGCCAAGGAATGCGTGATCGAATTGGTCAAGAGCGACAAGGATATTTCCATTCTTGTGCTCGCATCTGGAACGTCGAAGGAAGGCCCCGGCCCGCTGGTCTCCCTGGTGGCAGGCGGCGAATATCCCATCCCCGTCACCATCGTGCCCGGTGGATTGTCCGACGACGATATCGACGAGCTGGCATGACCCGATGCTATTTGTGCGGCGTCGGGATCGGCAAATGTTTCAGCGCCAGCGGAAGGAATGATTTGAGAATCATGTCCTGTCCGCCGCGCATCTCGGCCGCTTTGTTCAGTTCTCCGCCCAGCGCCAGATGCGCAAAGCCGTGGACGATGGACCATGTCGCGAGCAGCAGGCCGTAAGCTTCCGATGTCATGTCCGCACCGGGAGCCAGTCCCTGGGCTGCGCGGATCGCATCTTCGAGCACATGGAACGAGCGCTCGGCCACGGCTTGCAGTTCCTTGTTCGTCATGTCGTATTTGCCGTGCCGGAACATCAGCGTGAAGCGCGCCGGATTTTTGAGCGCGAAGTTGACATAAGCGAGACCCTGTGCGTTCAACCGTTTGGCGGGATCGTTGCCGCCGCGCCGGTCGGCCTCGTGCAACGCATCGCCGAAATCCCTGAAACCGAGCCGCGCGACTTCCGACAACAACCCTTTCGTATCGCCGAAATGATGCGCAGGTGCGGCCGGAGACACGCCTGCGCGGCGCGCCACTTCGCGCAGCGAGAAGCCGTCCACCCCGCGCTCGAGGATCAGGGCTTCCGTCGCCGCAATCAGCTTTTCGCGCAAGTCCCCATGATGATAGGGCCGCGCCGGTCCGGCATTCTTGGCCGTCCCGCGTTTCGGGCCGGCTTTTTTTGCGGGGACACGTTTCCTGGCTGCCATCTTGACACTGTTAAATTCGTGGACTATTCAGGCTTGACACTGTTTAGATCAAGCCGCGGGAGCTGTCCATGGAAAACGGGCTCGTCAAATTCAGCCGCTACACGCTCGCCTTTCTGGCGGTCGGCGTGGCGCTGCATGCGCTGCGCTACACGGCCGTTCCGGCGAACATCTGGCTGGGCGTCGATCAGGGCATCCGGGGCGTGATTGCAAAGGTGCCGTTGCAGGCGCTGACGCATATGATCGTGGCGCCGATCGCGCTCCTGACCGGTCCCTGGCAGTTTATTCCCCAGCTGCGCGCCAGTTGGCCGCGGCTGCATCGCTGGACCGGTCGCCTCTATGTGGTGGCGTGCGTCGTCGCGGGTGTCGCAGCTCTCGCAACCGCTCCGTTCGCATCCGGCGGTCCGATCGCAGGTCTCGGCTTCGGAACGCTCGCCGTATTGTGGCTCTGGACGACTGTTTCCGGCTGGCGCGCCGCGGTGCACCGCAAAATCGGTCAGCACCACATCTGGATGCGCTTCAGCTACGCGATGACGTTCGGCGCCGTGACCCTGCGCCTGCAGATACCGTTCGGTTTCATCTTCTTTCACTTCCACGGCTATTCGGAAATGTCGGTCTGGCTCGCCTACACGGCCTGGATACCGAACGTCATCGTGGTTGGGCTCTACTCGCTGCTGAGGGCTTGGCTCAAGCGCGATGCAACCGTGCCCGCATGATCGCCGTCGTCAGTATCGGCCGGCTCTTGCGCAAAAAATGGCGTCCTGGAACGGCTTCACGCGGATGGCATTGCCGTCGAAGGCCCACCCGGATAAGGAAACACTACTGCAACTCTGTCCCCCAACGAAAGTTGCATTCTTCACTCGTCGTGTTATTTGCACCAATGTAGGAATCGCAGTGGGATATTTGTTAGCGACTTTTCGAAGAACCAATGACCCGATTTGCCATAGCGGAGCATGACTCAATGACCGCTCGAACTCCTGTGCCATCTGGTGGCGTTGAGGTTTTTTCCAAGTTAACGATTGCATCTGACAGTTCGCGATAGGCGTCGTTTTCGAAACATGCGCTCTTACGCGGAAAGCTGTAGCGAATGCGCTCTTTCAACGATTTAATTGCGTCGACTGTATTGCTGTCGCTTGACACAGTTGGCCACGCTTCGATTCGCGTTAACGTGGACGCTAAGGCC
>JBEKDC010000350.1:0-3933 GCA_050014535.1 Rhizomicrobium sp.
GCCCTGGAACTGGCCGGGGAGCGGAAGAATAAAGCCGTCTATCTCGACCTGGAGAATCCCACCGACCGGCGACGCCTCGACGATCCGGTCGCTTATCTGCGCGCCCAGCGCGGGCGTCTGGTCATTCTCGATGAAATTCATCGCGTGCCGGAAATCTTCGCCGTCCTGCGGAGCGAAATCGACGCGCGACGCCGCGCGGGAGAAAAATCGGGGCAATTCCTGATACTCGGTTCCGCTGCGCTCGATCTGTTGCGGCAATCGTCCGAAAGCCTCGCCGGTCGCATCGACTTCCTCGAATTGATGCCGTTTCAGCCGCAGGAGGTCGCACCCCTGGAAGGCGTCGACGCAGCCGACAAACTCTGGTTGCGCGGCGGATTTCCCGGCAGCTTTCTCGCCGACGGCGATACCGAAAGCAGCCGGTGGCGGAGCGCCTTCATCCGATCCTATCTCGAACGGGATATTCCCCAGTTCGGCGTGCGCGTGCCGGCGGAAACGATCGAACGTTTCTGGACCATGCTCGCACATACGCAAGGCGGGCTGTTCAACGGCGAGCGCCTGGCGCAAAGTCTCGGCGTCGGCTGGCACGCCGTTTCGCACTATCTCGGGCTGCTGGTCGATCTTCTGCTGGTGCGCCGGCTTTCGCCGTGGACGGCCAATGTCGGCAAGCGGCTCGTCAAGTCGCCCAAAATCTATCTGCGCGATTCCGGCCTGCTGCATTCGTTGTTGAATCTGCCGACGCTGAACGACGTGCTCGGCCACCCGATTGCGGGCGCAAGCTGGGAGGGTTTCGCGATGGAAGCAATCCTGGCCGCCGCGCCGGAAGGAGCCAAGCCGTACTTCTATCGCTCCGCAACGGGGCATGAGATCGATCTCGTGCTCGAGCTTTCGGCTTCCAGGCGCTGGGCGTTCGAATTCAAGAAGTCGCTTTCGCCGAGGATCGAAAAGGGATTTCATATCGCGTGCGCCGACATCAAGGCCGAACGCCGCATACTCGTCTATCCGGGACAGGATGCTTATCCGGGAACCGGCGACACTGAAGTCATGCCTCTCCTCGATGCGGTAAAGGCCGCGGGGAAATCCGGCGCGAAGCCGACAAAACGATGACGAGGGAACATGAAACTGTGGTGCACAGTGAGACACCGAAATTGTGAGACAGGCAGGACGACGCGGGATTGCGGAGGTTTGAAGGAAACTCGGTGGCTGAGTATCATCGTCCGCACGAATTCAAATTCTCACTCTGGCGCCGAATTTCACGATGAGCCATCGAGGAGAGACAAAACGTTTGTACCAGCACGGGCTCGCATTAGAAGCTTCCGGACTTCTTCGATTGGGACACTCTTGAGCTTTTTCCAGCGCTGCAATTCGACTGGCTGGACATCACACAATCGATCGAAGGCTAATGTGAGGGACGCGTCTGCCAGGCGCTCCAACAAGCGGAACGAAAAATAGCTGGCAAAGGTTTCCATTAGGATATTTGGATGGAAGTTGATATCCCTAGAGGGAGGGAGTCCAAAGTTGTCCCACATACGTTGGTCGAGATCGCGACCAATATGGCAGACAGCATACACAGCGTGGTGCATGAACGCTACGTTCGCTAGCGCTCGTGTCTCGACCCCGAGTATGTGTGACGCCCATTCAGTCAGCTTGGGATAGACCGTAACTGCACAGGCTTCGGCTTCGTAGGCCCCAAGAAGATTCGTGATTGCAATTTGAGGATGTTGGTTTGCACCGCGAAGGAGCCGCGACAACAGTCTGTTGTCCTCAAGCGCCTCTCTGCTGACGTGCGATGCGTGGTCCCAGACACTGTCGTCGTTTTGATCGGCATCGTCGTCCAACAAATATTCAAGCGCTGCCCGTCGGGTCAGCTCCGGCGGAGCATCGTCGGACAATTCGAATTTAAGTTCTCTGTCTCTGAAGAGATCGGCAAACCTATAGACTCTGATTTCTTCGTCATTGACCCCTTCGTCTTCACCCGTGAGTTGCCGAACCTCTCGCCGGAAGTCGCGATCCTGATTTAAGGTCAGCCCCAAAAGATCCCGAGCAAGCATATCCATCCCAGCAGACGCCGCTGTACCACCGCTCTTCGGTCCTCGATGACGCCAATGGTCAAATTTTGCTTCGACGGACAACCTCCACCACAGTGGAGCGTAAAGATCGCTCGTCATTATGTCGTCAAGCGAGTCGCCTTCTGGACCAAATCGCTCAAAGTCGCGTCCAAAACGATCAGGCGCAGTGCGCCATAGAATGTGCATTTCCGTTTCACGATCGGTGACCTGTGCGAGGCCATCCAGGATGCGTCTTGCCAGCCTCGGACGGTACGGGCCTCCGCCGTGAAGCGTAACGAATGACGAGTGTTGCCATTCCGTAACCAACAATCCAATAAAGCTCTCGTCGCCCCGCTGTACGGCTTTAAGCATCGAATCGACGGTTCTATCACCCGGGTCTTCAAGAGCGACAAAACTTGCCGGCCACTTGACGATCCAGCCCGCCGTCTCGTCGCGTTCCTTGAGTTTCTGATGCCGCTTCCCTCGCGTGAACACGCGTCGTTGAAGGTATTTACCTTCCTCATTGCCAATGAGGATGACGCACCGTAAATCCGTGTTTGCTTCCCACCATTGCCAAGCTCTTGAAGAGACAATATCTTCAACGTACTCCACGGCCATCAAGACATCCGCGCGATCTTTTCCGCTGTAGACCACAAGATCAGCGTAACGCCGCTTGTCTCCGTTTCCGAGTTCAATCCCTTCTTCAACTTGTTCCTCTTTAAATGGGTCTGGCGTTAGGCGCCGATAGTGGCGGCTATCGTCATCATCGGTAAGCCAATGCTTCATTTCAGCTATGGCTTCGTGACGTCTCGCAGCAATTGCTACCAAGCTCGGATCGGCCGTCACCATTGTTTCAAATAACGCAAGATAATCTCTGTAGAGTGGGGATCGATTCGGCGAAGCGCCGCCGACGTGAAGCTTCTCTTCCGTCGCCAAATCGGGATCGGCTCGTAAGACGTAAAGCCGTTTCAGAGAAAGCGTTTCGTCCGCGCTTGGCCCCGGTTCATTGAGTACGCTCAAAACTTCGCGTAAAGTGTCGTCATCTTCTCTAGGTACGCGACTGAGCACCGGAAACAACTCGATAGGGCTTTGAGATTTGAGGCGGGGAGCGCGACCAAAGCTCCGTAAGACCGCCCTTGTGCCGATTAGGCTCTCCCGATTGTAGATCATCAAACAAACGACTTTGTCGGCCAGCAAAGTCGTGGCAAGGCCCGCCATCTCGGTGATGCCGGTACGTGAGTCAATTAAAAGGAAATCAGCCTTTAGGTCTTCTTCGATCCGCGCCTTCAATTCGAGACAAGCTGCAATTCCGCTGTCTTCTGCGCCTGATCCAAAATCCTGCCGGAGTAATCTGGTGAGATCCTTCCAATACTCACCTGACGGGGCGGCGCCCGCCGGCATGAGGTTAAGCCGTCCGCGCGTACCTCGCGGCAACGGAACCGGCACAACATAGCTCGAAACTGGCGGAGTTTTAGCTTCTAGTGTGATCATCGAAAGAAGGTAGTCGACGACACCTCGTTCAGGAATTGTTTCGCTAGTCCTTATGTTGGACCGACCAACGCCGAACTTGTAATGCAGCCCCGGAGCCTCTAGATCAAAATCTATTGCGACTACGCGCTTGCCCAGTGACGCCAAATAACGCGCGGCATTCGCAAGCAGAAGGCTGCGACCACTGCCGCCCTTATAGGAATAAAATGTGATGGTTTCCACGTCGATCGCTCAGCAGATTGGCAATGGCGCACCTTGGAGTCGAAACTCTCTCGAAAATCGCAATATCTCTCCAATTCCGTACCGATTCGACGCGCGCGGATATCGCTTCTCAATAGCCCGATCATCGTGAGTGGCAAGCGATGTCGCTTTTGTTTTCATTTTGGTCAACTCAACCATT
>JBEKDC010000351.1:0-3921 GCA_050014535.1 Rhizomicrobium sp.
ATTCCGACATCGGATCGACGAACACAAGCGCGCGTCCGCCGCCCAGAACGAATTGGTCGATCGCATAGAGCTGCTGCGGCGTGAGATTGCCGGGATGTGCGACCATCAGCACGTCGATATCGCGCGGGATGCTCGTAAATCCGAGATCGAGCATCTTCGTCGTGTAGGTCTGGTTCAGCTGCTGATAGATCATGAAGGGCTGCGCCTGGCCCTGCATCGCCGCCATCATTCCGCCGGCGCCGGTATCGAGCGGCAGGCTGGTGATGATTCCGAGAATGGGTTTCTTCGGCGTCGACAGCCGGTAGATCAGCGAAGAAATATCGTATTCGAGATAGGGCTCGCGATCCTGCGAGAAGAACGGAACGATTTCGCGCCCGTCGATCGTGTTGGTGCCCACGAGACCGAAATAGACCGTGTCGCCCGATTCCGTCGGCGCGCCGGAAAGCCCGTCCGCCGCCGCTTCGTCTTCCGCCGGCGTAAAGGGCTCGGCATCGACGTCTTCGACGATGATCTTGCCGTGCGAGCGCGCGGCATATTCCTCGAGCAGATCGTGCACGCGGCCGGCATAGGCGCTGATCTGCGCATAATCCGCCGCGATCTTCTTCGAATAGAAGAATTTGAGCATGATCGGCTCGTCGACCTTGGCGATGATGTTCTTGGTGCCTTTGGCGAGCGTGAACGCTCCCGTCGCCGTCAGGTCGAGCCGCTCGGTCGTGAATGTGGCGTCGGCCGCGATGTTGAGCGCGACGAAGATCACGGCCGCGAGCACGATCGCGGCGATGGCATAGGTGCGGCGGGAGAGGGAATTCATCGCGCGCTCAACCCGTTTTCTTGAGGTCGATGATCACGACATTCGCCGCCAGGAACAGCGCGATCAGCGAGAAGAAGAAAATCACGTCGCGCAGATCGATCACGCCGCTCGAGATCGCGGTGAAATGGGTGAGGAAGCTGAACGAGGAGACCGCGTTGATGAGCGCGAGAGGAGCCCAGCTGCGGAACACGTCCAGCACAAGAGGCGCGCCGGAGATCGTGAACAGGAAGCACACCACCACGCTCACCACGAAGGCGATGACCTGGTTGTTCGTGGACGCCGAAATGCATGCTCCTATGGCGAGATAGCCGCCCGCCATCAAAAAGCTGCCGATATAGCTTGCGAGGATCACGCCGTTGTCGGGATGGCCGAGATAATTGACCGTGATCCAGATGGGGAAGGTGAGCGCGAGCGCCACGCCGGTGAATGCCCAGGCCGCCAGATATTTGCCCGCCACCGTCGCCCACAGCGGCACGGGCAATGTCAGCAACAATTCCATCGTGCCCGTGCGGCGCTCTTCGGCCCACAGCCGCATCGAGATCGCGGGCACGAGGAACAGATAGAGCCAGGGATGGAATCCGAAAAACACGGACAGGTCTGCCACGCCGTTCTCGTAGAAATGACCGATATAGAATGTGAAGGCGCCCATCGCGAACAGGAAGATCACGATGAACACGTAAGCGAGCGGTGTCGCGAAATAAGCCGCGAATTCGCGTTTGAAGATGGGCCAGACGGGGCTCATACGCGGTTCCCCCGCGCGCGCGCCGCGTCGTGGGTGGTGACGGCGCGGAACACTTCGTCGAGGCGGCCGGCTTCGGCGTAAAGCTCCTTCACGTCCCATTTTTCGGCAATCGCGAGCGCACTCACCAGTTCGATCAGAAGCGCGCCGCTCTTGGGAAAGGCGGTCAGTTCCGCAAAACCGTCGGCGCGCAATGTCTGCTCGACACTGGCCACCCCCGTCAACGCCTTGAGCTTCGCCTTCGCGATCTCGGCCTGGGCAGGCGGAAGCACAATCGTCACCGCATTGTGGTGGCGCGAGCGGGCGAGCAGCTCGCCGGGAGTGCCGTCGGCCACGATTCGGCCGCGGTCGATGATGACGGCGCGGGTGCAGATCGCTTCGACCTCTTCGAGCAGATGCGTCGAGACGACGATCGCCTTTTCCTTCGCCATCGCGCGCAACAATCCGCGTACGGAATGTTTCTGGTTGGGATCGAGTCCGTCCGTGGGCTCGTCCATGATGAGGACCGGCGGGTCGTGCAGGATCGCCTGCGCGAGGCCGACGCGCCGCTTGAATCCTTTCGACAGCGTGTCGATCGTCTGATCGAGGACGGAGTCGAGTTCCGTCTTGGCGACGGCCGCGTCGACCCGCGCCTTCACATCGCCGCCTTTGTAGCCCCGCACTTCGGCGATGAAGCCCAGGAACTGGCGCGGAGTCATGTCGCCATAGGCAGGCGCGCCTTCCGGCAGGTAGCCGATGGTGCGCTGGGCTGCCAAGGTCTGGGTTTCGACATCGTGGCCGCAGACCCGCACCCGGCCTGTGGTCGGCGCCAGAAAGCCCGTGATCATCTTCATGGTGGTGGATTTGCCGGCGCCGTTCGGCCCCAGAAAGCCCAGCACTTCGCCTTTCTCGACCTTGAGGTCGATTCCCGCGACAGCTTCGATGGGACCGAAGCTCTTGGTCAGTTTGTCTATTTCGATCATGGCTCGAATGAGCAGGCGCGAAGATGAACGGCTAAGCGACTTAGAGAAATCGCCCGCTTCTCGCAAGGCCGCAGAGGGTTAAGTGTTGGTCATCGCCCACAAATTTGTGGCATCTTGACTTGGTTGAACGATCAATCAACAATGGGACATGGGTGACGCAACGCGCGACAGACTGGTGTTCACCGCCATGCAGCTTTTTGCCGAAAAGGGCTACGGCTCGACGAGCGTGGCCGACATCCTGAAGGCAGCCGGCGCCAATAGCGGCAGCCTGTACCATTTCTTCCCGACCAAACAGGACCTGCTGCTCGAGGCGCTGGCCCGCTACCGCGACGGCATCGGGCCGATGCTGCTCGAACCCGCCTGGGCGGGGGTGACGGATCCCATCGAACGGGTGTTCGCGCTGCTCGCCGCCTATCGCGCCATGCTCGCGCGCAGCGACTGCCTCTATGGCTGCCCCATCGGCAGCCTCGCGCTCGAACTGCACGAGCCGGATCCGCCGGTGCGCGAACTGATCGCGATCAATTTCGACGGCTGGGTCGCCGCGATCGAGCGCTGCTTCGTCGAAGCAGGCGCAAGACTGCCGACCGATCTCGACCGCAAGGCTCTTGCCGTCTTCACCCTCACCACCATGGAAGGCGGCGTCATGCAGTCGCGCACGCAGCGCACGCTCGCGGCCTTCGATCAATCGGTCGCCATGTTGCGCGATTACGTGCGGCGGCTGGAACGCGATGCAAAGAGAAACCAGGAAGGGGGAAGTCCATGAAAAGCAAACTATTTTGTTGCGTGCTTGCCATCGTCGGTTGGTCGACGCCGCTGTTCGCGGCCGATCCGGTCAAGATGGAGGACACGTCCTATCGCGATGCGGACGGTCATCGCGTGCAACAGCTGACCGTCGTCATCGACGCGCCGGTGAAGAAAGTCTGGGACGCGTTCACCACCGATGCGGGATTCGAGAGTTGGGCTGTGCCGGTCGCGCATATCACGCTCGGCAATGACGGGATGATGGAATCCTCTTATCGGCTCACCGCGAAGATCGGCGATCCCGACAACATCAAGAACCGCATCGTCGCCTATCTGCCGGAAAAACTTCTGGTGATCCGCAACGAACATGTTCCGAAAGGTGCGCCGTTCGATCCCGTGCTGATCGCGAGCATTCGCACCATCATGCAGTTCGAGGATCTGGGCGACGGACGTACGCGGGTGACGGAATCCGGCGTCGGTTACGGCGAAGGCGCGGACTACGACACGATGTATGCGCATTTCCGCGCCGGCAACGCGGAGGAATTCACGGCGCTTGCGCAAAGCTTCGTGACCGGACCGGTCGACTGGAAAGCCGAAGCGGCGAAGATGGTCGCGTCCGTTCACAAGCCGGTCGAAACATCCCAGCCGGGAGCGAAACCATGATCGAC
>JBEKDC010000352.1:0-3863 GCA_050014535.1 Rhizomicrobium sp.
TCGCTTCAATCCCGATGGAACCTCCGATCGCGGCCTGGCAATCCTGAGTGTGGAGCAGGACGGCAGCTTCCACGTCATCGATCCGGCGCCGACGACGTTTCAGCCGAAGGGTTCGTAGGCGCGCGATACAAATTCTGAACCGCAAGCCATCGCTGGGACGACTCTAATCCGCGAGCGCGGCGATCAAACTGTTGAGCACGAGCCGGCCGCGCGGCGTGGCGCTTAATTTTTCTCCGGCGAATCGCACAAGGCCATCTTGTTCCAAGATCGCGATGCGCGTGCGATCGAGCGGCGCCTTCCAGCGCGATTCATAGCCCGAGAGATCGATGCCTTCCGCGAGCCGAAGATTCATCAACAAATGTTCGTGTGCGGCGTCAGGCCCCGTGATCTCCTGCATTTCGACGAGACCGTTTCCTTCGCGCGAAACCATGTCACGCCAACGCTCGGGCAGTCGCTCGCAGGACGTGGCGAAGCGCTTCCCCGCAAGATCGAGGCGGCCATGCGCGCCGGGGCCCACTCCGGCATAGGTGCCGTAGCGCCAATAAATCAGATTGTGGCAGCTTTCGGCGCCAGGAACGGCATGGTTTGAAATCTCATAAGCGGGACGTCCGGCAGCTTCCGTCAGTTCCTGTGTAGTCTCGTAAAGAGCTGCGGCGCTGTCTTCATCAGGCGTCGCAAGTTTGCCTTCACGGGCCAGCGTGGCAAAAGGCGTTCCCGGTTCGATGGTGAGCTGATAGAGCGAGAGATGTTCGGTGCCGAACGCGAGTGCCTCTGCTAGTTCCGCACGCCATTCAGCTATGGTCTGACGCGGTCTTGCGTAAATGAGATCGAGCGAAACGCGATCGAACACCGCCATCGCCAGCGCCAGCGCAGATTTTGCATCGGCGACATTGTGCAGGCGGCCGAGAAATTTGAGGTCGGCGTCGTTAAGCGCCTGCACGCCCAGCGACACACGATTGACTCCTGCCGAGCGATAATCGCGAAACCGCGCCGCTTCTGCACTTGCCGGATTGGATTCGAGCGTGATCTCGGCGCCCGGCTCCATGCTCCAAAGTTTGGCGATCGCTTCGAGAACGCGCGCTACGGCGGCCCCCGTCATCAGAGACGGCGTGCCGCCGCCGAAGAAGATCGATTCGACAATCGGTCGCTCGCGGCCCTGCAGCTCTGCCACCCATTCCAATTCGCGCACAATCGCACGCGTCCACAAAGTCTCGTCGAATTCGCTGCGGACGTGCGAGTTGAAATCGCAATAAGGACATTTGGCGGCGCAGAACGGCCAATGGACGTAAATGCCGAAGCCGCTCACGCGCCGATCTCGAGATGCTGTTTTAATTTCGCGAAGGCGCGTGCCCGATGGCTCATCGCGTGCTTCACGGCCTGATCGATCTCGCCGAACGTTTGCTGCATTCCCTCGGCCACAAAGATCGGATCGTAGCCGAAGCCGCGCGTGCCGCGCGGCGGGAAGACCAGATGGCCCGTCGCTTCGCCATGGAAAATTTCTGCGCCTGTATTCGGCCGGGCAAGGGCCAGCGCGCAAACGAATTTTGCGGAAAAGTCCGTCGCGTTTTTTTCCTTCAGAGACTTTTCGACTCGCGCCATTGCGGCCGAGAAGTCCTTTTGGGGTCCCGCCCAGCGCGCGGCATAAATACCCGGCGCCCCATCCAGTGCCGTGACGGCCAGTCCGGAATCGTCCGACAACGCAGCGAAGCCGGTCGCCTGGGCGGCCGCGTGCGCTTTCAGTGCGGCATTTTCGGCGAAAGTGACCCCCGTTTCTTCCGGCTCCGGAAGTCCGAGCTCCGCCGCTCCCTTGATCGTCAGATCGAACGGCGCGAGCAGCTCCACAATCTCGCGCAGCTTGCCCGAATTGTGACTCGCCACAACAAGCACCTCGCCGCGTGCGAGCCTCATCCGAGCGCCTGCTTCTGCAACGCGATCAATTCGCCGATGCCTTTGCGCGCGAGCTTCAAGAGAGACGCGAATTCCTCGTCGGTGAACGGTGCGCCTTCCGCTGTACCCTGTATCTCCACGAACCCGCCGGCTCCGGTCAGCACGAAGTTCGCGTCGGTCTCGGCGGTCGAGTCCTCGGCGTAGTCGAGATCGAGCACCGGCTCGCCTTTCCAGATGCCGCAGGAGACGGCCGCGACGTGGTCCTTGATGGCGGGCTTCGTCACCATCCCCGTTTTTTTCATAAATCCCAGACACTGATGGAGCGCGACGAATCCTCCGGTGATCGAGGCCGTGCGGGTTCCGCCATCGGCCTGGATGACGTCGCAGTCGATGACGATCTGGCGCTCGCCGATGGCGGCCAGATCGACCACGGCCCTGAGCGAGCGGCCGACAAGGCGCTGGATTTCGAGAGTACGCCCGGATTGCTTGCCCTGAGCTGCCTCGCGCCGCATCCGTTCATGGGTGGAACGGGGCAGCATGCCGTATTCGGCCGTCACCCAACCCTTCCCGGAGCCCTTCAGGAACGGCGGGGGCTGCTCCTGGAGGCTGGCGGTGACAAGGACATGGGTATCGCCGAATTTCACCAGGCAGGAGCCTTCGGCGTGCTTGGCAGCCCCGGGTTCGAGACTGACGCGACGCAATTCGTCCGGCGCGCGTTTACTGGGGCGCATGGTGGTGTCCCTTGAAGTTCGAGGTAGCAGCCGTTACCTAGCCTTCCCGGCCGTGCCGGCGCAACGCGCGAACCGGGCAGAACGGAAAATATGCATATTTTCAAAGGGTTGACGTGACAGCGAACCCGATCGACGCAGCACAGGCCAGACGGCTCGCCGCCGAATTGGGCGAAAGGCCGCGGGAGGTGTTCCGTCACCTCGTCGATGCCTTCCTCACATCGGGAGAACCTGTCGGTTCGCGGACGCTGTCCCAGCGTCTGCCGATGTCGCTGTCTCCGGCCTCGATTCGCAACGTGATGGCGGATCTTGAGGCGATGGGGCTGCTTTATGCACCCCATACAAGCGCAGGCCGCGCTCCGACCGAACGCGGTCTCAGACTGTTTGTGGATGGGTTGCTTGAAATCGGAGAGCTTGCGCCCGGTGAGCGGGCTACCATCGAAGCGCGAGTGTCCGGTACCGGCCGCGGAGTCGAGGAAGTTCTGACCCAGGCCACAATGATGCTGTCGGGGCTGTCCCGCTGCGCCGGTTTGCTGGTCGCGGCGAAGCAGGAATCTGCGCTCAAGCACATCGAATTTGTCTCCGTGGCGCCTGGCAAAGCCTTGGTCGTCATCGTGACGGAAGACAGTCAGGTCGAAAATCGGGTGATCGATATTCCGCTCGGCCTGCCCGTGTCCGCGCTGGCCGAGGCGTCGAACTATCTCAATGCGAGATTGCGCGGCCGCACGCTCGATTCGGCACGCGCCGAAATCGTGGCCGAGCTTGAAAGCGCCCGCGCCGAACTCGACACGCTGACGGCAAAAATCGTGGCCGAAGGTCTTGCCACACTCGCCACGCCAGCGGGCGGGGTGCGTAATGTCGAAGAGAAAGTTCTGATCGTGCGCGGCGCGTCGCATCTGCTTGATAGCGTCGATGCGCAAACCGATCTCGAGCGCGTGCGCAATCTGTTCGACGACATCGAGCGCAAGAACGAACTGATCCAGCTGCTCGAACTCGCCAAGGAAGGCGCCGGCGTACGCATATTCATCGGTTCCGAAAATCGATTGTTCAGCCTGTCGGGCTCTTCAATCGTGGCCGCACCCTATGCGAACGCTCAAGGCAAGATCGTAGGCGTGATTGGGGTCCTCGGACCGACGCGCCTCAATTATGGGCGCATTATTCCGATGGTGGATCATACTGCAAAAGTTGTTGGGCGCTTGCTGGCCTGATGCAATTCGAGGACGGGATTATGATTGGCGACGAAAACGA
>JBEKDC010000353.1:0-3862 GCA_050014535.1 Rhizomicrobium sp.
CGCGTTTCCGTCGGCGCATCTTGCGGCTCGTCCTTCACATCAGAACGCGGGGGCACATCAGAAAGCGCGGGCGAGCTCGGGCGCGAGCTTGTCGGTCTTCTCCCACGAGAAACCGCCATCGCTATCGGGTGTGCGGCCGAAATGTCCATAGGCCGCGGTGCGCGCATAGATCGGCCGATTGAGACCCAGATGTTCGCGGATGCCGCGCGGCTTGAGGCTCATCAATTCGGGCAGGATCGCTTCGAGCTTCGCCTGGTCGACATGTCCCGTGCCGTGCAGATCGACATAAAGCGACAGCGGCTCGGAGACGCCGATCGCATAAGCGATCTGGATCGTGCAGCGTTCGGCGAGGCCGGCAGCCACGACGTTCTTCGCGAGAAAGCGCGCGGCATAAGCGGCCGAACGGTCGACCTTCGTCGGGTCCTTGCCGGAGAATGCGCCGCCGCCATGGGGGGCCGCGCCGCCATAAGTGTCGACGATGATCTTGCGACCCGTGAGCCCGCAATCGCCGTCTGGCCCGCCGATGACGAAGGATCCCGTCGGGTTCACATGCCACACGGTCCTGGGCGTGATCCATTCGGCGGGCAGTGCCTGGCGGACATAAGGTTCGACGACCGCGCGCACATCGTTGGATGTCATGGTTGCGTCGAGATGCTGGGTCGACAGCACGATCTGGGTCGCTTCGACGGGATGGCCGTCGACGTAATGAAGCGTGACCTGGCTTTTCGCATCGGGCCCGAGCTTCGGTTCCTTGCCGGAATGTCGTGCTGCCGCGAGCAAGTGCAGAATCTTGTGGCTGTAGCAGAGCGGCGCAGGCATCAGCTCAGGCGTCTCGCGGCAGGCATAGCCGAACATGATGCCTTGATCGCCCGCGCCTTCGTCCTTGTTACCCGACGCATCGACGCCGGCCGCAATATCGGAGGATTGCGCGTGCAGAAGAACTTCGACATTCGCCGTCTTCCAGTGAAAGCCGTCCTGCTCGTAGCCGATGTCACGGATCGCTGCGCGCGCACGCTCGATCACCATATCGGGAGTGATGGATTTGGGTCCGCGTGTTTCGCCCGCGATGATCACGCGGTTGGTTGTGGCCAGGGTCTCACAGGCAACCCGCAGATCCTTAGGAGGAAAGCCCTGGGCCAGAGCCTCACGAAAATAGAGATCGACGATCTCGTCCGAAATGCGGTCGCAGACCTTGTCCGGATGTCCTTCCGACACGCTTTCGCTGGTGAAGAGATAGCTCGACCCCGCCATTCCAATACCCCGGATGTTTTCCGGCGCGACTCCTCGCAAGGAACGCGCTTGGGGTCAACACTGGTAGAGAAAATCCCGGCAACTAGCGAGGAAAGCGGGCGAACTGAGATGCGGCGGCGCGTCCGATGTCGGATTCGGACTAACCGCCCGCCACGTCGGCGGGAGGCGCTTTGGGCGGCGGCGGCCGCAGGCGCAACCTTTTGACGCGCCGGGGATCTGCCTCGAGGATTTCGAATTCGAACCCCGACGGATGAGGGATGATCTCACCCCGCAGCGGCAGGCGTCCCACCAAAGACACCACCAGCCCCCCCAGGGTTTCGATTTCCTCGTCGCCATCTTCAGGTGCGAGATCGATGCCGGTCTGCGCTTTAAAGTCCTCGAGGTCGAGGCGCGCGTCCGCTTCATAGCCGCCGCCGGGCAGCGCGCGCAGACGCGGCGCGTCGTCGACATCGTGCTCGTCGTCGATGTCGCCTACGATTTCCTCGATCAGGTCCTCGATCGAAACGAGTCCATCCGTTCCGCCATATTCGTCGATAACAAGCGCCAGATGCATGTGATTGGTTTGCATCTTCACCAGCAGATCGCGGGCGGGCATGGAGGGCGGCACGAACAGGAGCTCGCGCTTGATCTGTGCCGCCGTCACATCCGGCCAGCGCACCGTGCCGTCGGCATCAAACTGCAATTGGGCGAGCGCATCCTTGATATGCACCAACCCTGTCGGGTCGTCCAAGGTCTCGCGATAGACCGGCAACCGCGAATGCTGCGCTTCGCGATAGTCCGCCACCAGCTCGCGGAGTTTGGTGTTTTCCTCGACCGCGACGATATCGGCCCGCGGCACCATCACGTCGGACACTTTCAGCTCGCCGAATTTGAGCAGGTTGGCGAGCATCACGCGCTCCTGCTGCGACAGCCGCGAGCTTCGGCGTTCGCTTTCCTCGATGACCTCTTCGAGGCTTTCGCGCATCGCATGCGCACTCTGGCCACCACGCAATGCCAGCGAAAGCCGCTTCAGGAGAGAAACGCCTTTGACTTCGTCGGCGCCGTTGGCTGCTGCTGCAGGATCGGGATCTGACATTTTCGTGGATTTAGGCTGCGCGCGCGACATAGGGATTGGCAATGCCCAGTTCGGCCAGGATCGCGATTTCCAGCGGCTCCATCACCCGCGCCTCACGCGCGCGTTCGTGATCATACCCCAGGAGATGCAAGACGCCATGCACAACGAGATGTGTCGCATGGGCGGCGAAGGGTTTTCCTGCGTCCTTCGCCTCCCTGGAGGTTACGCCGTATGCGACGGCAACATCGCCCAGATAGGCGTCGGCACCCATTGCGGGAAACGACAACACATTGGTCGGCTTGTCCTTTCCGCGGAAATCGCAATTCAGGGACTTAAGCTTGACGTCGTCCGTCAGAAGGATCGTGAATCGGTTTCGTGCGCGGCTCTCTTCGGGACCGCGCACCCATGCCAGCCGCGCCGCGCGACGCAACTGCGGCAACAATCCCGCCGAAACCTTCCGCCACTCCGGCGCCTCGACGACCAGCGCAACAGACGGTGTCATGCTTCGTCCTTTCGCGCGCGCGGCGTTTCGCCTTGCGCCTGCGCGCCATTATAGGCGCGCACGATGCGCGTGACGAGCGGGTGGCGGACGACGTCTTTGTCCATGAAATGGGTGACCGCCACGCCTTCCACATCGCTCAGGATTCGCAGTGCTTCGTTCAAACCTTCCGCCCTTCCGCCGGGCAGATCGCTTTGCGACGGGTCACCCGTCACCACCATGCGCGAATCCTCGCCCAGCCGCGTCAGAAACATCTTCATCTGCGCCGCGGAGCAGTTCTGCGCCTCGTCGAGAATGACAAACGCACGCGCCAGGGTACGGCCGCGCATAAAAGCGAGCGGCGCCACTTCGATGGTCCCGGATTCCATCAGTCTCACGCATTGCTCGCCCATCACGTCGAACAGCGCGTCGTAAAGCGGGCGCAGATAGGGATCGATTTTTTCCTTGAGATCGCCGGGCAAGAATCCCAACCGCTCTCCCGCTTCGAGCGCCGGCCGCGACAGGATCAGCCGTTCGACCCGGCGCTCATAGAGAAGATGCGCGCCGAACGCTGCCGCGAGATAGGTCTTGCCGGTTCCCGCGGGTCCCACGCCGAACACCAGCGGATGGGTGCGCATCATATCGAGATACGCTCCTTGCGCAGGCGAGCGTACGCGCGCGACGCGCGCGGCCGCGGTCTTGATGGACGGCGCGCCGAAATCGCCCGCGGGCAGTTTCGACGACTCCGCAAGGGCAAATCGAATTTCGGCGTCGACCTCCGCCAGACCCGTATTCTCGCCGCCTTCGATGCGGGCATAGAGCGCGCGCAGCACCGCCGCCGCCTGCTCGCGCGCCTTGGACGGACCTTCGACCGCGACGAGATTTCCGCGCATCGCCACGCGCACGCCGAGCTTCTGCTCGATCTGCACGAGATTCTTCTGATGCGCGCCGCCCAGAGAGGAGAGCTTCGCATTGTCCGGGAATTCGAGCGTCGTCTGCTCGCGTGCCGCCCGCTTTCCACTTGTCTGGGTCGGGCTCAATGCACTGCAATCTCAGCAGGCGCGCGCATTTTCTTATGC
>JBEKDC010000354.1:0-3852 GCA_050014535.1 Rhizomicrobium sp.
GGAAAATATCCGAATTTACGACAACGACGCGCGCGACATTCTCGAGGCGCTGCCCGATGCTTCCCTCTGCCGCGTCTTCATTCTGTTTCCCGATCCATGGCCCAAATCGCGCCACCACAAGCGCCGCTTCATTCAAATGAATACGCTCGACATGCTCGCACGCGCGATGAAACCCGGCGCGGAATTGCGCTTCGCGAGCGACGACGCTGATTATGCAGCCTGGACGCTCGAACGCGTCATCGCGCATCCGGCGTTCGAATGGACGGCCATGCGCGAGCAGGATTGGAAAACGCGTCCGACCGACTGGCCCGAGACACGTTACGAAACGAAAGAGCTTCACGGGAAACCGGTGTTTCTGAAATTTTGCCGGAATGATATGATTTAAGCGCGAGCATTGGGACGACAAGCAACGAAGATGGACGCGCTCAATCATCTAATTTGCGCAGCTACGACAATTCTCGTCTTGACCCTTGGCGTTACAGCCGCTGATGCGGGCGAAAAATTGCCCAACGGCGGCAGGCCCGAGGTTAGGAGCCCTTTTCCCAGCGTCGCCAATTGGAACTCTCTCGACATCACACTTCGCCGTCAGGCTGGGATGGAAGCCGAACCGGAATATTTCGTGGAAATCCACGGCGACGGCACGGTCCTATTCGAGGGCAACGATGACGTAGCCGCGCCAGGCAAACACACAATCCATATCTCTGCTGCGCGCGTTCACGCGCTCTATACAGAATTCAAGCGAGCTGATTTTTTTGGCTTCTCGACAACTACTCGCTTCAGGGGACTGATCAATCCACCTATGAAACGACGATTTCTTTCGACGGCCACTCGAAATTAGTGGTGGATTATTCCGGCGACGCAGTCGGCATGCCTAAAGCTGTGACGTCTGTCGAACGAGCGGTTGACTACTGGGCAGATACCAAAATATGGGTGTCCGGCGATGCACGTACCTTCGAAAATCTGAAGTCAGAAGGATGGGATTTTCGAGCAACTGACGACAACCATTTGGCGATCATCGAATCTGCATCGCGCGGCGGCAGTGGGATATTCGTTCACGAATTGCTCTTAGCGGGTGTTTCGGCAAGAAATAATCATGGCTGTGAGGGGCTAGCGGCGGCTGCGGAGCAGGGCAATGTTGCCATTGTCGCCATGTTGCTGAATGCAGGCGCGCCGCTAAACTGGCCTCCGGATGAGAATAATAGGTTTGGCTGTGATGCCCTCGACAGAGCGGCATACGGAGGCGTTCCACAAATTGTCAGAATGATTTTTTCACATAATCCTGACGTCAACAGTCGAAATGCCGGCAGATCGACGCCGCTCTTGATCGCAGCGGAGACTTGCTTACGCAAAGTTCATAGCCGAGGTTTGGCCAATACCGCGGTCGTCCTGATTGCAGCAGGCGCCGACGTGAATTCAAAGGACTCTGATGGTGATAGTGCTCTGATGAAGTGCCCATACAATGCAGGATTCGTTCGCGCGCTTCTCGCTGTAGGGGCCATCGACGTGAACACGGCGGATGAGACCGGAGCGACACCTTTGATGAATGCATTTGAGCCCGCAGTCATCGAAGCATTGTTGAAAGCCGGAGCTGATCCGTATTTGAAAGACAAAAAAGGACACACGGCGCTGGACATGGACACAGAGAATCCCCCTGTGATGCGACTTCTAAAGCGGTGGATGGTTACTCATCCCAAGAAATCCGTCTCCCCTTGATTCGTGCGCAATTGGGGCCTATATCCCCGCCCATCCCAGACAACAGAATTCTGTTGTGTGGCGGTCGCAAGACCGCCGCGCGGGACCGGTTTTGGCTTTCGGCCGCCTCGAAAAAAGGCGGAAAACAGGGAAATACTGCCATTCTCACGGCAATGTCGCATTTGGAGCCGATCATCGCCCCGGCCGTGGAGGCTGCAGGCTACAGGCTTGTGCGCCTCCGGCTGATGGGAGGCGAGCGCAAGACCTTGCAGATCATGGCCGAACGCGAAGACGGACAGATGAATGTCGAGGATTGCGCGCGGCTGTCGCGTGCGCTGTCGGAATTTCTCGATCGCGAAGATCCGCTCGAAGGCGAATATGTACTCGAAGTCTCTTCGCCCGGCATCGATCGCCCGCTCACCCGCATCACGGATTTCGCGCGCTGGGCCGGCCACGAGGCGAAGCTCGAACTGACCGCTCCCGATGCCACCGGCCGAAAACGCTTCAAGGGCACGCTGCTCGGCGTCGACGGCAACGACGTGGCGTTCGATATGAGCGGCACGAGATTGAAATTTCCGTTTGCGGGAATCGCCGACGCGAAACTCGTACTGACCGACAAGCTTATCCAGGAAGATTTGAAGGCGCGTAAGCCCGCGCAATAGGAGAGACGTGACATGGCAGCCATTGCCGCGAACAGAACCGAACTCTTGCAGATCGCCGACGCGGTCGCACGCGACAAATCGATCGACAAATCCGTCGTACTGCATGCGATGGAAGAGGCGATGCAGCGCGCTGCGAAAGCGCGCTACGGCAGCGAGAACGAGATCCGGGTCGAGATCGATCCGAAGACCGGCGAGACCCATGTCTCGCGCTATCTGCATGTGGTCGAGTTGGTCGACAACGACAAGATCGAGATTTCGCTCGAAGATGCGCGTGCGCGCAATCCGGCCGCACAAGTCGGCGACATCATCGCCGAGACGCTTCCGCCGGTCGATTTCTCGCGTATCGCAGCCCAGGCCGCCAAGCAGGTGATCGTGCAGAAGGTGCGCGATGCGGAACGCGAGCGCCAATACGAAGAATTCAAGGATCGCATCGGCGAAATCGTGCACGGCATCGTCAAGCGCGTAGAGTTCGGTTCGGTCGTCGTCGATCTGGGCCGCGCCGAAGGCGTCGTGCGCCGCGACGAGATGATCCCGCGGGAAAACTTCCGCACCGGCGACCGTATCCGCGCCTACATTTACGACGTGCGCCGCGAAACCCGCGGGCCCCAGATTTTCCTCTCGCGCAGCCATCCCCAGTTCATGGTGCGGCTGTTCGCGCAGGAAGTGCCGGAAATCTATGACGGCATCATCGAAATTCGCGCAGTCGCGCGCGATCCGGGTTCGCGCGCCAAGATCGCCGTGATCTCCAAGGATTCCTCGATCGATCCCGTCGGCGCCTGCGTCGGCATGCGCGGCGTGCGCGTGCAGGCCGTCGTGCAGGAATTGCAGGGCGAACGCATCGACATCATTCCGTGGTCGTCCGATCACGCGACGTTCATCGTCAACGCGCTGGCCCCCGCCGAAGTCACCAAAGTTGTGCTCGACGAAGACACCCATCGCGTCGAAGTCGTGGTGCCCGACGAGCAGCTTTCGCTCGCCATCGGCCGGCGCGGCCAGAATGTGCGTCTCGCCTCCCAGCTCACCGGTTGGCAGATCGACATCCTGACGGAGCAGGAAGAATCCGAGCGCCGTCAGAAGGAATTTGCCGAGCGCACCGCCCTCTTCATGGAAGCGCTGGATGTCGATGAGACGGTCGCACAGCTGCTCGCGTCCGAGGGCTTCGCGAATGTCGAGGATGTGGCGTTCGTGGCGCTTAGCGATCTCGCAGATGTCGAAGGCTTCGACGAGGAGACGGCGCAGGAGCTTCAGAACCGCGCAGTCGAACATATTGAAGCGCGCAACAAGGAGCTCGACGACAAGCGCCGCGAACTGGGTGTCACCGACGATGTCGCGGAAGTCGACGGCATTGCGCCGGCGATGCTGGTCGCGCTCGGTGAAGCGGGTGTCAAGACGCTCGAGGATCTCGCGGGTTGCGCCACGGACGATCTGCTCGGCTACTACGAAGTGACGAAGGACAAGGAACGCGTGCGTGTCACAGGCGCACTCGAAAGCTTCAATC
>JBEKDC010000355.1:0-3832 GCA_050014535.1 Rhizomicrobium sp.
TACGTACATTTTATTCCGTGAATGCGGGCAGGGCCTTTGCTTGAGCCACTCCGTGCGCAGCTAGGATTGTCTGCCCATCTGAAGGGTTTGGCCACGCGGCAAATGCGGGGACGCAAAGAAATGGGGTGATAGCGGCAGCGTTTCCCTTCGGGCCATATGCGACCGAGCGGCAGGGGAACGCTGCTGCCGTTACCCCATTCATTTGGGCCGGCTCAGGTCGCTGCCGTCGCGAGCGCGCGCAATTCTTCATCGAGAGCCCTCAAATCCGAAAGGGCGGATGCGAACTCCGATCTACCGAGCGCGGCCCATATCCGATCCGTCCGCTCGGACAGAAGCGGGATGGTGTGAGGAAACTTCGCCGCCTCCGCCAAAGCACCCTTCTCATTGATCAGATAGCGCCGGTTGAGAGCGAACAAGACCTGCCCGATGCAGCAGAGTGCCCGGTATATGCATCCGGCGATGTGGGTCTGATCGCCGCGCGCGATCGCAATCTCTCCGTTCTCGATGGCGAACAGAACCTCCCACAAAAACATCCTCAGCAAAGCCGCTCGCAGTTCATCCGGATACGGCACGGTCGCGGCCTTAAGCTCTGCGATCGATCCCCGGGGATCGTGCAAGGGACGGCAAATTGCGACTTCGCCCATCCAGATTGCCGAACAGAAGCCGTGCGGGTGTCCGGGTTGATAATCCATCAAGACTTGCCCCGCGCGGCACGCGGAGATCGCAGCACGAACCGGCTCGACACTGCGATACAGAAGATCGACTTTGCGTCCGCCGATCCTCAGCCACCCGCCACCGACGATGCGAGGTCCCCAACCCCCGACCGGCGTTACCGCGGCGGCGTTGGGGTCATCGACCAACTCTCGCACGACATCGAGCAGACGGCCGGTATCCAGGGGCTCATCCGGCCCATAGTAAAGCCCGATATCGTAATCGGACGCGGCATTCGCAGTGCCCCTGGCGCGCGAGCCGCCGAGAGCAATGCCGACGATGCCCGGCACCTCGGCAAGTCGAGGAACGATACGCGTCAACAGGGGATCTGGGACATTCGGCATGTCGGCGATATCGCGAACCTATCCGGGGCGATCTCTACCACAACAATCGATCCGGCGTGAGAGTCCGGAGTAAATGCGGGGACGCTTAAGTTATGGGAGAAGCAGTGAGTCGTCCGCCCCCGGGAAGGTCGGGAAATGGATTTCGCGTCCCCGTGTTCGAGCACCGTGTTCGAGCAGCGATGCGACTCATCTTCCAAGATCGCAGGCATTCGCGGGTCTTCCTGATTTGCCACGATGGTGCGGACCAACGCGCTTGCCGGGACTGGACGCGTAGGACTCCGGCGACAGGTTATTTGATGCGCGTTGACGTAGTTGTGGAAATCGAAAAGAGCGGTCGCACGGCGTGAGAGAATTACGGGCTCTAGTCTTCAGCCAAGGATGCAACGCTTCGATTCCTGCCACTCAAGAGGCCGCGAGAAGAACGGCCTCAAGCTCAGCGTCCAGTTCGAGACCAACCGACGTGATCGTATCGTCCCCAAATTGACCAAACAAACACGAAGGGAGATCGTATTCAAAAATAGCGTGGCCGGTCTTGTCCTCATAGAGAATGACGTGCAACGGAGCGTAGAGGCCAGCGCCCAAATGATGGCGCGTCATCCTTTCCGCTGTCAGCGGATTACCGATCACAAATTGATTGGCTTTCGACTTTAGGCCGTCCGCCACGGTAAGCACGCCATGGTCTAAAATCGAAAAAATCCAAAGCTTCGGTAAATCTCGTCGCGCGGCTTCAACCTTCTCTTTTTCTCCCCGCATCAACATCTCGGCTAACGCTGGATCGAGATTTGGTACTGCACCAATCAACGCCTCGTGAACGCACTCGAAGGATCGGCCGCACTTGATGATGCGATGCTCAATCACGTTCATTCGCACATCTCGTGACGTAGCCATGCTAATTATCTCAACGTTGCTCAACGACATCACGAAGTGACCGGTCCGAAGGTCCGCACAAGTGTCGATTCAAGAACTCGTATGTTCGCTTGTGAGCGAGCGCTGCGGCTTCGGCGTTGTAATGTGCGCCACTGTGGCGCGAAAATGCATGGTATTGGCCGGGATAGCTGTAGAACGCGGCATTAGGCTTATTGGCTAGAGCCGCTTTGATCTCAGCTTGCGCTGGCTTGGAAATAAATTCGTCTTCCGTGCCCTGATGCCACAATAGAGGAGCGTCGATCCGATGAGCTTCATCGAGATACTTCTCGGTGTCGCCGCCGTGATAAACAACCGCTGCGTGGGCACCGAAGCGCGCAGTCGTCAGGAACGTCATGAGTCCGCCGATGCAATAGCCGAGAACGGCGACCTTTCCCGTACACCCCAGCAGAGTGGCGGCGAGGATTGCCGTGTCTCTTATGTCACGAGCGCCTGCGTCCCGGTCGAAAGCTTGATTGAGGCGAAGGCCGTGCTGCCAGTCTGCCTCGGATGTTACGCTAAGGTCCACGTTGACTTCTTCACGCCAGAACAATTCGGGCGCGACGGCCATGAAGCCTTGATCGGCGATTTCACTGCAAGTCTGCCGGATGTCGGCATTCACGCCAAATACCTCGTGGAGAACAATGACGGCAGGCGCAGGCGATTTCTTCGGCTGAACGACGTAGGCTCCAAATTCGCCGTTGTGGCCTTTTACGGTAATGCGATCTTGCATTGTATCCTCCTTGAATGACCAGTCTGACGAAGCAGGCTCCGCTCGTTAGAGTGATTTGAAATCGCACCCGGCGTACCAACGCTTCAAAAAAAGGCCCCGCGTCAGTTGGGCGGGAGAGTTGCAGTGTGTGACGCGAGGCTGTTAAGATTGCTGGGTTGATGTCGCGACTGGGCTACTTCTTGGGTCAGGGAACGCTGGATTATTTCACGGCCACGGAAGCGGCAGCTTCTTCGATCAGCTTGGCCGTTTCCTTCGGATAAGACATGTAGGCAACGTGGCTCGCCTTCACCTCGACCGTCTTAGCGTTCGCGCGCTTTGCCATCATCCGTTCCTGATCAGGATTAATTGACCGATCTTCGGTCGCCACCATGTAAAAAGTGGGTTTGTGTCTCCACGCGGGATTCTTGACCTTATGTGTGAATGCGTCCGTGGAGATTGGCACCTGCGCTATCGCCATGAACTCCGCTTTTTCTTTCGGAATGTCCGCTGCGAAGTCAGCCGCAAAATGCTCCGGATCAATCCACCAGTTGCCATTGTTATCCGGCCTGAAGGCTGTTGAGGCTTGCGGCAGGGCCTGCTCGATTGATGCGCAGCTTTCGCCTTCATCGAGCGCGAATGCGGCGATATAAACAAGCGCTCCGACGTTAGGATGATTACCAGCCTCGGTGATAATTGATCCGCCATAGCTGTGGCCGACCAAAACGACTGGCCCGCCCATTGCTTCAATTGCCGCCTTCGTAGACCTTTGATCGTCTGCGTAAGAGGTCTCGGGGGGCTGTGCCACCGATACCTTGTAACCATTTTTCATGAGGATGTTAGCGACAGCTTCCCATCCGGAGCCATCCGCGAAAGCTCCATGTACCAGAACTACATTCTTGACGTGCTGTGCCATGACCATTCTCCTTGCAAATGTTGCCCCTGTCGATTTCGATGTCGCGTCCTGCGCCAACGTGTTTCCGCTTTGGCGCAGGACGCGCTTCTCACTCGGTTCGCAATGACCTCCCGGCTTCTAGTGTGCGGAGGTAGCCATCTCCTCGATAAGCTTGGCTGTTTCCTTCGGGTGAGACATGTAGGCCACATGGCTGGCGTTCACTTCGATCGTCTTGGCGTTCGCGCGCTTTGCCATCATCCGCTCCTGAAT
>JBEKDC010000356.1:0-3829 GCA_050014535.1 Rhizomicrobium sp.
CAAACAGAACCGGGACGATGCCGCCATCCAGGCCAAGCTCAACGAACTGATCCGCGCGCTTGAGCCGGCCAAGAACAAATTCGTCGGTATTGAAACCCTGACCGTCGAAGAAGTCCGCGAGTTGCGGGACGAGACGGTCGAGGAATTGAAGGTCGAACAGGAAGCCCTGGAAAAAATGGAATGAACCGACCTGCCCCGGCGACGGAGCCGGACTCAAATCTCCGGCCGATCGACGCTTCCGTGATCCTCGGCGATCGTCCATTCAATCCCGGCTACCAAAAGTGCGCGCAACTGTCCGAACGCGAGTCACGTCTCGATTGCGCATCGTACCGGTTCGACTGCGAAACGATGCGGGGCGGATATTCAGAATCGCCTGTCCGGCAATACAACCTGCAATATTGACTGAGATTTGATCGTACCTTAGGTTGAATTGGTAGTTCGACGTGAGTAGGTGTCGCGGCCGGTGCAGCGGAGCCGATCGCATGCGTTCGAATCCTCAGCGGTTGTTCGCGTTGGCACCGCTGAACAATCTGCCGCCGTCCGTTGGAGGACGTGCGAAACGGGGGATGCAAATGAGCTGCTGCGACAAGGCCACCGTCACGATCACGAACAACTCCAAAGCTCTCCTCACCGTCAGGAGCATCTCGATCGACAAGGGCAAACTGGAGGGAATCTCAATCGGCGATGCCGTATTGCCGAACACATCGTTGCAGGGTACGGCGTCGTCGACCACAGGATCGAAAGGCGCGGCGATCGGAGAAATCGGCATAATCATCAGCAGCCAGTCGGGCGGAGGCACGGAAAAGGATCCGATCGTGCTCGGTTACAATTTCACTCCGAAAGACAATCTCGGAAAGTGTCCCTGCACGACGACCGGCGGCGCCAGTCCCAACGAGCGCGGCAGAATCGGGATCGACGTGACGCGGCAAAATTGCGATGACGACAAAAAGAGCAAGGCGGGCATCGCCTATTCGTTCGTCGAGGAAAAACGCGACCCAAGGAGCGCAATCATTGTCGGCGCGGGTGCCGGCGGCATATTCAGCGCCTACGAGCTCACGACCCGCAAGCCCGACTTAAGCGTCATTCTGCTCGAAGCGCGCGACCGCATCGGCGGCAACGTCGAAAGCGTAACCGTGACGGTCGATACTCCACCGCCTCCTCAATCTCCTACAAGCAGCTACGAGGTCGTTGTCGATGCGGGCGCGCAGTTCTTTTCTCAAAACGCACAGCCGAACTATTGCCAGCTGATAGAAACGCTCGGCCTGAACAATCCCCAAACCATCGTCAGCGCGTCGGCCGGAGTCACGATCTGGGACCGAACGACCGACAAGCTCGTCTTCAAGATTCCCGCGCAGCTGACCGCTGCCTATGTCCTCGCACATCTCGACGACTTCATCGATTTCGGAATATTCCTATATGAGGCCTGCAAGCTCTACAAAAAAGGCTGGGAAGACGAGACGTCCGTCAAGGACTGGGTGAACGGGCTTCTTCTCATTCCCAGTTCGTTCCGGACGAACGCCATTCTGCCGTTCCTCTATCAATTCGACACCGTCGATCCCGACACGCTCAACAGTTGCAGCGCCTGGTACACGGTTTCATATCTTGTCGATTCCGTGCACCCCGAGACGCCCGGGGCGAACGCCTCGGGAGGCCTTTTCACGGTGCTGAACTGCATCCAGGGCCTGCAATATATTTTGCAGCAAACGCTCGCCGCGACGCCGGTGTCGCCGCTCTTGTCTACTAAAGCGGTCAGCGCCTCCTGGACCGGCGCTAACTGGACCGTGAAGTCCGCTGCCGGAAACGAGTACACGGCCGAAGCGCTTGTCTTTGCGATCGACGGTCCCGACGCCGCCGCTGTTTTGACCGCGGGCCAGTACAATTCCGAGGTCATTCTTTACCTGTCGCAGCTTCAATTCGCGCGCCTTCCCATCACCTTGCAGGAATACGAAAGCAACTATATGCCCGGCACAACGGGCGATTGGGAGGCCGTGAACATCCTCACGTCCAAGACCGGCAGCGGCGCGCTGCAATATCTCTTCACGGTCTGGTTCGGTGCGCTCAGGCCCGAGGTACAGGGCAGTCCCATTCCGATATTCAAATCCTGGGGCAATCCCGATTTCGATCCGAATGCGTACTCCCCGATCCTGCCGGGAGAGCATCCCGTTATCGTGCCGACATATGAATTCCTGCAGGCGCGTGACGAGATCGCGGACTATCAGGGTCTCGACGGCTTGTGGTTCGCCGGCGCCTGGACGAACTGGTTCGACAGCCAGGAGGCGGCGCTGAATTCGGCCGGCGCTATCGCCGATAAGATGTTTCCGGACCGGGCGACCGTTCGCCAAATGCGCGCAAAGACCGATCTCGCGTCCCGACTTGCCACGATCGACCGACTGATCATCAAGCCTGCCCTTGCCGCCGTCACCGATGCGAAGCGTCGTGCCGAACTCACCGCGGTGTTCGAGGCTCTGGCGAAGGAGATCGGGAGTTGATTACAGGAGCGTATGATCGCCGGCAGCTGCTTCGCGAGCCCGCGTTCGGCTGAAGCGTTTCCCGCTGGCGGACGCGAAGCAAAATGCGGCATCATGCGGTCCTAGGAATCGCGCGCGAGATCGCTGAATGTCCACCTGCGAAGATGTCCGGCGTTTTGCGCTCGCGCTTCCCGGCGTCGCGGAAGTCGATCACTGGGGCGTGCCGGCGTTCCGCACCAAGCGGCGCATCTTCATCACGCTGCGGCCGGACACGCAGAAGGCGATGTTCCACCTGAACGAGGAGCATCAGGAGATTCTGTTCGAGGTGCGGCCGGAGGCGTTCGAGCCGCTGCACTGGGGCAAGGTCACCCGCGCGTTTCTCAACCTGAAGAAGATTCCGGCGCGCGAACTGGAGGCGCTGGTGCGCGAAGCGGCCGACAATGCAGCGCCGCTCGCGCGCACCCGGCCAAAGCCTGCGACCCGACGCTGATCGAAGGGGTAAAGGCCTCTCCTGTTGCCTTGCCCGGTGCCTTCCGCTAAAAACCCCGGCTTCCCGGCCCAACAAGCCATTTGCCCTGCCGAGACGGGCTGGAAAATCAAGGACTTAAGCCATGCGTGAGATGCAGGAACTGGCCGCAGAAGTGCGCACAGGCACGGGCAAGGGCCCGGCCTATCAGTCCCGCCGCAAGGGTCTCGTTCCGGCCGTTGTCTATGGCGGCGAGTCGGCACCCGAGAATGTGGCCATCGACCGGCACGCCCTCGAGCGCCACACCGGCACCGGCGGCTTCCTCACCACGCTCTTCAATCTCGACGTGGCCGGCAAGAAGACGCGCGTGATTCCGCGCCAGCTTCAACTCGATCCCGTCAGCGACCGTCCCGTGCATGTGGACTTCATGCGCCTCGTCCAGGGCTCAAAGATCCGGCTCGAAATTCCCGTGCATTTCAGAGGTCAGGAAGCTTCGCCGGGTCTGAAGCGCGGCGGCGTGCTGAACATCGTGCGCCACACGGTCGAGTTGCTTTGCCCGGTCGACAACATCCCGGAATTCATCGAAGGCGATCTGTCGGAACTCGACATCCACGATTCGCTGCACATTTCGGCGTTCAAGTTGCCCGATGGCGTGATCTGCACCATTCGCGAACGCGACTTCACCATCGCCTCGATCGTGGCGCCGACCAGCGTGATCGAAGAGCAGAAAGCCGCGGCAGCCGCAGCAGCGGCCGCGCTCAACGCGCCGGTCGTGGAAGAAGTCGCTCCGGCGACGGGACCCACCGGCGCCCCGGGCGCCGCAGCGGCCGCACCGGCGGCTGCGACAACGGCGGGAGCGGCCGCTCCTGCGGCAGGCGCCGCCAAGGGCGCCGCG
>JBEKDC010000357.1:0-3803 GCA_050014535.1 Rhizomicrobium sp.
GCGGTGCCGCGCCCAGCAATATCAATTGATCGAATTCGCGCAGCATTTCGAGCGCATCGTCGGTCACATAGGGGATGCGCGTCACGATCGGCAGCCCCGCGCCGCGCGAGATGCGCGTGAAGGCAAAAGGCGCAAGCAGTTTCGCGTTCGTGACCGCTGAAATTCGCGCGGCCGTAAGAAGCGTCACGCCTTCCGTCAGATGTGCGCCAAGGATGATGGCTGTCCGCTTGCCGTTGCGCAGTGCAATGGCCGCGTCATCGACCCGCGATTGCTCGACGGCGGGCGCCGGTGGGCTCGCAGGAACGGCGGCGACATGCCCGCCTTCGCTCCATGCAGCGTCGGCCGGCAGAATAAGCGTGGCGATCCGGCCCGGCGCCGTGCGCGCCGCCGCGATCGCTTCGGCGCAGTCTTGCCCGACATCGCTCGCCGAGGCCGTAGTGCGCAGCCAGCGCGAAAAGGGCTTTGCGATGGCTTCGATGTCGGAGGTCAGCGGGGCATCATATTGGCGATGGAACGTCGCGTGCTCGCCGACGATGTTAACCATCGGCACGCGCGCACGGCCCGCATTGTGCATGTTCGCGAGAGCGTTCGAGAGCCCTGGCCCAAGATGGAACAATGTGCTCGCAGGCCGTCCCGCCATCCGGGCGTAGCCGTCGGCAGCGCCGGACGCGACGCCTTCGAACAAGCATGGCACGCCGCGCATCTCGGGCACCTGGTCGAGTGCCGCGACGAAATGCATTTCCGACGTTCCCGGATTCATGAAGCAGATATCGACGCCGCCTTGCGTCAGCGTGCGGATCAGGCTTTCAGCGCCGTTCACGATAGCCTCTCCACATCTGGCGCATCCCCGGAGCGCCGTGATTCGGCTGCACAGTTAAGTAGTAATCAATTCCCGCGACACTCGGTATGGGGTGATCTTCGAAAGGAGCAGTCCGCTCTCGGGCTCTGACCGGCCGGCGGCTCACAATCATGCGCGACGAGACCATCTCGATCCATGCCGGTTACGATACGGACCCGACGACGAAATCGGTCGCGGTTCCGATCTACCAGACGGTTGCTTACGAATTCGATAGCGCGGACCACGGCGCGGCGCTCTTCAACCTCGAAGTGCCGGGCAACATCTACAGCCGGCTGGGAAACCCCACGACGGCCGTGCTGGAGCAGCGCGTCGCCGCCCTCGAGCTGGGACGCGATGCGCTGTGCGTCGGCTCGGGAATGGCGGCGGTCCATTACGCCATCGCCAATCTCGTCGAAGCCGGAACCAACATCGTCACCCTGCCGCAGCTCTACGGCGCAACCGTCACCCTGTTCGAGCATGTCTTCCGCAAACAGGGGGTCGATGTCCGTTTTGCCGCGAGCGACAATTCCGCGGACGTCGAAAAACTGATCGATGAGAATACGCGCGCCGTCTATTGCGAGAGCATCGGAAATCCGGCCGGAAATATCGCCGATATCGAAGCGCTGGCCGAGGTCGCGCACAGAAACGGCGTGCCGCTGATAGTAGACAACACCATCGCGACGCCGATCCTGCTCAAGCCGATCCGCTATGGCGCCGATATCGTCGTGCACTCGCTGACGAAGTTCATCGGCGGCCACGGCACCACCATGGGCGGCGCGATCGTGGACAGCGGGAAGTTCCCCTGGACCGAACACCGCAAGCGCTTTGCCATGTTGACCGCACCGGAGCCCGCCTATCACGGCGTTGTTTATACAGAGCAATATGGCGACAGCGCCTACATCGCGCGCTGCCGCACGGTCTGTCAGCGCAACACCGGCTCCGTGCTTTCTCCGCTCAGCGCGTTTCTCTTGCTGCAAGGCATCGAGACCCTGCCGCTGCGTATGGAACGTCATGTCAAGAACGCGACGCGCGTTGCCGGCTATCTGAGCACGCATCCGCGGGTGGAATGGTGCCAGTATCTCGCCGACGTGAACGATCCCTGTCACGCGCTTGCCAAGAAATATCTGGGCGGGCGGGGCGGATCGTTCCTGACTTTCGGACTCAAAGGCGGCTTCGAGGCGGGACGGCAATTTTACGATGCGCTGAAGCTTATCAAACGCCTCGTCAATATAGGAGACGCGAAATCGGTCGCCTGCCATCCGGCGTCCACGACACACCGGCAATTGACGCCGGCGGAGTTGGAGCGCGCAGGCGTGAAGCCGGAAATGATCCGGCTCAGCGTCGGTATCGAGCATATGGACGATCTGATCGAGGATTTGTCGCAGGCTCTCGATGCGGCAATTTCCTGTCCGGCCAAGATCGCGCCGGTCATGCAGCCGCGGCTCGTGGCGGCAGGGTTCTGAGTCATGCCTGTCGTGACAGATCGCGGGCTGTGGGGCCGATACGCACCGGGTCTCGCAGCCGGCCGCATGGTCCGTATCGGGCTTGTCAACAACATGCCGGATTCGGCACTCGAGGCCACCGAGCGGCAGTTTCGCGCCATCCTTTCCGCCGCCGATCGGCAGGTTGAAATCATCAACTATTCGTTGCCGGGAGTGCCGCGCGGCGAAGCTGGAGAACATCATCTGCTCGACCGCAATTATCGCGACGCGTCCGAATTGCGCAGCGCCGATCTCGACGGCCTGATCGTCACCGGAACCGAGCCGAAGCTCTCCGACCTGCGCCGGGAACCCTATTGGACGTCGCTGGCGGACTTGTTCGACTGGATCGCAGGCGAAGGTCCGCCGGCGATTTTTTCTTGCCTCGCGTCCCACGCGGCCGTGCTGCATTTCGATGGCATCGAACGCCATCGTTTGCCGCTGAAGCGTTTCGGCGTATTCGACCACAGCGTCGTCTGCCCGCATGACCTCACCCAGACCGTCGCGCCGATCCTCAGAATCGCGCATTCGCGGTGGAATGAGGTTTCTGCCGATGCGTTGGAAGCTTGCGGCTATCAAGTTCTCACTTATTCGCCCGACGCCGGAGCGGATTTGTTCGTCAAGCAGAAACGTAATCTGCTCGTGTTCTTTCAGGGGCACCCGGAATATGACCCCTTGTCGCTCTGGCGGGAGCACAAGCGCGATGTCCGGCGCTTTCTCGCGGCCGAAGCCGATGCCTATCCGCAGATGCCGTCAGGATATTTCACGCCAGTCGAGGCGACGGAACTGAATCGCTTCCGGGATCGCGCGCACGCGGAACGCCATGCCGAAATCATGCGGGATTTCCCGTCTCCGTCGGCCCGTTCGACAAGCGGAAGCGAGCGAAGGGGGTCTGGAATCGGAATCTTTCGCGCCTGGCTCCATCAGATTGCGCAAACAAAGATCGAATGGAGCTTCCACTCGGACAGCCGGGGGGAGGCGCGCGTCGCGGGCCTCAGCGGATCGTGATCGCCGCGATATCCAAGTCGGAATCTCAGGCCCGGCACGCGACGGAAATTGCCGTTGCTCCCACGGCCGGCGAGCGCGGCGCGATCCGCGAGACGATCGTCGCCGGCCTGACCGACATCTGGTCGCGCACATTGCAGACCGCGCCGATCTGTCCCGACAGCAATTTCTTCGACCTTGGCGGCGACTCGCTGCTCGCGGTCGGCCTGTTGCTGGAGATCGAGCGGCAATTCGGCCGGAAATTCCCCATCACCACGATCTACGATGCGCCGACGATTGCCGAACAGGCCGATCTGCTGGAAAGCGAAGGGGAGGCCGGGTTTTCTCCGCTGGTGCTTCTCAAATCCGGCGATGGTAGTAAGCCGCTCTTTATCGTGCACGGAATCGGCGGAACCGTCATCGAGCTCGATGCGCTTGGAAAACAGATTCGGACGGATAGTCCGGTTTATGCCATCCAGGCCAGAGGCCTCGACGGTGCGGAA
>JBEKDC010000358.1:0-3777 GCA_050014535.1 Rhizomicrobium sp.
GGAAGTGTTCGGCTATTACCAGCGCACCATGAGTGCGGTCGGCGAGTACAAGCGCCTCGATCGGGATCGTGCGAAATATCAGCTCATTTTTGCGGCGCTCTATGCGGTCGTCGCGCTGCTTATTCTTTTGGCCGCGATTTGGCTGGGCCTGTGGGCCGCAAACCGGCTGATCAAACCGATTTCGCGATTGATCGGCGCGGCGGAGCGCGTGTCGGAAGGCGATCTCAAGGCGCAGGTGGAAATCGATCGGGAGGATGACGAGATCGGCCTGCTCGGACGCGCCTTCAATCGCATGACGGCGCAGCTCAGCGTGCAGCGCACGGAGCTGATCGAGGCCAGCCATCAGATCGATGCGCGGCGCCGCTTCACGGAAGCGGTCCTTGCGGGAGTGAGCGCCGGCGTGATCGGCCTCGACGGCGAAGGCAAGATCACCATCGTCAATCGCGCCGCGGCGCGCCTCCTCAATGCGACGCCGGAGGAAATCGAAGGCCGCCATTACGCGGAAGCGGTGCCGGAACTGTCGGGCCTCATCCGTCGCGCATTGCAGGAACCTATCGGCCGCGCGAGCGGCGAGGCGACAGTCAAGCGCGGCGGAACCGTGCGCAGCCTCAGCGTGCAGGTGGACAGCGAGCAAGGCGAGGGCGATTTCATCGTCACCTTCGACGACATCACCGATCTCGTCTCCGCGCAGCGCACGGCCGCGTGGGCCGACGTCGCGCGGCGCATCGCGCACGAGATCAAAAATCCGCTGACCCCGATCCAGCTTTCGGCCGAGCGCCTCAAGCGCAAATACGCGAAGGAAGTCGTTACCGATCCCGAAGTGTTCCAGCAATGCACGGACACGATTATCCGCCAGGTGGGCGATATCGGCCGCATGGTGGACGAGTTCTCGTCTTTCGCGCGCATGCCGGTACCGGTGATGCGGCGCGAGAACGCGCAGGAGCTGATCCATCAGGCGGTGTTCCTGCAGAGAGTCGCCCATCCGCAGATCACGTTCGAAACCAGCGCGCCTTCCGAAGCGGTCAAGTTCGAATGCGACGGACGTCTCGTCTCGCAGGCATTGACCAATGTGCTCAAGAATGCGACCGAAGCGATCGGCGCGCGCGAAGCGGCGGGCGGCGAAGAAGCGGGACGCATCGCGATCGCGCTCGATGCCAATGGCGAGCGCGTGACGTTTCGGGTGGCGGACAACGGCATCGGCCTGCCGTCCGAGCATCGTCACCGGCTCACGGAGCCTTATGTCACCACGCGCGCGAAAGGCACGGGCCTCGGGCTCGCCATCGTGCGCAAGATTCTGGAAGACCATGGCGGCGAAATCGCGCTGTCGGACAGGGGCGAGGAAGAGCACGGCGCCGAAGTGCGCCTGACTTTTCCGATTCGTCAAAAAAGCGTGCGAGAAACAAAAAAGGGGTTAGGGGATGAGCAAGAACGGATTGCTGATCGCGCCTGAGATTCTCATCGTCGACGACGAAGAGGATATCCGCGAGCTGATTGCAGGCATCCTTCACGACGAGGGCTATGACACGCGCGTGGCCGCGGACAGCGACAGCGCGATCGCGAGCGTGCGCTCGCGCCGGCCGCAGCTTGTGGTGCTGGACATCTGGCTGCAGGGCAGCCGCCTCGACGGCATCCAGGTGCTGGATGTCCTGAAGCGCGAGCATCCCGATCTGCCCGTGGTGATGATCAGCGGTCACGGCACGGTCGAGACGGCGGTCGCCTCGATCAAGAAGGGTGCTTACGATTTCATCGAGAAGCCGTTCAAGGCGGACCGGTTGATCCATGTCGTCGGCCGCGCGCTGGAAGCGGCGCGCCTGAAACGCGAAGTGCAGGAATTGAAATTGAAGGCCGGCGACGAGCAGGATCTCGTGGGCGTGTCGTCCGCGATTTCGCAGGTGCGCCAGCTCATCGACAAGATCGCACCGACCGGCAGCCGCGTCCTCATCACGGGCCCCGCGGGTTCGGGAAAAGAGGTCGTCGCGCGGCTGATGCACAGCCGTTCGCGGCGCGCGGGCAATGCGTTCGTCGCGATCAATTGCGCGACCATGGCGCCCGATCGCATCGAGACGGAATTGTTCGGCGAGGAGCCGGAGGATGGTCCGCGCAAGATCGGCCTGCTGGAAGTCGCGCATAACGGTACGCTCTATCTCGACGAAGTGGCCGACATGCCGCTAGAGACGCAAGGCAAGATATTGCGCGTGCTGGTCGATCAGACCTTCCTGCGCCAGGGCGGCACGACGCGGGTGCAGGTCGATGCACGCGTGATCTCGTCGTCGACGCGCGACCTGCGCACGGAGATCGAAGCGGGGCAATTCCGCGAGGATCTCTACCATCGGCTCAATGTCGTGCCGGTGCGTGTGCCGTCGCTGGCCGAACGGCGCGACGACATTCCGCATCTCGTGTCGCATATCATGAAGCGGTTGTCCGCGGCATCGGGCCTTCCAATGCGCGAGATCGGCGACGATGCGATGGCCGTCCTTCAAGCGCATGACTGGCCGGGCAATGTGCGCCAACTGCGCAATATCGTGGAGCGCTTGCTGATCCTCGCGACCGATGACGCGGAAGTCGCGATCTCGGCCGATCTGCTTCCGTCCGATCTCGGCAACGGCGCCGCCTGGAGCAACAGCGGCAAAAGCGATCTCGTGATTTCGCTGCCGTTGCGCGAAGCGCGCGAGATCTTCGAGCGTGAATATCTGATGGCACAGATCAACCGCTTCGGCGGCAACATTTCGCGTACCGCGTCGTTCATCGGCATGGAACGTTCGGCGCTGCACCGCAAGCTCAAGTCGCTGGGTGTGGGACCGACAGGCCGCGAACAGATCTATAACGCTTGATGCGATTGACGACTCACGGCTGGCCCACGCGCGCGCCGTCGGGCCGCGTTGCTTATGTCAATGGGCGCTATGTCGCGCACGCGGAAGCCGGCGTGCATGTGGAGGATCGCGGGCTGCAATTCGCCGATGCGATCTATGAAGTGTGGAGCATCGCCGGCGGCGACATCTTCGACGAGGAAGAACATCTCGACCGGCTAGAGCATTCGCTGCGCGAACTCGATATGGCGATGCCCATCGCGCGCAAATCTCTCAAATTCGTGCTGCGGGAGATCGCGCGGCGCAATCGCGTTGAGAACGGATTGATCTATCTGCAGATTACTCGCGGAACCCTGCGCCGCGATCATCCGATTCCGTCGCATCCTCCCAAGCCGACCTTGATTCTCACATCGCGAAGCCTCGATGTGCATGCCAACGATCAGCGGCGCAGCGCAGGCGTGCGCGTGGTGACGTTGCCGGACCAGCGATGGGCGCGCTGCGATATCAAATCGACCGGTCTCATAGCGAACGTTCTCGCCAAGACTGCTGCGCGCACGGTCGGCGCTTATGAAGCGTGGCTGGTCGATCGCGACGGCTTTGTGACGGAGGGCAGCTCGACGACGGCCTGGATCGTGGACGGGGAGGGGTGTCTCGTCACCCGCGACCTCAGCAATGCAATTCTTCCTGGCGTTACCCGTCGAGTGGCGCTCGAAGCGGCGGCAGAAGCCCAAATTCCGATCATCGAGCGTCGCTTCACGCCGGAGGAAGCTGCCGGTGGGCGCGAGGCGTTTCTATCGGCGGCGTCGGCGGGAATCACGCCCATTGTCGCCATCGACGGAAAGCCGGTCGGCGACGGCAAACCGGGCCCCGTCACCCGCCGGCTGCAGGAGCTCTATTTCGCCACTGCGGCAAAAAAGGCGGGGGCAGAGAAAGGGCTCTAAGGCCATTCGCAGGCGCAGCAAATCACCTT
>JBEKDC010000359.1:0-3763 GCA_050014535.1 Rhizomicrobium sp.
TCCCGGCACTCTTCGCCATCGCCGCGATCCTCGGCGGGCTGCTCTGGAGCGCCGACATGTCCGCTAAAGCGCACTGAATCGGGCTGATTCGGGGTCAGCACAACCCGCCGCTTCACGGCAGGATATGCCGATTTATCGCAATCGAGCGTTGCGAATTTCCACGGATATCAACGCCGAGGGCCCCGCGTCTTATGACGCACCCACCCAATTGCCGTGGAAGCCGAAGGGCACGCGGCGCGGCAGTGCCGCGGTTGCGATCGGGCCGGCCGCCACGTTCTGCGCGTCGAGCACGATGAAGTCGCTGCGGTTTTCCGCGCCGCGATAGGCGACGGCCACGAGCCAGCCGTCGCCTTCGCCGGTTGTGGCGGAGCGCGGCACAAACACCGGCTCGCCGACAGCGTCGCCTTTGGGAAGACTATGCAGCGATTTTTTTCCGCTCGCGAAATCGATGTGGGCGATCGCATCGAACTTGACGTCGGTGCCGTTGCGCGAGTTCGCCGCGAAATAACCGTGGCGATAGGGAAGGCCGGCGCGGCGTTCGTCGAGCCGCGGAAACTCGCCGGCCGAATCGTCGATATAGGCGCGTGCGATCGTGTCAGTCTTGCCGGAAAGATCGAACGTCCAGCGGCACAGGCGCGCGGAAGCGGGTGTGCCGGGCGAGCCGTCCACATTGGGAAACAGCGGCGCGTTCTCATACTGCATGACGTCGGCATAAATCTTGTCGCCGTCTTCCCACATGTTCATGGGATGGAACACGTAGCAGGGATCTGTCGTGAACCACCGCATCGATTCGACGCCGGCATCGCGCCGCATCAGCCCGATATGCGATCCTTTTTCCGGCTCCCAGGCGAAAGCGGGCCCGCCGCCCATCACGCGTTCGAGATTCCCCGTCAACGGCAGCACGGGAAACATCACATAATTTCTCGTCACGAAGAAATCATGCACCATGCTCGCGAACGGCGCCTGGAACGTGTCGAGCCGCGTGACCTTGCCGCTCCTGTCGACGACGCCATACGCAATGTCGTTTGTGAAGAAGCCTTCGCCGGCCATGTAGCCGAAGAACACCATCTCGCCCGTCTCGGGATCGAATTTCGGATGCGCGGTGAAGCGATTGGCTTTGCCTGCATAAGGAATGTAGCCGCGGGGATCCAGCGTCTTCGAGTCGAGCTCGAACGGCTGATGGCCCTCTTCCAGCGCCAGCAGGCGTCCGGCATGAAAAACGATGTTGGTGTTGGCGACGCCGCTGTCATGGCCCAGCGCGGACGGATCCGTCGTCATCGGATTGCCGAAGGTTCCGAACAGCGCGTGGCCCGCGGCGTGCTCGAGTTCCCATTTCGGCGTGCGGACCCAGCGGTTGCGATAGGAGATTTTTCCGTCGGCCACGCGGAAGGCATGGATCATCCCGTCGCCCGCGAACCAATGATATTGATCGTCGCGCGGCGCGAATTGCGGATTGGGTCCCGTGCGGTAATAGGTGCCCGCGAGTTCGCGCGGCAGCGCGCCTGTCAGCGGCAGATCGGCGAAATCGTCTTCCGTCGCGATCGGCGCGAAATTTCCGGAGAGATAGGGATTGATGCGGGCGGGCGCGTTCATGTCATCCTCCATCGGCTTTATAATTTACGTTGTAAATTTATACCGTAAGCGATAGACCGGTGCAAGTGCTATTTTTCGAGAGGTTACCCCCCTGCCCCGAGCCCTGTCCAAGCCGGAAGTGGCCGAATTCCGCGAACGCCTTTGCGAGGCCGCCACTGGGCTGTTCGCCGAGCGAGGGTCCGAAGGCTTTTCCATGCGCGAGCTGGCCACGGCGCTGGGGGTCAGCCCCATGACTCCCTACCGCTACTTTCGCGACAAGGACGACATGCTGGCCGCCGTCCGGGCCCGCGCCTTCGACCGTTTTGCCGGCGTGCTGGAGCGGGCTTTTGCGAAGCCGGGCAACGCTGCCGAGCGCGCCGCGGCGGCGGGAGACGCCTATGTGAAGTTCGCGTTCGGCGAGCCCCAAGCCTACCGGATGATGTTCGATCTCTCGCAACCCGGTGAGGAGAAATATCCCGACCTGATGCGCGCGACCACGCGGGCTCGCGCCACCATGACCCAGCACATCCCCGGGATGATCGAGGAAGGCCTGCTTCAAGGCGATCCGGACGAAATCGGGCATGTGTTCTGGGCCGCGATCCATGGCGCGGTCGTGCTGCAGCTTGCCGGGAAATTGACGCACGAATTCGACTTCGATCGCCTCAACGACGCGGTGATGCGCGCACTGATCGAAGGCTTCCGGCCCAAACGCATTTCTTGAACCCCGATCCATGCGTTTTCGGCATGGGCGACCCCGCTTGAAAAAAGCCTGCCCAAGCAGTAATTGCTTCGGCAGCTGCAATTTCCGCCGGGGGACCGATGGCCGCTTATTACCGTCCCGAGACCTTCGCCGCCCGCGATTGCGTGGGCTATCTCGTGTCGCGCGCGCAAAGCCTGATGCGGCCGCAGATCGAGGCGGTGTTCGACAAGCAGGACCTCAGCTTCTCGCAATGGCGCGTATTGATGTGCCTGCGCGACGGCATCGCGAACACCTGTGCGGACATTTCGCGCGAGCTCTCGCATGACAGCGGCTCGCTGACGCGCCTGGTCGATCAGCTTGACGCGCGCGGCCTGATCCGGCGCACGCGCGATCGAAAGGACCGCAGGGTCGTGACGCTTGCGCTCACGCCTGCAGGACGCGCCGCGATCGGCGCCGTGCTGCCGGAGGTCGTCGCGCATTGCAACAATCTGCTTGAAGGGTTTTCGGCGCACGAAGCGAAAACGTTGATCGCGTTGTTGACCCGTTTGCTGGTGCGGGCCCGCGAAATCGAAGATCGCGGCGAGGAGAACGCGCTGTCGCGGCGGGAGCGCGCGGCATGACACGCCTCGTCGCACTCTGCATGGCCGCATTGGCCGTCTCGGCCTGCGTTCCGTCGGACATCGTGCCGCAAACCAAAACGATTGCCGATTCCTCGCTCGGTCTTGGCGCGGCACCGGCGCCCGCCGTTGCACAAGATTGGTGGAAGGCTTTCGGCGATCCGCAACTCGACCGGTTGGCCGACATGGCACTCACAGGCAATCCCACGCTTGAGGACGCGCTCGCGCGCCTGCGCGCGGCCCAGGCCGAAGTCGACAGCGCGCGGTCGCGACTTTACCCGCAACTCACCTATCAAGCCCAAGACCAGCTGCAACGCTTCAGCCGCAACTACATCATTCCTCCGCCTTATGCGGGCACCACGCACTGGATGGGAACGGAACAAGCCAATCTTTCGTGGGACATCGACTTCTGGGGCAAGCAGGCCTCGCAGATCCGCAAGGCAAAGGCGCTGGCGCGCGCCGCGGAATATGACGCCGCCGGAGCGCGGCTCGCGCTCGCCGGTGCGCTCGCGCAGGCTTATATCGGCCTCGATCGCGCCTGCAAGCTCGGCGACGTCGCCGCGGACAACGAGAAGGAACAGCAGGCGCTCGTTTCGTTGACGGACAGGCGCGTGAAAAGCGGCCTGGACAGTCTTGTGGAGCAGAAAGAAGCCGATGCGCTTCTGGCGCAAGCGCATCAATATCGCGAGCAGTCCGACGCCGCGCGCGAAGTTGCGGTTCACGAAATTGCTGCACTGATCGGCCACGGCGCCGACGTTTATGGAAGCATTGCGCGGCCGAGCGTGAAGCTCGATACCGCGCTCGCGCTGCCGAACGAATTGCCGGCCGATCTTCTGGGCCGCAGGCCGGATGTGCTCTCGGCCCGCGCACGCAT
>JBEKDC010000360.1:0-3748 GCA_050014535.1 Rhizomicrobium sp.
AACGCGTTCAACGCCTTGACCGGCGCCAATATATTCACTGCCAATGCCGGAACATGGCCCAATACGGGCGGCAATGCCAACATCGTGCCCGTGGTTGCGAACGGAAAGGTCTATGTCGCGAGCTATCAGGGCCTTGCGATCTTCGGCCTCGCCAGTCCGACCACGCCTGCCGTCAAAATTCCCGTCGCGGCTCACGCGTTGGTACAAGTCGCGTTGGCTCCCGGTCAGCACGAAATCTACGGCAAGGTGCATGGCATCAGCGGCTCGACCGTGACCGTCCAGAAGCGCGACGGTACGCTCGTGACGGTTGATGCTCTGTCGGCGGCGAAGAATTTCGAGCTGGCGCCACCGGCGGTCGGCCACGGTGTTCTCGTGCGGGGCACATACAACAAGGCCGGCGTCATGGTCGCGTCCGTGCTGATGCACGCAAAGGATCATACTGCGCTGTGGCTGCCGGATCGCTGAGCGTGGTCTGAGACAAAAAGAAACCCCCGTCTGCTCCAAGAGCGGACGGGGGCAAGGTGTTCCCAGGCGGAGAAATCAAGAGCAGGTCTTCACATGGAGACCTGCAGGCGGAACGGTCTGCGCGTCGCCGCAAGCTTGATCGAGTTGTTTTTGAGTCAGCCCCCTGGCGCGGCTGAGATCGGTTCCCTTGAAACTGGTGATCGTGAGCTGGGCGCCCGAGAAATCGGCGCCGTCAAGCTTGGCGTGGGCCAGATTGGCGCCCGACAGATCCGTGCTGCGGAACGAGGCGCCGCGAAAATCGGCATAGGACATGCACGTCAGAAACAGTCTGGCGTGACTGAAATCTGCCCCCTCCAGATTGCCCTGCTTGACGCATTGATTGCTGAGGTCTGCGCCTGCGAGATTGCAATGGGGACAGTCGTGGTGCCCCGCCTTGATGCTCGCGACGGCCTTGGGATCGGCTGACACATAGCCGGCATGGGCCGTTCCAAGGGTCCCCAAAGTGAGAAGCAGGGCAAGCAGGCATTTCACGGTGCTGTCTCGCTTCGATACGCGAAGGCCAAGCGTCGCAAGCTCCGTGCCGCTTTCGCAAGAACCGGGTCGAAGCCCGCGTCGCGTGCAGGCACAAGGGCCGTGAAATCGCCGCGCGAGGCCGCCATGCCGTTCCGTTTCCTGGGATTACCGACCGGGTCATTCGAGCTCTTGATGGGACTCGCCGACGACGAGCTCGTGGCGAGAGGCATGCGCCGTATGATCGCCGACGAGAAGCCCGGATTTCCGTGCCGCGTAAGCCTCGAAGATGCACAGCCCGGCGAAAGCCTCCTGTTGCTTCCCTTCGAGCACCAACCCGCCCATTCGCCCTACCGCGCGGCGGGCCCCATCTTCGTGCGGGAAACCGCGCGCAAAGCCTTCGACGGGGCAGGTGAACTGCCGCCAGTGCTGCTCGGTCATTTGTTGTCCGTTCGTGCGTACGACAGTGACGGATCGATGGTCGATGCCGATGTGGTCGATGGCGCCGCCGTCGAAAAGCTGCTGGCGCGACTATTCGACCGCGCGGACACGGATTACATCCACATTCATTTCGCGCGACGCGGCTGCTATGCCTGCCGGGTTGAGCGCGCCTGACGATTCGTCTTGCCGGCGCGCGATGGAATACCGTTCGGCCCTGCGTTAGTCTTGTCGGGCAACACGAAGGGGCTGTCCGCCATGATTTTGCTGCCGGGACGAATGCGGGATCTGGGCGACGGCTTCATGGTCCATCGGCTGCTGCCTTCCACCGAGCGCCGGTCGGTCGGCCCGTTCGTCTTCTTCGATTATTTCGGGCCGGCGCACTTTCCGCCGGGAAAAGGCATCGACGTGCGGCCGCATCCGCATATCGGGTTGGCGACCGTCACCTATCTGTTCGAAGGCTCGCAGGTTCATCGCGACAATATCGGTTCGGTGCAATCGATCGAGCCCGGCGATGTGAACTGGATGGTGGCGGGCAGCGGGATTGTTCACTCGGAGCGGACCGGTCCGGATGTGCGCGCCGCCGGCCACACGATTCACGGTATTCAAACCTGGGTGGCGCTTCCCAAAGCGGACGAGGAAACGGCACCGAACTTCGAGCATTATGCGACGGGGGAACTGCCGGTGCGGGACGAGGGCGGCGTCCATCTGCGGATCGTTGCGGGAACCGCCTACAAGCTGGCGTCGCCCGTCAAGGTCTTTTCCGGCACGCTTTACGCCGACGCGCATTTCGCGCCACAGAGTTCGCTCCCTCTGACGGACGAACATGCCGAACGCGGCGTGCTTGTCATCGAGGGAACGATCGAGACCGGCGGAACGACTCTCGAAGCGGGCAGCATGGCGGTGTTCGACGCGAACGAAAAAATCACCTTTTCGGCTTCGCAAAAGGCCCGCGCGATGCTGTTCGGCGGCGCGCCTTTGGACGGTCCTCGCCATCTCGACTGGAACTTCGTTTCGAGTTCGATGGAGCGCATCGAACAGGCGCGCGCGGACTGGCAGGCGCAACGCTTCGCAAAGATTCCAGGCGAAACGGAATTCATCCCGCTGCCGCAGCGGTGATTCTGTCGCCTGTGCGGGCGAAGGAATTATTTGCGACGAACGCAGCGCTTCAGCTGCACCCGCTTGTGCTGCCACACGTATTGCACTTCATGCAGGTGCCGTTGCGGACGAGGGTGAAATTGCCGCAGTTTCCGCACGCGTCGCCTTCATAGCCTTTCATGCGGGCTTCGGCTGCGCGCTTGGCATAAGCCTCGCGACGTTGGCCGGATTTGTCGGCTGCCGTTTGCGCTGCTTGCGCGAAACGATTGCCCAAGGCCGTCATCACGTCGCCCACCGGATTGCCCGCGTTGGCCTGCGCTGCTTCCAGCACGCTGGCGCGAATCTGACTCAGCGTGTCTTCGACGGGAACGTCTTCGGTTCCCAGGAATTCCGCGACAACATCCTCGTGAACATGCGCGGGCATGTGGTCGTGGTCCTGCTCCGCCAGCATCTTGGGCTGCGCGCCGCCCCGCACCACGGCAAGCGACTTGAACTGCCCGCGTACGAAGCCCGAGGACGTCACGCGCGAGATCGTCTGCGCGAATTCCTTCGCCGCAGTTTCCGGCCGGTCTCCGACAGCATCGTTGCCATGGCCCAGATCTTCGTCCTTCGCCGGCGTCACATGGGCGAGATCCGTGCGGCCGAGATAGGACACCGCCAGCTCGCGGAAGATGTAGTCGAGCACGCTGGTGGCGTTCTTGATCGAATCGTTGCCGATCACGAGGCCGGCCGGTTCGAAACGCGTGAAGGTGAACGCCTCGACGAATTCCTCCAGCGGCACGCCATATTGCAGACCGATCGAGATCGCGATGGCGAAATTGTTCATCAGGCTGCGGAAGGCGGCGCCTTCCTTGTGCATGTCGATGAAGATTTCGCCCGCGCGTCCGTCTTCATACTCGCCAGTGCGCAGATAGACCTTGTGTCCGCCCACGACCGCCTTCTGCGTGTAGCCTTTGCGGCGTTGCGGCAGGCGCTCGCGCTCGCGGCTTACCACCCGCTCGATCACCTTCTCCACAATGCGCTCGGTAATGACGGTGGTGCGGGCCGCCTGCGGCGCGGCCAGAACCTCTTCCAACTCATCCTCATCGTCGTCCAGCGCAAAGATCTGGCTGGCGAGCGGCTGCGACAGCTTCGAGCCGTCGCGATAAAGCGCATTGGCCTTCAACCCCAGCTTCCAGGACAGCATGTAGGATTCGCCGCAGTCCTTCACGCCGGCATTGTTCGGCATGTTGATGGT
>JBEKDC010000361.1:0-3697 GCA_050014535.1 Rhizomicrobium sp.
CAAGGCTGGGCGTTCGGATTGCACGAGGCGATGGATCAGACGGGCGCGATGGCGGGCCCGCTGATTGCGGCATTGGTGCTTGCGCTCCATCACGATTACCGCACGGCGTTTCTGTGGCTCGGCGTGCCGGCCACGCTGACCATGGTCAGTGTCGTTACCGTGCGATTGCGTTTTCCGTTCGCCGGACACGTGGCGCTGCCGGACAAGAATGCCGCGCCCGGCTCCGCACTCTCGCCCGCGTTCTGGTTCTATGCCGTTGCCGCCGCGTTCGTCGCATTCGGTTTCGCGGACTATCCGCTGATCGCATTTCATTTTGCGAAGGCGAATGTCGTGTCGCCCGCAATCGTGCCGGTGTTTTATGCGGCCGCCATGGCCGCATCGGGGTTGGGATCGCTGGTGTTCGGCCGCTGGTTCGACAGACGTGGTCTCGGGGTGTTGATTCCGGGATTGCTGATCGGCGCCGCTGCGGCACCTCTCGTGTTCTTCGGCGGATTTGCGCTCGCGCTCACCGGAGTGCTCGCCTGGGGCATCGCGCTGGGTGTGCACGATGCCATCATGTCGGCGGCCGTGGCCCGCATGGTGCCGGAGCATGCACGAGCTCGCGCCTACGGCATCTTCACTGCGATCTACGGCATTGCCTGGTTCGCGGGCAGCGCTCTCTTGGGCGTGCTCTACGATATTTCGATCGCGGGTCTGGTGACAGTGTCGGTTGCGGCCGAACTGGCGGCCTTCATACCGCTCGTATTCGCGCTGCGCCGTCTCAAATGAGACCGTCCGCCTGAGTCTTCCGGTTCGGCGGGAATTCAAGGGATAGCCTGCCCTTTTGGGTCGGACTGCCGGCGGGGGGATTCGCGGCTGGACGTAGCGGAATCCCGCCGTTATGAACCGCCCCGCATGACCGACCTCGCCCACATCCGCAATTTTTCCATCATCGCCCATATCGACCACGGGAAATCCACCCTGGCCGACCGGCTGATCCAGTATTGCGGCGGGCTGACGGCGCGCGAAATGAAGGAGCAGGTGCTCGATTCCATGGATATCGAGCGCGAGCGGGGCATCACCATCAAGGCGCAAACCGTCCGCCTCGAATACAAAGCCAAGGACGGCAAGACCTACACGCTCAATCTGATGGACACGCCCGGGCATGTGGACTTCGCCTATGAGGTGTCGCGCTGTCTGGCGGCCTGCGAAGGCGCGCTGCTGGTGGTCGACGCGAGCCAGGGTGTGGAGGCGCAGACCCTCGCCAATGTCTATCAGGCAATCGACGCCAATCTTGAAATCGTGCCGGTTCTCAACAAGGTCGACCTGCCTGCCGCCGAGCCCGAACGCGTGCGTCAGCAGATCGAGGACGTGATCGGGCTCGATGCGAGCCACGCCATCGCGATCTCCGCCAAGACCGGCCTCAATATCGGCGACGTTCTCGAAGCGGTCGTCCATCGCCTGCCGCCTCCCAAGGGCAACGCCGACGCGCCGCTCAAGGCGCTGTTGGTCGACAGCTGGTACGATTCCTATCTGGGGGTCGTCGTGCTCGTGCGCGTGGTCGATGGCGAGCTGAAACGCGGCAAGTCCATCCGCATGATGGTGGCCAATGCCGTCTATCAGGTGGAGCGCGTGGGCGTGTTCACGCCGAAACAGACGGGCGTCGATCGGCTCGGTCCCGGCGAAATCGGATTCATCACGGCCCAAATCAAGCAGGTGGCCGACACCCAAGTGGGCGACACCATCACCGACGAACGCCGCGGCGCGGAAACTCCACTGCCGGGATTCAAGCCGGCCCAGCAAGTCGTGTTCTGCGGGTTATTTCCCGTCGATGCTGCTCTTTTCGAAGATTTGCGTGACGCGCTCGGCAAACTGCATCTGAACGATGCGAGTTTTACCTATGAGACGGAGACGTCTGCGGCGCTCGGCTTCGGCTTCCGTTGCGGATTCTTGGGACTGCTGCATCTGGAGATCGTCCGCGAGCGGCTCGAGCGCGAGTTCAATCTCGAGCTGATCGCAACCGCGCCGAGCGTGATCTATCGTCTCCACCTGACCGACGGAACCATGAAGGAGTTGCACAATCCGGCCGACATGCCGGATCCGGTGCGGATCGCGTTCATCGAGGAGCCGTGGATCAAGGCGACGATTTTCGTGCCGGACGAACACCTGGGATCTGTGTTGAAGCTGTGCGAGGACCGGCGCGGTCGGCAGGTCGAGCTCACCTATGCCGGCGCGCGCGCGATGATCATCTATTTGCTGCCGCTCAACGAGGTGGTGTTCGATTTCTACGACCGGCTCAAATCGGTGAGCCGCGGCTATGCGAGCTTCGATTATCACATCGAGAATTATGAAGAGGGCGATCTGGTCAAGATGTCGATTCTCGTCAATGGTGAACCGGTCGACGCGCTGTCGATGATCGTCAATCGCGGACGCGCCGAAGCCCGCGGCCGCAGCATGTGCGAAAAGCTGAAGGACCTCATTCCGCGCCACTTGTTCCAGATTCCGGTACAGGCGGCCATCGGCGGCAAGGTCATCGCGCGCGAGACGATCAAGGCGCTGCGCAAGGACGTCACGGCCAAATGCTATGGCGGCGACATCAGCCGTAAGCGCAAGCTCCTCGACAAGCAGAAAGAGGGCAAGAAGAAGATGCGCCAGTTCGGCAAGGTGGACATTCCACAGGAAGCGTTCATCGCCGCACTGAAGATGGATGCGGATTGAGGACAATCTGCTGCGAGGGTGCGATGCGGCTTCAGTTCGTGGGTTGCGGAGATGCTTTCGGCAGCGGCGGCCGCTTCAACACCTGCTTTCGCGTCGAATGCTCCCAAGGCCAGTTCCTGATCGATTGCGGCGCGACGAGCCTGGTCGCGCTGCGGAAGCTGGGGATCGACCCCAATGCGATCGGCACGATTTTCATATCCCATCTGCACGGCGATCACTTCGGCGGTGTGCCGTTTTTTATCCTGGACGCGCAGTTCTACAGCCGCCGAACCGCGCCGCTCACCCTTGTTGGGCCGCCGGGCTTTCAGGCGAGACTGACCCAGGCGATGGAGGTGTTCTTTCCGGGCTCAACCGGAATCGCCAGAAAATTCGAAGTCGAGATTCTGGAAGTCGAGCCGGGCACTACAAGGATGGTCAACGGCATCGAATTCTCCGCCTTTGAAGTGCAACATCCCTGCGCCGCGCCGCCATTGGCGTTGCGCTTCACATGCGACGGCAAGACGATCGCGTATTCCGGCGATACGGAATGGACCGATGCGCTGATTGCGGCCGGCCGTGGCGCGGACCTTTTCATTGTCGAGGCCTTGGTGTTCGACAAAAAGATCAAGCAACACCTCGATTATGCAACGTATCGCACCAACCGGGACCGTGTTGGCGCCCAGCGCACAATCCTCACGCATATGGGTCCCGACATGCTGGCACATCTCGGCGATGTCGGCGAAGAAGCGGCGGAAGACGGCAAAATCGTTGAGATATGAAAGGCGCTTGGGATGTACAATCTGTTTCGTAGCCGCCTCCTGCGACGCGTGACCCAGCCATGACCGAGCTCGACCTTCTCAATCTGGCGCGGTCGACCGCCGCCAACGAGGTATCGATGTTCAACGAGGTGATCGCGATCAATTGTGCGATGGGCGTGGCGATCTATGACTTCCTGCATCAGGCGCGGCTCGCGATCAGAGTTTGTGCCTTCGTGGCATATACGTTCGGCGCGCTCCTTTAC
>JBEKDC010000362.1:0-3694 GCA_050014535.1 Rhizomicrobium sp.
CGAGCGTTTCTTCGGCACGGCGCGGCTCGAGGCGAGTGTCGAAAATATCGGCGCCGAAATCGCCGATACGATGAACACGGTCTTGCAGAAATTGGCGAGCGCCGAGCAGGACACGGTCGCTTACGGCCGCACCTTGTCGGCGGCGAGCGGCGAGCTGGGAGGCGGCCACACGCCGGCAGAAATGCAATCCCTGGTCGACGGGCTTCTCGGCGCCACGCATGCGATGGAAATGCGCACGAAGACGCTCGAAGAGGAGCTGCAGCGTTCGTCGCACGAAGTGACGGAGCTCAAGGCAAAGCTCGACGACGTGCGCAAGGAAAGCCTCACCGATCCGCTCACCGGAATCCACAACCGTAAGGCGTTCGATCAGGAGCTTGCCCAGGCTGCCGACCAGGCGCGCAAGGGCGGCGAGCCGCTCAGCCTGTTCATGTGCGACATCGATCATTTCAAGGTGTTCAACGACACCTGGGGACATCAGACCGGCGACCAGGTGCTGAGGCTTGTTGGCCATTGCCTTTCGGAAAACGTCAAGGGCCGCGACACGGCGGCGCGATATGGCGGCGAAGAATTTACTGTCATCCTTCGCCAGACCCCGCTGGATTCGGCAGTAAGGCTTGCCAACCAAATCCGCGCCAATGTCGAAAGCAAGAAGCTGGTCAAGCGCTCCACGGGCGACATTCTCGGCACGATCACAATCTCGATCGGCGTGGCCCAGCTTCATCTCGGCGAACCGCCTTCATCCCTGATCGAACGCGCCGATGCGTGCCTCTATGCAGCAAAGAACGCCGGGCGGAACCGGGTAATGAGCGAGTCCGCCGAGAGTATGGCCCAGGATATCGTCGCGGCCTAAACGCCGCTTCCAACCTCTCGCGCCTGCCCCTATGCTGAGCCCCTGGATATTCAGGAGTTTCGCATGCGCAAGGATTTCGAACGCTGTTACGTCACGGGCCACGGCAGCGTTGCCGTGCTGACGATGAACCATCCCGAAGTGATGAACGCGGCATCGGTCAAGATGATTCACGGCCTTATCGCCGCAATCGATTATATCGAAAAACCGGACAGCGGCTTCCGCGCGATCGTACTGACCGGCGAAGGTCGCGGCTTTTGCTCCGGCGCAAATCTGTCCGAGGCTCCGGGAGAAGGCGCATCGAGTGGCGGCGTGGGTTCGGCGCTCGAGACGTCTTACCATCCGTTTCTCCGGCGACTGCGCGACTTGAAGATGCCGCTGGTGACGGCTGTCAACGGCGCCGCGGCTGGAGTCGGCATGAGCATCGCGCTGATGGGCGACATCACGCTCGCTGCGCGCTCCGCATATTTCCTTCAGGCCTTCGCGCGCATCGGTCTCGTGCCGGACGGCGGTTCGACCTGGCTCCTGCCGCGTCTGGTTGGGCTGGCTCGCGCCAAAGAGCTTTCCATGCTCGCCGAAAAACTTCCCGCCGAGACGGCTCTGTCATGGGGACTGATCAATCGCGTCTTCGACGATGCTGCGCTGATGGACGAGGCGCTCGCATTCGCCAAGAGACTCGCCGACGGACCAACCCAGTCGCTCGCGACCATCCGGCGACTCTATTGGGAGAGTCCGCACAATTCCTTCGAGGCCCAAATCGACCTCGAACGTCAATCGCAGCAGCGGGTCGGCAAGACGGAAGATTTCATGGAAGGCGTGAGCGCCTTTCTGCAAAAGCGGCCAGCCAAGTTCAAAGGAAAATAATTTTTCATTAACCAAACAATCCGCGGATTGGGCCGCTTGGTCGCGTCAGCGTGACTTGCGCCGCGGGCCAAACTGCGGCCCTATCGCGCCCGGATGGTTGTCCGGCCCAGCCCGGTTCTCGCGGCGATAACGGCCCCAGTTCACAACAGGAGTTCAATCAATGCGACGCAGTTTTATCGCGCTCGCCGGCCTCGCGGGCACGGCATGCGCAGTTCTTGGCGCCACCGCAGCGTTCACCGAAACGGCGCCGGCCCACACCCAATACGGCACTTGGGGCGTCGAACTCAGCGGAATGGATAAGAGCGTTCGGCCGGGCGACAACTTCTTCATGTTCGTCAACGGCAGCTGGTACAAGAACGCCCTCATTCCGCCGGATCGGGCAAGCACTGGTTCGTTTCAGAATCTACGAATCCTCAGCGAAACGCGCATGAATGCCATCGCGGCGTCGCTCGATGCGAAACCGTACGATCAACTCACCGACGACGAGAAAAAATTGCGCGATCTGTACGACGCGTATCTCGATCAGAAGCAGATCGACGCGAACGGCCTGACACCCGCCAAAAAAGATCTCGATTATATCGCGGGCCTGAAGACGCTGGACGATGTTGCAGCCGCCATGGGCGATCCGCTGCTGCAGCTCGACGGACCGATGGGCGTCGGAATCGGTATCAATGAAAAGGATCCGAACGCCTATGCGATCGACCTCGGACAATCCGGACTCGGAATGCCAGATCGCGATTATTATCTGAAGGACGATCCGGCGCTGGCCGCCGCGCGCGACGCCTACAAGAAGCATCTCGCGGCGATGTTCACGCTTGCGGGTCTGAGCGATCCCGACAAGCGCGCGCAAGGCGTTTTCGACCTCGAAGTCAAGATGGCCCAGGCCGATTGGCCGAACGAAGACCGCCGCAACGAGGACAAGGTTTACAATCCGATGTCCTATTCGGAATTGAAGGCGCTGACGCCGCAATTCCCCTGGGACGCCTATTTCAAGACCGCGGGTATTTCGACCGCCAATGCGGCGGGCGAACGCCAGGTCATCGTGGCAGAGAATTCGGCGTTCCCGAAACTGTCGCAGATATTCGCGGACACGCCGGTCGACGTCTGGCGCGATTATCTGACGGCGCACTACTTGCACACCTATGCGGCGTATCTGCCCAAGACGTTCGACGATGAGGACTTCGCGTTCTACAGCACCACGCTGCAAGGCGTAACCCAACAGCTTCCGCGCACCGCGCGCGCGGCGCATCTGCTGGACAATTCAATGGGAGAAGCGCTGGGCAAGGACTATGTCGCGAAATATTTCCCGCCCGAGGCAAAGGCCAAAGCCGTCGAGTTGGTGAACAATCTGCTCAAGGCCTATGACGCGGATATCCGCACCTTGACCTGGATGACGCCCGCGACGCGCGAAAAAGCGCTGAACAAGTTGCATCACTTCGGCGTCAAGATCGGCTATCCCGATCATTGGCGCGATTATTCCGCGCTCGCGATCAAGCGCGACGATCTGCTAGGCGACATTCAGCGCGCCTCTGCGTTCGAGTGGAATCGGGAGCTCAAGCGGATCGATCAGCCCGTTGACAGAACGGAATGGGGCATGACGCCTCCTACCGTCAACGCCTACAACAATCCCCAGGGCAACGAAATCGTGTTTCCGGCCGCCATCATGCAGCCGCCCTTCTTTGATCCGAATGCGGACGACGCCGTGAACTATGGCGGCATCGGCGCGGTGATCGGCCACGAGATCAGCCACGGCTTCGACGATCAAGGCGCGAAGTTCGGCCCGACCGGAAAGCTGGAAAACTGGTGGACGGATGCCGACAAGACGGCATTCGAGGCGAAAACGAAGGCGCTCGGCGCGCAATATGACAGCTACGAGCCGTTGCCGGGGCTGCACATCAACGGCGCCTTCACGATGGGCGAGAACATCGCCGACAATGCCGGCATCGCAATCTCGCTCAAGGCCTATCACATCTCGTTGGGCGG
>JBEKDC010000363.1:0-3660 GCA_050014535.1 Rhizomicrobium sp.
ACAACCTCGGCGGTGAATTCCGCCATCACTTCGGAGGCAAACAGCTCCAGCGATTCGCAGATATGCTCGTGCTTGTTGCGGCCGGCCTGCTGCATGAAGATGACCTGGTCGATGCCGGAGTCCTGCAACGCCTTCAGATGCGCGCGCATGTCGTCGGGAGTGCCGATACCGGAGGCGCGTCCGCTGATCCCTTCGACGTCGGCTATTACCTGCTCCGTGCGGTCGCCGCGGAGCTTCAGATACTCGCCCCAAAGATTGGTGCGGCCGGGAACGGTGTCGTGCGCCACCAGCGCATTCAGCGCGTAACTGAAGAATTCGAACCCTTCATGACCGCGGCGGATCGCTTCGGCGCGGTCGCGATGCACCGAAAAGCTCGAGACCATCGCGATATTGGCGTTGACCGTGTGGCCCACCGGCACGCATTCATCCGACTTGACGATGCCGTAATAGATGTCGGCCCATTTGCGAGCCTCGGCCGGATCGACGAACGAAAAAGCGAGCGCTCCCACGCCGAGAGACGCCGCGATCTTGATCGTGTCGCGATTGGTGCAGGCCATCCACATGAGGGGATGCGGGCTCTGCACCGGCTTGGGCAGCACATTGCGGCAAGGCATCGAGAAATACTTGCCTTCGAAACCGGGATAGGGTGTGAACACCATCATGTTCGCGATCTGCTCGGCCGCTTCGATCGCCATGGCGCGCTTTTCCTTGGCCGGAATCTTGAATCCTCCAAGCTCCAGCCGCGTGGCGCCTTCGCCGAAACCGAACTCGACCCTGCCGTTCGAGACGATGTCGAGCGTGGCGAGCGTTTCCGCCGTGCGCGCGGGATGATTGTAGTTGGGAATCACCTGGCGGATGCCGTGACCGAGCCGGATACGGCTCGTTTGTGCGGCCGCAGCCGCGAGGAACACTTCCGGCGCCGAGGAGTGGGAATATTCGTCGAGGAAATGATGCTCGACTTCCCACGCATAGTCGTAGCCGAGCTTGTCCGCGAGCGCGACCTGGGCGAGCGCCTGATGGAACAGGCGCTGCTCGTCGCCCTTCTCCCAGGGCCGCGGCAGCTGCAATTCGTAGAAAACGCCAAACCGCATCTCGTCCTCCGTCGAAACGCCAGTGTGACAAACCAGGCGCTTGTGGCAACAGGCAAGATTGAGCGCCGCAATAGCCGGCGGCTCCGGAAAGGGGTTGAACGACCCCATCGGGGGCGATCGCCCCGACCGCTCCGGGATATCGGACCTGTCGCCCCGTTCCGGGAAAATTCAATCCGGCGCGCGCAGGCGGTAGCCGACGCCTTGCTCGGTCAGGATCAATTGCGGCTGGTCGGGATCGGCTTCGATCTTTTGACGCAAGGTGCGGATATAGATGCGCAGATACTGCACGTCCGTCTCCGTGCCCCAGACTTCGCGCAGGATGAACTTGTGAGTCAGCACCTTGCCGGCATGGCCGACCAGCAGCCGCAGAAGATCGTATTCCCGCGGCGTCAGTTTCACTTCGACATCCTTGACCGTCACGATCCGCCGCACGAGATCGACGGCCAGGTCCCGGACCCGAAAGATCGGATGCTCGCCCTGCTGCTGCAGGCGATGACGCAATGCCGCGCGCACCCGCGCCAGCAATTCGTCGACGCCGAACGGCTTGGTGACGTAGTCGTCGGCGCCGAGATCAAGCGCGCGCACCTTCCCCGCTTCATCGGCCCGGCTGGACAGCACGATAATCGGCAATGCCGATCCGATGCCGCGCAATTCCTGAATCACTTCGAAGCCGTCGCGGTCCGGCAGGCCCAGATCGAGCACCAGCACGTCCGGCGGATTGCGGCGCATGGCTTCGAGCGCCGCTTTTGCCGTGTCCGCTTCGATGATCTGATAACCCTGCGCCGTGAGGCTCGTCCTCAGGAAACGCCTTATCGCCGGCTCGTCGTCGACGACCAGGATGCGCAAGGGGGCCGATGGCGTACTCATGCGGCGACCTCGCGCGGATTGGTTTCGCTCGTGTAGGCGGGCAATGCGATGGAAAACACCGCTCCCGAACGGTCGTTGCGGTTGTGCGCGACGATGGTGCCGCCCATCGCTTCGATGAAGCCGCGGCAGATGGCAAGGCCGAGACCGGTTCCCGCGCGCTTCCGGTCGGCAGCCTGAACCCGGTAGAACTTGTCGAAGATGCGCTCGAAATCCTCAGGCGGGATTCCGGCGCCTTCGTCGAGGACTTCCAGATGCACATAGCCGTTGTCGCGCCGCGCCTTGACGAGAACTTCCGTACCGGATGGCGCGTATTTTGCAGCATTGTCGAGAAGGTTGAACAACACTTGCTCGAGAAGCACCGCGTCGAGCTTCAGCATCGGCAATCCCGGCGCCAGATCGATCTTGACGACATGGGAGCCCAGCACCTTGGCGGCGCGTTGCAACGAACTTCCGATGACGTCCGCGAGATCCGTCGCTTCCGTTTTCGGCGTGATCGCGCCGGATTCGAGCCGCGTCATGTCCAGAAGATTGGCGATGAACCGATTGAGGCGCTCGGATTCGCTCTGGATCGTCTGGATCAACTCGTCCTGCGAAGCGTCGTCGAGACTCTTGCGATAGGTCCTGAGGCTTGTGGCGGAACCGAGGATCGACGCAAGCGGCGTGCGCAGATCGTGCGAGATCGAGGTGAGAAGCGCCGTGCGCAGGCGCTCCGTCTCGGTCGTGAGCCTTGCGCGGTCGATGTCCTGCGCGAGGTTGACGCGCTCGATGGCCAAAGCCGCCTGATCGGCAAGCGCGTCCAGCAGCCGGCGCTGATCGGGCGAAAGAAGCGGTCCCGGCCTGTCGCTGTCCAGACCGATGATGCCGACCGTGCCGCGGCCCGTACGGATCGGCAGGAACAGGCGCTTGGCGCCCGGTAAAGTGTCGGCCCCTCGCCCGGCCGGCTGCGCATGTTCCCATGACCATCGCGCGGCCGCCAGATCGGCGTCGTCGAGCGAATCTTCGGGCGGATAGCCCGCGCGAACCGCAATGCCTTCGCCCTCCGGCAGCAGCAGCACGACGCGCAACCTGAGCATCAACGCAATCTGGTGCGCCGTCGCCCATAAGAGATCGTCGAGCGAGACGACGCTCGTCAGCTTGCGGCTGAACAGATAAAGATCCTCCGTCACCTTTGCGCGCTCCTGCGCCGTGACGGCCTGCGCCCGCACCCGCGCCGTGAGATTGCTCGCAATGACGGCGATGAGCGCGAAGAAGAACAGGGCAACGACATTTTCGCGATCCGCGATGGTGAATGTGTAGAGCGGAGGCAGAAAAAAGAAATTGTAAGCCAGCACGCTGATCAGACAGGCGAACAGCGCCGGCCACAGCCCATAGGCGATCGCGCTCACAAGGACTGCCGTCAGGAAGACCAGCGCAATGTTCGACACGGCCAGGAATTGCTGCAGGACGAGGCCGACGGCCAGCGCCACCGCAACAAATCCGAGACTTCCCGCATAGGCGCTCGGCATCAGCCAGCCGCCGGTTTCGCGCGCGATCGGAACGCGATCCGACTGTTCGTCAACGACTGCTTTGGTGCTGCGTTCTTCCGGCACAACATGGACACTGATGTCCCCCGCGCGCCGGATGATCTCATGTGCCGCGGAGCGGCGGAAAATCTCCCACCACCAGGAGCGCCGGGAAGTGGAAACGACGATATGGGTGAAGT
>JBEKDC010000364.1:0-3635 GCA_050014535.1 Rhizomicrobium sp.
TGCGCGCAGAAATTGCTCAAATCGACAAACCTCCCGAAATTCATCCCTCAACAGCAAAGCCAAAATACTCCCCCGATCAGATGGAGCTCTCCTATGCATGATTTTCCCCGGACAGCCCTGCCCGCGAGCGGGGGAAGTGGTCGACGAAGTCGACCGAAGGGGGGATTCCCCCCTCTGCTTCGCTGCGCTCAGCATCTCCCCCGCTCGCGGGGGAGGACGATTTGAAACTGCGCACATTACTCACGCGGCCACCTTCTTCTGTCCGAAATTTTCGCGGTCGAGCACCACCCGGTGACAATACACGGAGTGGCCGCGGGCCGCGCAATCGCGCTGCTCGGCGCCGTCAGGGCGAAATCCCAGCTTTTCCAACACATGTCCGGAAGCAGGGTTGTCGTGAAACCAGCCTGCAACGAGCCTGCCCGCTTGCAGTTCTCGGAACGCGAAAGAGATCACCTTGCGCGCCGCCTCGGTCGCATAGCCCATTTTCCAGTGCGGCTTGCCGAGCCAATAACCGATTTCAAATGCGCCATCGCGCAGATGCAGGCCGACTGTCCCTGCATATGCGCCGTCGGGCTTGCGCGTGATCGCGAACACATGGCTTTCGCCTTTGGCGCGCGCCTCCGCGATCCGCGCAAGGAACTGCCGCGCGTGCTCCTCGAGATAAGGATAAGGCGCAGTCGCGAGATTCTTCACCACATCCCAATCGCCGATCATCGCGGTTATGGCAGGCACATCCGCCTCTTCCGGCTTGCGTAAGAGCAGCCGCTCCGTTTCCAGTCTGCAGCATGACATGACAGTCCCCTCGCTCGAGGGAACAAAAAAGGGAAGATGGCGGGCCATCTTCCCTCGTACGATGAGCCGCCCATTCGGTGGCGGCTCGTGTTCGAAACCGCCTATGTCAACTGGCGTCCTTGGCCGGCATGTTCGACGCAAGAACCGATACGTAAGTGCGGCGCTTGAAGCCTTCGCGGAATTCGACCTTGCCGGTTTGCGTCGCAAACAGCGTGTGGTCCTTGCCCATGCCGACATTTTCGCCGGGGAAGAACTTCGTGCCGCGCTGGCGCACGATCACATTGCCGGCCGCAATCGCTTCGCCGCCGAATTTCTTCACGCCGAGTCGCTGGCCGGCCGAGTCGCGACCGTTGCGCGAAGAGCCGCCGGCTTTCTTATGCGCCATGGGTTGCCTCCGTCTCGTGCTTTTCGTGTTTGGCGTGGATCGCGGTGATCTTCAGCTTGGTGAAGGGCTGGCGATGGCCGCGCTTGCGGTGCGTGTTCTTGCGGCGCTTCTTCTTGAAGGCGACGACCTTCTCGCCGCGGCCCTGTTCCACAATCTCGGCCGAGACGGACGCGCCTGCAACGAGGGGAGCACCGGTCTTGGGCGAACTGCCGCCCAGCATCAGAACTTCGCCCAGCGTGAGGGTGGCGCCCACGTCGCCATCGAGGCGCTCGACGGTGAGCACGTCGTCCTTGGCGACCGTATATTGCTTGCCGCCGGTGCGGATGACCGCGAACATGGCCGAAATCCTTGCAAAAAAGCCCGGGAAACCGGGAAAAATGGATATCCGGGCCGCTTCTGCCGCCTCGGGAGCGCGGCAATATACTGGCCGAACCCCCGGGGTCAAGCGGGGTTGCAGGAATACCGCGGAGGCTTAAGATTTTTCCTGGAAAAGGGCTTCGATGTCGCGATGCCCTTCCAGGATGTTCACGACCTCGAAACGATCCTCGATATATCGGAAAAAGATCACGTAGCCCTTGAAGACTATGCTGCGGATATCCGGCCTCAATTCGGGTCGCGCGCGTCCTAGCGTGCCGGGCAAACCGGCCAACTCGTGGCAACGTCCGCGCAGCTTGCCGATGAAACCCTCCGCGATCGCGACACTGTCGCTCGCTTCGGCGATGTAAGTGAAAATTCCCAGCAGATCGGCCTCGACGGAAGCAAGAAAACGCGCCCGTCTCACGCACCGACGCCTTTACGCCGCAATTCCTTCGCGCGCGTGGCGATAGCTGCGTCGATCGTCTGATCGGTCGCCTCGCCTCCGGTCGCGATCGAAGCATCGAGCGTGTTTCTCAGCGCGGTCAGTTTTGCTTCTCGCTCTTCAACGAGGCGCAGACCTTCGCGAACGATCTCACTGGCGGAGCCATAGCGGCCGTCCTTGACCGCTTGGTCGACAAAACTCTCCCAGCGCTTTCCAATCGATAGGTTCACAGCCGAATTCCCTTTCCGTGGCGAAGGCCGAATGTGGACCCAAGCGCTCCGATCTATAACATAAACCGCGCATATTTTGCTATTGCTGGGTTGCAGGATTCCGTTCGAATATACCGAATTGGGCTTTAATTTGTCCCGAATTGGTATATAGTCCCTCGAACTGCCCAACCAGAACCTAGGACCTGTTCCGATCTGTTATGTGCAAGAGAAAGCCGCGGATTGCCTCGATTTTTGAGCGATTAACAGGTGAATTTTTTTCGCCGTCGAGTGGCACGCTTGCCTGCGAGCCAGCAAACGGCGGGTGGAGAGTTCATCGTCCTCGCTTTTCGTCACCGCATCGAAACAGTTCCCCTGTTTCTCGCCTGTTTAACAGGGGAAACGTCGAAGGCGGCGACGCGTGGAAGACGATCATCCTGTTAAGTCCTGTTCCGAGTGCGACCGCGCCTGATTCGATTGGGATTTTCGGATGTTCCCCTGTTTCTCGCCTGTTTAACAGGGGAAACCTCGAAGGCGGCGACGCGTGGAAGACGAGCTTCCTGTTATCTCCTGTTCCGGGTTCGACCGAGCTTGATTCGATTGGGATTTTCGGACGTTCCCCTGTTTCTCGCCTGTTTAACAGGGGAAAAGATCGAACGAGAGACGAGCGATCCCGGAGATTCATCTCAAGCCGGATGGCCCGCGGTCGCGATGTGCGCGCCGTGCGGGGGAGTCTTTCCGGCAGAACGCTGGTATCAATAAGGCCACGAATCTCAGGCGGATGAATGGGCACCCTCTACTACGGCGACAATCTCGACATTCTGCGCGCGCACATCGCCGACGAATCCGTCGATCTCGTCTATCTCGATCCGCCGTTCAATTCGAACGCGTCCTACAACGTGCTGTTCAAGGCGCCGGACGGCCACGAGAGCCACGCGCAGATGGAAGCGTTCGAGGACACCTGGCATTGGAACGAGACCGCGGAACGTGCCTTCGACGATGTGATGCAATCGGGGAATACCGACGCCGCGGAAATGCTCCGCGCGATGCGCTCGTTCCTGCATGACAACGACATGATGGCGTATCTCGCGATGATGTCTGTACGGCTCATTGAGTTGCATCGCATATTGAAAGGTACTGGTACGATATATCTTCACTGCGACTCAACGGCGAGTCACTATCTGAAGTTATTGCTTGACGCGATATTTGAGCCCGTTCATTACCGCAACGAGATTATCTGGAAGCGATCAAATCCAAAAAGTCTTGGGTCGGTCAATTTTCCGAACTGCACAGACACAATTCTTCGATACTCCAAGAGCGGAAAGGTAACGTTCTCCCAACCGTACGAAGCGCATGATCCAGACTACGTCGAAAGCGCCTACAAATATTCTGATAATGGTGGCGTTTATCGACTTTTGCCGCTCTTAAATCCCAATGACAATCGGCCAAACCT
>JBEKDC010000365.1:0-4617 GCA_050014535.1 Rhizomicrobium sp.
ACCGCGAAAGCCTGCCAGATCTCGTCATAGAGTCCGGCTTTGCGGATTTCGTCGAGATAGATCGTGTCGGCCTTGCGCAACACGTCGAGTTTGGCGTGGCTCACATCGCCGGGTATCCGGATCGCAAGGCCCGGGCCCGGGAACGGATGGCGGCGCACGAACGCTTCCGGCAGGCCGAGCTCGCGGCCCAGTGCGCGCACCTCGTCCTTGAACAATTCGCGCAACGGCTCGACCAGCTTCATCTTCATGCGCTCGGGCAAGCCGCCGACATTGTGATGCGATTTGATGGTGACGGAAGGCCCGCCGGTCGCCGAGACGCTTTCGATCACGTCGGGATAGAGCGTGCCTTGCGCGAGGAAATCCGCGCCGCCGACCTTCGCCGCTTCCTTCTCGAAGACGTCGATGAAGGCCGCGCCGATGATCTTGCGCTTGCGCTCGGGATCGCTCACGTCGGCCAGCCGCGTAAGAAACATCTCCTCCGCGTCCACATGCACCAGCGGAATATTGTAATGCCCGCGGAACAGCGACACGACCTCGTCCGCTTCGCCCGCGCGCATCAGCCCGGTGTCGACGAAGATGCAGGTGAGCTGGTCGCCCACCGCTTCGTGAATCAGAACCGCGGCGACCGAGGAATCGACCCCCCCGGACAACCCGCAGATCACGCGGCCTTTGCCGACCTGCCTGCGGATGCGCGCGATCGCCTCGGCGCGGAACGCCTTCATGTTCCAGTCGGACGGGATGCCGGCGATTTTCGACACGAAATTGCGCAAGAGCGCGCCGCCGCGCGGCGTGTGCGCCACTTCGGGATGAAACATCAACCCGTAGAATTTGCGTTTCTCGTCGGCCACCATCGCGAACGGCGCGTTGCCGCTTTCGCCCACGACGGCGAACCCCGGCGGCAGCGCGATCACGCGGTCGCCGTGGCTCATCCACACATCGTCTTCGCCGCCCAGCGGCCACACGCCTTCGAACAGCGGGCTCGTGCCGGTGATTTCGAGCTTGGCGCGGCCGAATTCGCGGGCATTGTGGGTCGCTTCGATCCTGCCGCCCAGTTGGGCCACCATCGCCATCTGGCCGTAGCAGATGCCGAGAACCGGCACGCCAAGCTCGAACACTTTTTGCGGCGCGCGCGGCGTATCCGATTCGGTGACGCTGGCGGCCGCGCGGTAGCGAGCGCTTCCTCGGCTTTGTTGAAGGGCACGATCTCGCAATAGACGCCTGCTTCGCGCACGCGCCGCGCGATGAGCTGCGTCACCTGCGAGCCGAAATCGATGACCAGAACGGGGATGGACATGGAGGGATATAGGGTGGCGATTTGCCGGTTGTCCAGAGAGTGTTGCGCCGTATCCGCGCGGGGCATCTATGCCGTGGCCTTGCGCGCCAGAACGGCCGCAAAAAAGCCATCCGTGCCTGTGGCATGGCTGGTGGCGCGGAAGAATTCGTCCATGCCCGGGGGGCGCGCGCCGGCCGCGATTTCGCGCCAGATTTTGACGACGGGCCGCACCGCGAAATCGGGATGGCGCGCGAGGAATTGCGCGATTCGGTCTTCGTTTTCGCAAGAGAGCAGCGAGCAAGTGGCATAGACGATGCGTCGGCCCGGAGCGACGCGCGCTGCGGCCTGGTCGAGAAGCGAGTCCTGGATGGCGGTCAGCGAATCAAGCCGCGCTTGGGTTATGCGCCAGCGCAATTCCGGCTGGCGTCGCCAGGTGCCCGTACCGCTGCAAGGAGCATCGACGAACACGGCATCGAACGGTCCCGGCGGCGCTTCGCCCGGATGAACTTTGATCACGGCGCCGGCGCGCTCGGCGCGGGGCCCAAGTTGCGCGAGACGGCCCGCATCGATATCGCAGGCGATAAGGAGCCCCCGGTTTTTCATGTCGGCCGCCAGCGCCAGCGCCTTGCCGCCTGCGCCTGCTGCGAGGTCGAGAATGCGTTCGCCCGGCCGCGCGCGCGCGAGCAGTGCCGCGATCTGCGCCGCTTCGTCCTGGAATTCGAAGAGGCCCAGTTCGAACATCCTGTTCCGGCGCAATGCCGCGAGGCGCTCGCCGGAGGGGATGCGAATGGCGAATGGCGAATAGCGCGTGGGGTCTGCGGCGTAGCCTTCGGCGCGCAACGCGGCGAGGACTTCGTCACGTGCGGCCTTCAGCGTGTTGACGCGCAGATCGACGGGCGCGCGGGATTGGGCTGCGCGCATCTCGTCCAGCAGGCGATCGCCCAGCGCACACGTAAGTTCCGATTCGAGAAACGCGGGAAATTCGCCTTGCACATGGATCGGCGGATCGGGCCGCACTGGCACCGCAATCGCGTCGCGTTCCTGCGGCGTGAGCGGCGGCGGCCCGTAAGACCCTCCGCCGAACATCGCTTCGATGCCGTCCGCGTCCACGCCGTCGGCCATCAGACTCGCAATCGCCAGCGCACGCGGACTTTCATCCTGCATCCGCCACGCAAGCGACGCGCGGCGTCGTTCGATCGCGAACACGCGATCCGTAACGCTCGCGCGATCCTTCGACCCCGCATAACGCCGCGCGCGAAACCATTCGCGGATAAAGCGATCGGCCGGCAATGCGGACGCGTTCAATCCTTCCAGGATATCGATGACGGCTTGCAAACGCGCGGCAGGTGTCATGCTTCACCGAACGAGGAATCGTGTTTGCCAATAATTTGTATTGAGAGCGTTTGAGACAATCCGGACAAACTCAAACGAAAGCGGCTCGATAATCTCTTAGCCTTCCCCCCTCGCGGGGGAAGGTGGACGCCTCGCACTTCGCGAGGCGGACGGAAGGGGGCCCCCCATGTCGATCGCCCGTGCCCGCGAACTCCGGCAGAACATGACGGCAGCCGAACGCCGATTGTGGTGGATGCTTCGCCGCAAGCAGCTGGCCGGCTTGCGATTCCGCCGCCAAGCTCCGCTTGGGCCCTATTACGCCGACTTCTTTTGCCCGAAAGCGGGGCTGGTGGTCGAACTCGATGGGCCGAGCCACACATCCGACCGGCAAATTGCGCACGATGAGAAACGCGAACGGTGGTTCGAGTCTCGGGGAATCCGCGTTTTGAGAATTTCGAATCGCGAATTCTTCGAAAGGCCGGACGATGTGGCGGATGCGATTTATCGTGCGGCGACGGCCCCCCTTCCGTCACGCGGCTGACGCCGCGCGCCACCTTCCCCCGCAAGGGGTGAAGGTTAGAAAAGAGTCGGCGCGCCACTGCTATTGTCAACGATTATTGCGCGCCGGGATAGTTCGGGGATTCGCGGGTCACGACCACGTCGTGGACGTGGCTTTCGCGGATGCCGGCGCTGGTGATGCGGACGAACTGCGCGTTCTTGTGGAAGGTCGCAATATCGCGGCAGCCGGTATAGCCCATCGCCGCGCGCAGGCCTCCGACGATCTGGTGCACGACATTGGCCACCGGGCCCTTATAGGCCACCTGCCCCTCGACGCCTTCCGGCACGAGCTTGAGCGTGTCTTTCACTTCGGCCTGGAAATAGCGGTCGGCCGAGCCGCGCGCCATGGCGCCGACGGACCCCATGCCGCGATAGCCTTTGTAACTGCGGCCCTGATAGAGGAACACCTCGCCCGGGCTTTCTTCCGTGCCCGCGAGCAGCGAACCCACCATCGCCACATCGGCGCCGGCCGCAATCGCCTTCGCAAGGTCGCCCGAATAGCGGATGCCGCCGTCGGCGATGACCGGCACGCCCGCGTCGCGTGCGGCGGAGACCGCGTCCATCACCGCCGTCAATTGCGGCACGCCGACACCCGCCACGATGCGCGTGGTGCAGATGGAGCCCGGCCCGATTCCGACCTTGATCGCGTCCGCGCCCGCATCGATCAGCGCCTTGGCGCCGTCGGCCGTCGCCACATTGCCGGCCGCCACTTGCGTGTAATTGCTCTCGCGCTTGATGCGCGCGACCGTTTCCAGCACGCCCCTGGAATGGCCATGCGCAGTATCGACCACGACCACGTCGCATTCCGCTTCGATGAGCGCCATGGCGCGGCGAAAACCGTCTTCGCTCACGCTGGTGGCCGCGGCCACGCGCAGGCGCCCGAGATCGTCCTTGCACGCATTGGGGAATTTCTGCGCCTTCTCGATGTCCTTCACCGTGATCAGGCCCACGCAGCGATAGGCATCGTCGACCACGAGAATCTTTTCGATGCGGTGCTGATGCAGGAGGCGCTTGGCCTCCTCCATCTTCACGCCTTCGCGCACGGTGACGAGCTTGTCCTTGGTCATCAGCTCGCGGACCGGTTCGCGCGGGTCGGTGGCGAAGCGCACGTCGCGATTGGTGAGAATGCCCACGAGCTTGCCCGCGCCGTTCGCCTTGGCGCCTTCGACGACGGGGATGCCGGAAATATGGTAGCGCTCCATGAGAGCGAGCGCGTCGGCCAGGGTCGCGTCTGGGGCGATGGTGACGGGGTTCACCACCATGCCGCTTTCGAATTTCTTGACCCGCCGGACATGCTCGGCCTGCTCTTCGATCGCCAGATTGCGGTGGATGACGCCGATGCCGCCAGCCTGTGCCATCGCGATGGCGAGGCCCGCTTCCGTGACGGTATCCATGGCGGCGGAAATGAGGGGAATGCCGAGTTCGACGGTCTTGGTCAGGCGGGTTCTGGTGTC
>JBEKDC010000366.1:0-5677 GCA_050014535.1 Rhizomicrobium sp.
CGCGGCGATCACGCGGGACAGCACGATCTCGCGCTCGAGTGCCCAGGTCACGCGGGGGTCATGGCTCATTGTCTTCACCTTTCGAGACGGTCGGTTGTGGGGATTGCGGTTGCGCGAGAAATCGCTCCAGCCGGTCGAGCCGCACTTCCCAGGCCGCGCGCGTGTGATCGAACCAGCGCGCCGTCTCGGCCAGGCGTTCGACATTCAGGCGGCAAGGGCGCTTCTGGCCGTCGCGCCCGCGCGCGATCAGCCCGGCGCGCTCAAGTACCTTCAGGTGCTGCGACACCGCCGGCAGGCTCATGGCGAAGGGCCGGGCGATCTCCTGCACAGTCATGTCGCCTTCGCTGGCCAGCCGGCTGAGGATCGCCAGCCGAGTCGCGTCGCCGAGGGCCGCGAAGGTGTCGCTAGGCGCTTGAAAGGACTGCACGTTTACGGCTCATACAATATTTAAGCATTTACTTAAATACACTGTCTAATGGCGTCCGTCAATGACGGCCGCAAGGACCACACGAAAAATAGCCCACGTCCGGTTCCGGGGGTAACGTGGCGGGGCAGCCGGGAATACAGGGACGCTTAATCCATTACTAAAGCTGCGGAGAGCTACCGACCGCAACCGCGGGAAAGTTTGGAAATTGATTTCACGTCCCCCCATCCTTGCAGCGGTAAGGCCGCGCCATGCGGCGAAGGGAAACGCTGCCACTATCACCGTATCCATGCGAAACATGGTTGGCGCCACTTTAATTGATTTATCTGAAATACGAGTGCGAAGCCGTTGGCGCATGCGGAGACGAGAATGAACGGTCTGTTGCTCGCACTTTTCGTTGTTGGCGTCGCGAGTTTTTTCACATGCGGGATTGCGTCCGCGTTGCCGCCGACTTCCGAGGTCTCACCCTATGAGAATGAGCGCAATGAAAAAGCCTTGATGAAATATCTTTGGCCCGCGATCAAAAGCTCCAAAACGCCAGTCCGAATTTACTACAACGCAATTTGCGGGCAGACTGCTCTCATACCTGATAACAGGGCAGATTCGGAGCGAATCGAATTGCTTCCGTCGCACCGGAAGATCGAACCAGAATACAATGTGATACTGCCGAGGTTCGAGATGCAGCCGCCGCCGGCGGGTGAAACGGGACTCTCTGCCGTCAGGGCTATATTTCGAAAAGATCAACGCGTGAGGGTGACGCAGGACGCAGCCGGCATTGTGCGCATCAGACTAGGCCGCGTTCCTGAAGCGATCGTGCGAACGAGAATAGCCAGTCTCACCATTGATCCCGACGACCAGTTCGTCGATCAACTGTGGATCATCGCTATTGTGAGCAACGACGATGTGCGAGTATCAATGCACAGGCTTGGACTCAGCATACCCGTGAAGTTCAGTGAAATAGCGTCGCCTGAGGCGGCGCCTGGAACTCCACCCATCACGTTCAAAAATGTGACTCTGGATCAGGCACTCGATATCGTCGCCGCCAAGTTCGGAAACGTCGTCCTTTATGGAATTTGCACGAAGCGGCATCTGTTCGACATCAACGCCATGGGTGGCGCTGGATTCGATGAAGACTGGCCGAATTCACCGGACAGAAATCCGTGACAGGACCAATGTTCACCTGTTGGACAGCGGCCACGCGAGTCCACTGAAAAGGCAACATCATGAAACGAGCAGCGGCACTTGTAGCGATACTAATATTTGCGAGCACGACTGCGCGCGCGGGCGGTTACTTTGTCGACTTTCGACATTCCAACGGGGTGAACGTGTGCGACCTGGTGTTTCGATCAACGCCGCCGTCGCCCAAGCGTATAGACGAATTGCTGCGTAAAGCCCTGCGGTCATGCATTGCACGCGATACCAGTCAGGACATCTTGGCAATGGCATTTGAGAATGACGACGCTCTCGACGAAGAACGTCAATATAATGGATCGCTCGTATACCGACATGCGACGGGACGAATTCAAACAAGGAATCAAATCGACAATACGCACACGACCGTCTCGTCGCAACCGGACTACTTCGTCAAGGTGACCGAACGCGATAGGCCCTGTTGCGTATCCCCGATAAAGCACTATGCGGAGGTTGATGTCGTGTACGTGCGTCCTCCCTCCGAAACAGAAGGATACAGCGTCGCTGCATCGATCGCCAAAAAGTACGGAAAGCCCGGCGAGGACGTATATGTGACGATCGAACAGGGCAATCGAAACTCACCCTTGACATGGCATGCCGTCCACAACAGTGGCGGGAAATCCATCGCAATGAGGTATGATGGCTCCAATGGCAGCGTAAGCCGCGAATGGTAGCGGGAATACGGTGACGCCTATTTTCCTCTAACGCATGCTCTCTGCGAGGTCGTCGCCCGGGCGTCGGGAAATGTCTGCGGCGCGCCTATTCGACGACAACCGAAACACGGTTGCCGTCACTGCAATCCAATCCTCGTGAAGTCGCTGATCCAATTGGTCTCCCAGGTCTTTCCGCCGTCGGGCGAGTAGGCCTGTTCCCAATGCGCCGCGTTGCGGGTGATCTTCGACCAGATGAACCGCACCCTGATTGGTTTCCCACGCAGGCTGTCATCGTTATAGAAGGTTCCCACACCGTCGGCGAAACGGCCGAGCATCGGCGGGTCGAGCTTGGCCGCAGGCGTGCGGCCGTCGAGCCACCAGATCGCCCATTGCCCGGTCTTCGGATCATAGGCGCGCAAGCTGGCTCCGCTGTAGGCGCCGTCCGGCTTGTTGAGGAACGTGTCGTCGGCATTGCCCCGGCCGTTCAGGATCGACCACCAGGTCTGCGCGCCGTCATATTCCAGCCAGTCATGGCACCCCGCCAACCGCTCCTTCAGAACCCGGTTGTGGATCTTCCATTTGCCGACCCGCAGGTCGAAGGCGTGCAGTCCGCTGAGGTCTTGTGTCCGGGCGGCCTGAGCCGTCGCCAAACCCAGTGCGACGAAAACGGCGGTGAAGGCAAAGAGGCGGCGACGAGTCATCGGAATATCCGCGAGACTATTGCGCGACCGACTGTAAGGCTCATACCTGTCACCGAGTGTCAGGTATTACCGCATGATCGAAAAAAAGCGCTTGCGCCGGCTCACATCTGGCCATCCCCGTGTTTTTTGTTTTCGGTTTTTCGGGCGGGCAATCGTCTGCGCCTCCATGCCGCCGTCGGCGCGCCTGTCAAAAAAGATCAGGCAACAGGTCGAATTCACGTCTGGCGCGTTATGAGAGATGCCGCACCAGTATGCGCGGCTATGAACCCGGGAGATCGCCGTGAGATCGTTTGCCGCTTCAGTCTTGGCCGTGGCTCTTTTCGCAGCCGGGGCTGCCCTTGCCCAGAGCAATAACAGCGTGGGCGGCAGCGCCCAGGTTGGGCCTGTGGGCGCAGGCGCGCAGGCCGGTCCGAGCGGTGCGGGGGCAGGCGCCAATGTGGGGCCGGTCGGCGCAGGCGCCCATGCAGACCATGGCGATGTCGGCGGAGGCGGTCATGTCGGCGGCATCGTCGGCGGGGGCGCGCATGTCGGAAACGGAGTGGGCGCCGGTGTGAACGTCCTCGGAATCAATGTCGGCTTTAACGTCGGCGGCCATCGCGTCTGCCACGGCGGATGGACGTCATGCGCGCACTGGTTTCCCGCGTTTCGCGTTTTCTCGGCCGCCCCGTCGCGCGCCGGGCACCGGGTTGCAAACGCAAGCACGAGGCCGAGGACCAGCAAAGCCTTTTTCCAACGGACAGGTGAACGCTGGTCCTGTCACCTGAATTAATCCGGATCAAAATACTTCGAAAAAAATCGCGTCCTCCCTAACCGCCTGATGCGAAAAAACTTTCGCCGAAAATTCGCGGCAAAGTTTCGAGTTTCGTTCCAACTATTTTGTAGAGTCGCAATTTTGTGAGATTGCGCGGGCCCAAATCCGTCGCCATGTTGCGTGTTTTCCCGCAGAGGAAAGCGCGCTTGGAAGAAAGACGGGCCGGCATCGGCTGCAATACGAGGCAATCCTCTACCGGCGCGGCGGGATGGATCGGATATGCGCGCACGCATTTGCTGAACCGGACGATCGCGTCGGTGCGCGCGGCTTCGCGTGTGAAGGCATGCCTACAATTGAATTCGCATCGCGTCGCAGAAGGCGGCCACCTGTTATTGCCTGTTATGATTTCGGGAAAGCCAGGGTTTGCCTGGAGATTCCGGGCGATAACAGGTGAAATTTTTTTCGCGCGAAATCGTTCGCCACGCGCAGGTTATGCAGGCTCAACTGCACGGAAATTTGCAGGGCGAAAAAGCCCCGCTCGCAAATGTCAAGATATTGATTATATTGAATATTGTGACCTGAAAATTTTTTTCGTCCTTCGGGGCTCGCTCCGCTCCGCTTTGCTGCGCTCGCACCTCAGGATGACGATGTCAGTGCTCGTCATCCTGAGGTGCGCGCTATTCGCGCGCCCCGAAGGACGATGGTGACACACGCCGGCTCGCGTCATCCTGAGGTACGAGCGATAGCGAGCCCCGAAGGATCAAAGCATCGCGGGAATGACGCGGTCGGGCGGCTTGTGTCCGTCGGCGAAGGTTTTGATGTTGACGATCACCTTCTCGCCCATGTCGATGCGGCCTTCCAGCGTGGCCGAGCCCATATGCGGCAGCAGCACGACATTGCGCAGCTTCAGCAGCTTCGGATTGACCGCGGGCTCATGCTCGAACACGTCGAGGCCGGCGCCCGCAAGCGCGCCCGTTTCCAGCATGCGCGCCAGCGCATTCTCGTCGATCACTTCGCCGCGCGCCGTGTTCACGACATAGGCCGACGGTTTCAGAAGCTTGAGACGACGCGCCGACAGCAGATGATAGGTGGCAGGCGTGTGCGGGCAGTTGACGGACACGATATCCATCCGCGCCAGCATCTGGTCGAGGCTCTCCCAATAAGTGGCCTCGAGTTCATGTTCGATCTGCGGATGAACCGGCTTGCGGTTGTGATAGTGGATCTGCAGGCCGAACGCCTTGGCGCGGCGCGCCACGGCCTGACCGATCCGGCCCATGCCCACGATGCCGATGCGCTTGCCCCAGATGCGATGACCCAGCATCCAGGACGGCGACCAGCCTTTGAAATGTTCGGACTTCAATTCGTCGACGCCTTCGACGAGCCGGCGCGGCACGGCGAGGATCAGTGCCATCGTCATGTCCGCCGTGTCTTCGGTCAGCACGCCGGGTGTGTTGGTGACGGTGATGCCGCGCTCGAGCGCGGTTTTCACGTCGATATTGTCGACACCAGTGCCGAAATTCGCGATGAGCTTCAAATTGGGGCCGGCCCGCACCAGCACCTTGGAATCGATTCGGTCCGTCACGGTGGGGACCAGCACATCGGCCTTCTGGATCGCCTCGACGAGGTCGGCCTGGGAGAGCGGCTTGTCCTCGAGGTTGAGACGCGTGTCGAACAGCTCCCGCATGCGCGTTTCGATCGCATCTGGAAGCTTGCGCGTGACGATCACGAGCGGCTTGTTCGCGGGCATCCGGACTCCCTGTGGCCTGCGGCAAATGTCAGGTCCCTCGGGTATTAGCAGATGCGCCTAACGGGTCAAATATGCGGCACGTTGCCAATTCGCGCTCTTGCGGGCGACGGCGTGCAGGTTAGAAATTTCAACCGCGCACCGGCAGAGGTCGACCACATCATGCTTTGGCCTTTCGCTCTTCGACGGACTCTGTGGACACTGGTGGGCTGC
>JBEKDC010000367.1:0-3562 GCA_050014535.1 Rhizomicrobium sp.
CTTCTGCGCGACCATCGCGGCGCTGTAGGAGCTTGCGAAATCGATTCCGGCGATGGCGCAAGCTGTTTCCCAGCAGACGACATAAAAGATGCCGGCCACGAAGCTGATGGCGAGGCCCAGCGCCAGCGCCCGCCAGAACCCGATCACGCCCCCCAGATCGACGTCGCGATAGCGCTTGATGCCCATGAACACCGCGCTGAGCGCAATCAGCATGATGGTGTAGCCGATCACCATGCCATAGGTGAGCATCTGGTGGCCGCTGAATGAGATGGTGATGATGGAAAGCGGAATGCCGACGGTCAGGCCGGCGATGGTGCCGAAGATCAGTGTGTTGCGGAACATTCGAAATCCCCTTGTCGAAGTTTGAGCGCCGATCAAGAGCGCGGTAAGGGGCGGAAGCAATCGCCCGAAAGGGTGATTGGGACGAAATCACCCGGAATCGGCTCGTTCAAGGCACGATTCCGAGCTCGCGGGCCTTCTTGATCGCGTCGGTCCGGCGCTTCGCGTCCAGTTTCTCGTAGACCTTTGCCACATGCGTCTTCACCGTGTTGGGCGAGACATTGAGGTTCGCCGCGATCTCCTTGTTCGAGCGGCCGGCTGCCAGTTCGTGCAGGATCGTGAGCTCGCGAGGGGATATCCCGAGCGACACCAGCGCCTTGGGATTGCCGTCGAATGGGGCCGGCCTGGGCGATGTGATCACGCGCGCCCCGATATAGACGCCGAGCCCCAGAAACGCGGCTGCGATAAGGAAGATGGCGATGTCGCCCCAGTTGGATCGTGCGAGGCGCTGATAGTCCAGCCATTGCAGCGCGAACGTTCCCGCTGCCAGAAACACGCCGTAAAACGCCACCCGCTTCCACATCGCCCCGACCTCACGCCGCTCGATGATGCCGCAAACACCGCAAGAAATCGAGCCGCGGGGGCGCGATGCTTGCCAAACGGAGCGCGGAAAGCTCCACCCGTGCGACCCCGTAGCTCAGATTGTTTTCGGGTTGATTGACGCACTCCCCTTACTTCTCCATGGGCTGCCTTGAGCCGCTCACCCAACCGTCGCGCGTCCGCGCGGCGAATAACGCGTCGCCAATAATATGATAATATTCAGCGGAGAGAGTTACTGGGTTCGCAGACGCTCGCCGGCTGGGTTGCCGGATCAAGCCGGCCATGGAGAAATTTGGTGATTCAATTCAATCCGAAACCGGTCTGCAGGATAGAGCGGCGGTTTCCCAAACCGTAGGCCGTCGAGTCCTCCCCGGGGTTAAATCCGGGATTTTGGTAACAGCCCCGAACGAAACGAGGTGACAGCAGTTTCCAATACACGATTCCGGAGTCTACGGGCTGTGCCAATCCTCGAGCCCGAGTCCGCCGACGCGAATGAATTCCCGCGCGTTGTGAGTTACGATCTTGAGTCCCCGCCGCAAGGCACACGCCGCGAGCAGCAGATCATACGCTCCGATGGGCGTGCCCTGGCTGGTCAGGCTTGCACGCAGCTGCGCCGCCACACGGGCGTCTTCGCGCTCGAACGGCAAGACGGAAATAGTATTCAATAGTGTCCTCATGGCATCGCGCACGCGCGGCGCCAGATTGGGATTGCGCGCCAATCCATACTCGACTTCCATCTCCGTGATCGCCGAAACGGCCAATTGCGGAGGTGCTTCCCGACGGAGCCGCGCCATCACGGCCTGCTCGCCGCGAACGAAGTCGCTCAGCACGTTGGTGTCGAGAAGGTACTTCACGAAAAGGCATCTTCACGCGGCGGCAGGAGTTCGCCGCGATGCGATTCGAACGGCAACATGTCGGGAATGCCCTGCCACTCCAGGATCAGCGGGGGCCAGCCGGGGTTGCCGAGCGTCTTCTTGTCCAGCCATTCGCGCAGCGCCTTGCGGATCAACCCGCTGCGCGTCTCGCCCAGCTTCCTCGCCGTACGGTCTAATTCCTTGGCGGTGCGATCGTCGAGATAGAGGTTGAAGTTCATGAGAATCGCCTGTGCAGCCGCGTATAACCTGTCATAGGTTATATCTTGAACTACTCCTCTGCAAGGATAATTCTACGGAGATAGCGCGCGTGAAATGAGTCGCCGCTCCAGCGTCTCTGTAACGGTGTCTGTCTCCGCCAGGCCGTCCGGCCCTTCGATATTCAGCTTTGTCACCTTCGTTCGACGACGCACGTTTCCGTCGGAATCCGTTTCGAATTCGACCGAGATCGTCCCGGAGACGGCCTGCTTCGCCCGCTCACGAAGGGCTGCCTCAAGGGTCACCGGCTTGTTCATAATCTCCCCGGTAACGACGTCGGATTTGGCGCGAGCGCGACGAACCGCGTCGGGGTCGACCGGCATCTCGACAGAGAAAGTCGCGCCATCCGGTCCGGCTGCTTTCCTTGCCAACGTTCCGGGTCTGCTTGCATCGGAAACCTGGAAAGGAGCTCCTTCGCGAACATCGGCGGACCTCAGATCGAACGATGCGACCGTTTCGATCACCGATTGCGGATCGCATTCGATGCGAAATGCATCCCACGTGAAAATCCAGTGCCCACAGATGGTGCGGGGCCATCCGACAGCTTTGAGCCAGGCGTCGACCCGGGCTGCGAGTTCGGGGCCGTTCAGCAACTGCGCCGGTCCGCTGGACGGCTTGAAAATCCGGGCAGGGAACTGCCAATTGCCGGCTCTCTCGTCAGCCGTCGCGGCCTCCGGCAGGTCATAGTCCAACTCCAGGCCGTCCGCGCGCACGCCGACCACCCGTTCGACGATCATATCTCTATCGTTCGAGTTTCCGGAGGATCCCTGGTTGCCCTGCTGCGCGGACTCTCTTGTCATGATGATTTCGTAGGTATCGCCGACTTGAGGCGCGCGAGGCGATGCTTCGGCACGAGCAACGAGGGCTGGTAGGAACAGCGCCGCGATTATGAACCCAATCAATTTCATGCGTATAGACTGCGCGCTTGTGGCCACGCTGACAATGTCCGCAACGGGTCGAATAAGAAATCGGATGATAGCAGCAACTTTCCCCGGCCGCTACATTGCGTCATGCCGCGAAGGGGAACATTGCGGCTGTTACCCGATTCCTTCTTCTGCTAGGTTCCGGAAACCAGGCGCGATTGCATGGATATCCATTTGCCGAAGCCGATCCACGGCTGGCGCGCATTCTTTGGAGAAGTCGGCATCATCGTGTTGGGCGTGCTGATTGCTCTCGGCTTCGGTCAGCTGGCGGAAACGATTCACGAAGGCACGATCGCGGCCCAGGCCCGCGACGCCGTCCGGGCGGAAGTTCGCGAGAATCTCTGGTGGCTGGATTACCGCGCAAAGCTCGAGCCCTGCATCCGTCGAAGGTTGGCCCAACTGGACGGCCTGCTGGCGCGCGCAAGACGCGGCGAGCCGACGCCTTTCGTGCAACATATCGGCGCCCCGCCGCACGCCAAGATCACGACATTGCGATGGCAGGCGAATGCGCAAGCCGGACGCGCCAGTCTCTTTTCCGGCGACGAGCAGCGCATGCTCGGCAATATGTACTATACGACCGATGAGTTTACGCAGTCGCAGTCGCAGGAAGAAATCACCTGGTCGAAGATG
>JBEKDC010000368.1:0-3554 GCA_050014535.1 Rhizomicrobium sp.
GGCTGTGGACGATGAGATTCCGACGCACCGGTTCGACCTGCGCCTTGAGCGCAGCGATATGCGGTTTGACGTTCCGGTCGCGCTCGGTCAGCGCCTGCTCGATGGCGTCGACGGGATAGGCGTGCCCCGCCACGATCCTGTCGACGATGCCGCGGTTGAGCCGGTATCTGTCGTTCAGGTTGTCGCGCTCGGATTTTTCGAAGCCGAATTCCGCGAGATACGCGTCCGCCGAGCGGTTGACGAGGCTCAATTCCGCATCTTCTCCGAGTTCGAACGCGCGCAACAACCGAACCATGCCGGCCAACGCGAATTTCCACCGCTCGTCTTCGCGGTCGGGAGAATCCCAGATGGTTGCGATGGCCGCGGCGACCAGCTCGCTGTCGAAACAAAAGATATGCTCGCAATGCTCGATGCCCGCTTCGCCGCCATAGCGGCGCAATTCGGGCTGGTAGGTGGCGTATTCCAATCGCGTGATGTCGCCGCCGCGCAGCCCGGGCGCGAGCAGCTGCTCCAGTCTCTCCCGAACGGGTCCCCAGATGACGGATGCCGGCCCCTGGATGCGCAAGCGCAAATGCAGCCCGTGTTCGGGATAGCGGAGGAAAAAGGATTTCGACGCGCCGGCTTCGCGCGCGAATTTCCAAACCTCCGGGAACACATTCGCAATGAGGGAATCCATCACGGACGGCCCGCAGAAGATTTTCGCATAAAGCCAATCTCCGCCGGGTGCTTTCTTTGTCGCGGTATCGGAAAGCGACATTTGTGGCCCCACGTAAGGGTGCATGCCCGCCGGCTGCATGCGGCTTACGGGGATGACGATCTCGTGGCGAAGCGGATTGCCGGCCGCGTCGGCGACGACATCGAGATGCTCGTGCGACGCATCTTCGATGACGAGCGTTTCGTGGCGTCGGCATTCCTCGACGAACAACTCCCGGTCCAGCGTCTCACTGAGATCGAGCTCCAGGAAGTTATCGTCCTGCCTGACGCGGATGCGGTTGCCGACGGAACGCCGCTTCAGCACGTCCATCGGAAATGCAGCGCTGCCCTCTGCACTTCGCGCAATTTCCTTCATCTCGTCGGAGCCAAGGCGCCAGCGCGCCGCGCTTAGCCGGATATTGCGGAAACGGACACCCGGCAGAAACACGAGCTTGTCCTCGAGCGCTCCCCACAGCGGACGCGTCGCCGGCTCGCCTTGCAGCTGCAGATAACCGAGGAAGCGATAGATCGGCAGGCATTGTTCGGAGAAGAATGCATGCGCGTTGGTGATGCGGGGAATGACTCGTTTGCCGAGCCGGCGGCTGAACAGAACGATCCGGCCATCGTCATGGAAGATCGAGAGATCGGACAATTCGATTTGCCGGTCCCGCGGCGCGCCCGACTGGCCCATATAGGGAATTTCATAAGACCGAAGCACCGGCCGCAGCAACACGTTTCCGACCCGACCGCCCGGCAGATGCGCGACTTCGGCCACGATCGTGTCGTCGGTGTCCGCTTCGGTGGTTGCAAGGAATTCCTTGACCTTTGCAGTGAGGTCGGGATTGCCGCAGCAGAAACGGCCAAGCAGGTTGCATGACGACGGACCGAACACGCCTGTGAGATGGAACAGGAATTTTCCGTCGCGCAGCGCGTCGGCATCGGTCACCGCGAAATGCCCCACCACGGCGAAGGACGACGGATGCTCGATGGTCCTCAGCGAGGCGATATCGTCGTCGGTCAAAGCAATCTCGCGCGCGCCGCTTTGCAACGCGTCCTGGGCGCGCCGCAGGAGAATAAGCTCGGGCGGCCCGAGCTCGACGCTACTTTCGCTTGCGCGCGGCGCTAGGCCGTCGATCAACGGCGCCGCGGCAAAGGACGAATTTCCGAACCGGATTCCGAAATCCGCGTCCAGCGCCTGCAACAGCGGAACCGTGGCGTCGCCGTAACGATCGCGAAACTCCGCGGCAAAAGTCGAAAGTTCCGTTCGTTGGGGGGCGAAGAGAAGACCGCGCAGAAGTTTGATCTGCCCCAGCATATCACGGACGAGGCGCTCGGGAAGTTCCGGCGTCGCTCCCAGTTTGTGCAGATCGACTTGAATCGCGCTCGACTCGTGCACCTCGACACAAGTGGTCCCGAGATGACCCACCACCGAGTCATAAATTGCGATGTTGCGTTCCGGACGCGCGCCGACCTCGTCGAGCTCGCGCAGGGCCGCCGCAAGCGGCGCGGCAACGCGCTCTGTGCCGGCAATATGCGACAGTCGGGACACAAAATCTTCGACGGCGTTCTCCCCGGTCACCGAAATCTGCGGCAGGCACACGAGAACCTGTTCCTGCAGCAATCTCACAAGGAAATTCTCTGCGCCGCTCACTTCCGTGTCGAATGCGCTCGCGAGATCGCGAGCAAGTGCGCCGAGGCGGACGGGGACTTCGAGCTGCGAGATCACGAAATTCAGCGCGTCCGTCTCGTCCATGCGGGCCAGGCGGTATTGCAGAATCTCGCCTTCCCAATACGCTTCCACGTAGCGGAAGCCATCCGGCGCTTTCCACAGAGAATTGCTTTTGTCGATCTCCAGATCGCGCAGCAGCGGCAGGTCGCCGGAGCGAAAAAGCGCGGCTTGCAGGCGCGATATCACGCCCTGATCGATGCGGCAGATGCGGCGCCAATCCTCAGCGGCGCCGACTTCGAGCTTTAGCGCGTTGCCGATCCTCCCCAATGTGACACCGGCGAACACGCCGAAAGGCGTCGGTCGCGTCGCCATCCGGTAGAGATATCGCGCCACTGACAGTTCCAGACGGGGATCGGCATCGGCGCCTTCATCGAAGGCCCGCGCATACAGATTGTGCGAGGCGAGGTAGAGGCCCTCTCGCACGAGTGGCTGTTCGAGCAAAGGAGAGGACAGGATGCTTTTGCGCTCGCGAAAATCCGCGCGAAGCCGCGTCAGGACGTCGACCGGCAATGTCGGCGTTCGCAGTATGAAGAAGTCAGCCGTCGTCAGGTCCTGTTGGCCATCCACAAGAACTCTCCGCGCAGGAGCCGCGCAAATGTTGCGGACGCGTCGCGATGGCGAAAAAGCGAAGGTCATCGACGGGGGACCAACGACGACCTTCGCAGTCATCAACCGTTATTGATGAGGAACGTCGCCGGGGCCTATTGGGTCGGGGCGATGCAGTAGCAAGTGTTGTGCGGGGTGCAGCCGCAAATCGTCTCGACCTGGGTCAAGTGATTGCTGCCGGGCTGCGGCGCCGCCGTCAGTTTGTGAAGGTCCGTCTTCTTCACTGCGAAGACATCGCTGACTTTTGATGTAGACATCTTTGGTCCTCCATCTGGGCACGCATGAGCGCGTACCCTTCGCAATCTAAAGTTGCGTTTTGTCAAAGTGTCAAGTTAATTCACAAGAATAATTTTCGTCTGTTCGATATGAGTCAATCATTTATCAAGATCGCGGAGTCAAGCAGTGACGAGAATTGAAAAATGGCAATTGAAATCGTCAAGCGTTAAATGAATCGTGCAACCGATATGAGAAAATCGCAATTTGATGTTCATTTATGTTTTTAGCGTCATTTTATTACAAGACAAGA
>JBEKDC010000369.1:0-3538 GCA_050014535.1 Rhizomicrobium sp.
CACATTGTTTTGTAAGTATTTTTTCGATTCGACCACGGTGACATGCACCAGACGCATGGGAGGAATTCAGAAATTGAAGCTCGCGACCTGGAATATCAATTCGGTGAGGCTGCGCATTGGGCTCGTGGCTAAATTCCTCAAATCCGAAAGCCCCGACGTGCTCTGCCTGCAGGAAACCAAGGTTATCAACGATCTCTTTCCGACCGAAGCCTTCCGTAAGCTCGGCTATGTCCATCAGGCGATCAACGGCCAGAAGGGCTATCACGGGGTGGCCATCGTCTCCCGGCTGCCCTTTTCCAAGACAGGCGCGCAGAGCTTCTGCGGCAAGGACGATTCCCGCCATATGGCCGTCACCTTCGAAAACGGGATCGAGTTGCACAATTTCTATGTGCCGGCCGGAGGCGACATTCCCGACCCAAAACTCAACGACAAATTCGCCCACAAGCTCGGCTTCCTGGGAGAGATGGCCACCATGTTCGGCAAGCGCCGCGGCAAGAAGTCCGCGCGCACGATTCTCGTCGGCGATCTGAATGTCGCGCCGCTCGAACACGATGTGTGGAGTCACAAACAGCTTCTCGACGTGGTGAGTCATACGCCGGTTGAAACGGGATTGCTGGGCGAAGTGAAAGCCGCGTTCGACTGGACGGATGTCACGCGCGAATTCATTCCGCACAACGAGAAAATCTATTCGTGGTGGAGCTATCGCGCACAGGATTGGGAAGACTCGGATCGCGGACGCAGGCTCGATCACATCTGGATCGGCCAGGGCCTCAAGGCCGCGGTCACGTCGCAGCAGATCCATCGAAAGATTCGCGGCTGGCAACAGCCTTCCGATCACGTGCCGGTGGTGGCGACGATCGAGACGTAGTCGATCAGTTTTCGGAGTGCCAGAACGGATCGGTCTTGGCGAATTTCTTCCAGCGCTTGACCGCATTACCCCAACTGCGCGACGCACGGTCGAGATGCCAGCCATAGACGATGCCGGCCGCAAAGGAGAGGTCGGACTGGGTCGCAAGGAGCCCCGCATCGCCTTTGTCGACGAGGCTTTCAAGCGTCGTGCGCGCGACCACGACATCGTTCAGTCCGCCAAGAATATCCTGCATGCGGTTCAGGCGAACAAGAAACGGCTCGACATCCTTCCTGGCGTAGAGCGGCGCAAAAAATTCGGCCGTGTATCTGAGTTTCTTGAGCTTGATACGCAGGCGATGTCGCGCGGCATCGGACAGACCCTCAAGATGCCGCGCGCGCTTTCTCGCCTGGCGCAACCGCATTGCGAGCATGCGATCCGCCAACGTCGTGGCAGGCGTGGCGAAGGCAACGATCAGATTGGAGGCGTGAGAGCCGCCCGGCGTGGCTTCATACCAAGCGCGCCGATCGAGCGCTTCGCCGAGATCGGACATGAAATTCGCGAAGCCCGGCCCGCTGATCTGCGACGCGGCCTCGTCCCAGGAACGCAACCGTGCCCGTTGCGCACGCGAACGCAGCACCGAAAACGCCTCAAGCGCGCCATTGGCGGTCGCCGCGGGTTCGAACAATTGATCGACGAACACATCGAGATCACGTGCAGGTGCAAGCCTGGTCGCGAGCGCTTTCGCGCGCAGCCGCAAGGCCTCGAACGTCGGCGTGCGAAATTCGCTGCCGAAGGACGAAAACGCAACGCGCAGTCGACGGAAGCCCACCCGCATTTGATGCATGCCTTCGACATCGCGGGCTTCGACGACAGCCGCAACATTGGCCGAAATATGCCATTTGCACTGCAGGAGCGTGAGCCGGAAGGCGTCTTCGGCGACGCAGCCTTTCGGAAGAAACGCGGGTTGCGCCTTGGAGGGGCGAACTCTTTTTCCCGGTGTCGTATTTCTGTCGGACTCCGCCTCTATATCGATGATCGCGGGCACGCCGCCGCGCCGCCGAAAGACAGCGCGATGGCCGCGGTGAATGGCTTCGTCGACCTCATCGACCAGCTTGAACTCGTATTGCTGATTCATGGCTTGCACCCGCACGAAAGGCGGGCGGCCGTCCCTTGGTTAAACATCCCTTGGGATGATCATTCCCGAATCCCGCAGGGGCCGCAATCGGGGCTAGCCCAGACGCACCGGCAGGCCGAATTCCCTAAGCTTTTCCTTGGCTTGCGCGATCGTGGCTTCGCCATAATGGAATATCGAGGCGGCCAAAACCGCGCTGGCGTGACCGTCCCGGACACCTGCCACCAGATCGTCCAGGCACCCCACCCCGCCGCTCGCAATGACGGGGACCGTGACCGCATCCGCAACCGCGCGGGTCAGCTTCAGGTCGTAACCCGCACGCGTGCCGTCGCGGTCCATCGAGGTCAATAGAATTTCGCCCGCACCAAACGCGACCAGCTTCTGCGCGTGTGCGACGGCATCGAGACCCGTCGCATTGCGTCCGCCATGGGTGAACACTTCGAACTTTCCGTGCGAAACCTGCTTGGCGTCAATCGCGGCGACGATGCATTGGCTGCCGAATTTCTCGGCCGCCTCGCGCACGAATTCCGGCCGGCGCACGGCTTCAGTGTTGACCGAGACCTTGTCGGCCCCCGCGAGCAGGAGCGCGCGGATGTCTTCCAGCACGCGCACGCCGCCGCCGACCGTCAGCGGCATGAAGCAGACTGACGCCGTACGGCGCACGACATCGAGCAGGATACCGCGGTTCTCGTGGCTTGCCGCGATGTCGAGGAAACAGAGCTCGTCCGCACCCGCCCTGTCATAGAGCATCGCCTGCTCGACCGGATCGCCCGCGTCCTTCAGGTCAACGAAATTGACGCCCTTCACGACGCGGCCGTCCTTCACGTCCAGACAGGGAATGGTGCGGATCTTCAGCATGTGCGGATCATAGCAGTTCCCGGGTGTCGCGTCGCAAAGGCGACATTGCCGCGGCCGTCATCGTTTCCCTATTTCGGGCCGCCCAGATGCGTCGCGAAGAAATCCATCTGTTTCTCCGTCTCACGCGCACGCAAGAGGTCGTCGGCCAGCATGTGCGTGCCGGGCAGTAGCAGAAGATCGTAAGGTTTGCCCGCCTTCAGGAGCGCAAGCGTCAGCTTCATCGTGTGTTCAAAATGGACATTGTCATCCGTCACGCCATGCACGATGAGAAGAGGCCTGCTTAGCTGGGCCGCATAGGTAAGCACATTGCTCTTGCGGTAGCCGTCCGCATTGGCGTCCGGCAGGCCCATATATCGCTCGGTGTAGTGGGTATCGTAATCCTCCCAGTCGACCACCGGCGCGCCTGCGATCCCCGCGGCGAACACGTCCGGCCTGCGAAGGGTCGCCATCGCCGAAAAATAACCGCCGAACGACCAACCGAACACGCCGACCCGCGCCATGTCCATCTGCGGGACGCGCGCAGCCAATGCCTGCAAGGCATCCACTTGGTCCTGCAACGGGACGTCGATCGCATTGCCCTTCACGGCACGAAACCACGCGCTGTCGCGGCCCGGTGTGCCGCGATTGTCGGATGTCGCGACGATATAGCCGCGATCCGCCATGCATTGATTGGCGAAATAATTGCGCGGCGCGGCCCA
>JBEKDC010000370.1:0-3526 GCA_050014535.1 Rhizomicrobium sp.
TAGGTCGGGCGGAACAGGCTCGATTCCCGCATTGCAAAGCCGACGAACACATGGCTGCCGAGCAGCGGCGCCGTTGTGAATGTCCACATTTGGCCTTCGAGGTCGTTGGCCGAATGCAGATCGTGATTTGAGCCGGTGTTCGCGCGCGCGAAGATCGGAACGGCGAGGCCTTCATTATTCGCAGCGATGATCTTGCCGGACTGGTCCATGATCGCGACGACAGAATCCGAAGGAAGCCGGCTCGCGCTGACCATATAGTTCAACCAGCGCGCATCGACCGTAATTCCAAGGGCGCCGATAAAGCGTCCCCGCGCGTCGCGTAACGGAAGAAGTCCCTGGATCAGCGGCAAATGCGTGCGGCGGCTGATCGTGTCTCCCGTGACGACAAATTCCGTCTGTGTCGCGATGTTATTCCAGATGGGGCGCTTGCTAGTGTCGACGCCGATGCCGGTCGGATCTGCCGAGCAGACGATGCGACCGTTGGCATCTTCGCGGGCAATATTCCTGAAGAACGCGAGTCCGCGAAGCGAGTCGGCCAGTTCCTGATTGCACCTGGGCGTGACATCGCGGACGTCCGGCAAGTTCGCAAGAGCCCGAACGATCTGTCCGGCTGCAGCAAGAACGTTCTGCTCGGGCGTGGCGGCTTCCCGCGCCGTGGCGGAAAGAGTCTCGCGCACGTCTTCAACGTCGTGCCGCGCGCGATCGACACCCTGCAGCATGATGGCGACTGCTATCGGGAGGAGTGCGAGCGTGACGTAAAGGAGCAGGCTGAGCCGAAGCGACCAGCCCTTAGGCGGATGAAGCGCCTTTGACTCTGCGCTTCGTCGATGTTCGCCCTTCAACGGGAGCCAGCCGATCCAGTTGCGCCATGATCTCATTTGCGGCGTCTCCTTCCGCCGGTTGGGATGCAGGCGGCAATGGGTCCTCGCCCTCCAATATCGCGATCAACGTCTTTCGGGCACGCGCAACGCGGCTTTTGACCGTCCCGACGGCACAATGGCAAATCGCTGCAGCGTCTTCGTAGGAAAATCCTCCGGCGCCGACAAGGATCAGCGCTTCGCGCTGTTCGTCCGAAAGGCTGGTCAGTGCGCGCGCCGTGTCGGACAATTCCGCAGCCCAGGTCTGCTCTCCTGCCGATCCCGGAATCCGTTCTGCCGCGTCCTGATCCCAGGGCGCCTGGCGCCAGGCACGCCTGCGATCGGAATAGAATTGATTTCTCAGAATGGTGAAAAGCCACGCCTTCAGATTTGTGCCCGGAGTGAACATATCGCGCGCCTGCCAGGCCTTGACCAGCGTCTCTTGCGCCAAGTCATCCGCCATTTCGGGGTTGCCGCACAACGAGCGCGCGAATGCCCGAAGAAAGGGTATCAGCTCGATGAGGCCGGCTTTGAAAGGCCCGTCCGCCGCAGATTCGCCCGGTGTCGCCGGGGCCGGTGCGCCAAAGCCGAGATCCGGTGCAGTCATGATCCGGTGCTCCCACCGCCCGGTTCATCCATCTTGCGCAGCAGGTCCAGGAATTCGTCGGGGACAGGTTCGCGCGCGACATCATCGTAAATGCGCCTGAGTTCGCGGCCGATGGCCCGCTGCCTTGCCCGCGTGTTGCGGTTCTTTTCGCGATCCGCCTTCGGTTCTTTTGTCACGGATGAAATGTCCCAGCCTTTGCGTTGGGTCGCGCTAGCCACTCTGTTTACTCCAGATGTTGCGCCGGCGTCCCGAGCCCGACCCAATTCTACCAAAGTCAATACTCCGAGGGCCCCGCTTCCCCAGGCATCCCGCTCAGATGGACAAACGTCGCCCGTCACTTAAGGTTCCCCCGAACGGGAACTTTTCGGCCCAAGCAGAGTTTTCTGCCTAGGAATTGTTAATTCGGATCGAGGGAGCTGGTCGATGAGTATGACGCAAGCGCTTGCGCCCCATTTGCCCTACTTGCGCAGATATGCCCGTGCGCTGACCGGTTCGCAGGCGGGTGGGGACGCGTATGTCCGCGCCACCCTGACGGCCTTACTGTCGGGAGAACATGCGCTGGATGAGAGCCTGCCGCCCCGCGTCGGTCTCTACAGCCTTTTCCACAAGATATGGTCCAGCAGCGCCCATTTCGACGATATCAGCGACGAGACTTCGGCGAAGGCGACGCCGGAAGGCCGGCTGCTGTCGCTGTCGTCGTCGCGCCGCGCGGCGCTGCTGCTGTCGGCGGTGGAAGGCTTCAGCCTCGAAGAGACCGGCACGATTCTCGGCGAAACAGCCGAAGCCGTGGAACGCGAAATCGTGGACGCCCAGCACACGATCGAAAGCGAATTGGTGTCCAAGGTCCTGATCATCGAGGACGAACCGATCATCGCACTCGATCTGGAAAACCTCGTGACCGAACTCGGTCACGAAGTGGTCGGCACGGCCGCCACGCGCGAACAGGCGGTGAAACTCGCGCTCGCAAAAAAGCCGGGCCTGGTGCTCGCTGATATCAATCTGGGCGAGGGTGGTTCCGGCATCGATGCGGTGAGCGAGATTCTCACCAGCTTCGACATCCCGGTGATTTTCATCACGGCTTATCCCGAGAAACTTCTTACCGGCGAACGGCCCGAGCCCACCTATCTGATCGCCAAACCATTCCTGCCGGAAACCGTGCAGGCGACGGTTGGGCAGGCTCTGTTTTTCCATCCGATCAAGCGCAAAGCCGCGTGACTGCGGCATTTCCGGAACCCGGATTGTTTGCAGACGTTTCCGCAACAGACGTTGAGCGGCTATCCGAGGATGTGATGACTATCAGACGCAGAAAAAACGGCGCCGGCGCAATGGATGTGCGCCTGGCGGCATTGCGCGACGATATCGAAGCGCTGCAACAGAATATGAAAAGTCTTGTGGTCGATGCCGGCGATGTTGCCGGCGATGGTGTGCACGAGGCCGTGCGTGCAACCGAAAATGCCGCCCAACGGGTTCTCGACGATGTCGAAGAATGGGCGAACGGGCAAGTCGGTTCGCTGCGCGGCGTGGTGCGCGAGCAGCCATTCACATCCTGTATCCTGTCGATGAGCGCGGGCGCGCTGATGGGCGCGTTGTTCCTGCGACGCTGAAGGTGTTCCGAGCGGATGTGGAAGCGGGATTGCGGCGCGAAGTCCAAAATGACACCCGCGCATTGTGGCCCTCCTTCAGCCGAGGCCTTTTAAGGCAATAGGAGTACGCATCGTGCTGGTATGGGCCCTGACTTTCTTTCTTCTGGCCCTTATTTGCGGCGTTTTGGGCTTTTTTGCCCTCGCAGGGCTGGCCGGAGCCATCGCGAAAATATTGCTGCTCGTCTTCCTGATTCTGCTCCTCGTAAATGCATTTTCGGATGTGTTGCGTAGGCGACCGTCGATATGAACCTTGGCCGACCGAGGGCCGCGTTTGCAGCCGTGCAGTTGCGGCAGTCCTAGTCCGCGACAGCCTGCCGCAGCTGTGCTTGGGTCTTTCCGGCAGCGTCTGCTTTTCGCGCGTTGAAAAAATCAAACTATTCCAGAGACTTGCAGTGAGAAATTATTTCGCCATCTTTCTT
>JBEKDC010000371.1:0-3511 GCA_050014535.1 Rhizomicrobium sp.
CAATCGGGTGTGAGAAGCGCCTGCAACGTCCCGCACAAGCCCCAGAAATAAGCTAGTTCGAAACTCTTCTGCGTGGGCCACACGAGCGCGACAAATGTTGCGACGGTCGCCCAGTCGCAGAGATTAAGCGGAATCTCGTTGCCGATATTGAACCAGCCCTTGAAATAGAGGAGGAGCATCCACGCGATCCAATTGACCGCGACGACGGCCGCCAGCGTCCAGCGGATGGCGTCCTGCAGGGGAATGCTCTTCCGCATTCGGCTGACGGTGGCGAGTGCGAGCGGCGTCGCGAAAGTGAGCGCGATTGCGGTCACGTGCGATGGGCCCATGAATACGAATGGCTTCAGCATCCCCAACCACCGGCAGGCCTCTCCCCGCGGATTTAGGCACGGTTCAAGGCGGATATATGGCAGAAGCGCCGGTCGCGCATTTTGGAACCCTTCGATAACCAGTCTTGTCAGCCGGGTGTTAAGAGGGGCGGGCGCATGCTTCTCCCATGAGAGAAGATCTGGCACTCGCGATCGAAGATTTCGTCGTCGATTTCATCTCCGGGATCGCGCGAATTCCCGGACGCTTCTATTCTGCCTGCCGCGAAGTGGGTCGACTATTCGGCGACACGTTCGATGGTGCTCCAGGCGGCAAATCTGCTTTCGAAAGCGAAATCGCAGAGCTGATCGCTCCCCATCTGGCGGTCCTCGTGCACAAGCGCCGGAGAATGTTCGTCGCGGATGACGAAGGCGCTGTCCAGCGTTGGCTTCTCGATTTGCGCGGGTTCATCGATTCCACGTTGATTCCGGTCATGGGTGCGAACCGGACCTATGCGGAGCGCAATCGCGGCCTTGTTACCGATTTTCTCGACCGGCTGATCGCGCGCGAACAGAGCAAACCCGCGGAACAATCGACGGGGCGCGTGCTTCCCTGCGTAACTCCGTTCGATTCGAGCTGGGTCACCTGATCCGCGAGGCCTAAGCGGAACTCACTTACGGCGAAGACGTTTTGCGGGAGGACGCAGGGTTTGGGTCCGACCAAGCGTGTCGGCCTGGATTTCTCACCGCAAATCGGTAGTTGCGAGTCAGTTTCGTTCTCAGCTAGTATCCGGGTCCGGAGGATCTTTGACGCGTTTCAGAAGCTCCGAGAAATGCTAAAGCCCGAACAACGGGCGGGGCGAATGCCCGATCGACAATTCCGGGGGTACCAGAAGATGGCCGACCGTTCTTTGTTCATCCGTTCCATGAGGTGCATCCGCGCATTCGTTCCGGCAGCAATTCTCGCCGCCGCGTGCTTCGGAAGCGCGTCGGCCTTCAACGTGACCACCTACCATTACGACAATTCTCGAACGGGCTGGAACCCCAACGAAACGGTTCTCACGCCAGCGAGCGTTTCCGGCGGAAGTTTCGGCGTCCTGGCCACCGCCATAGCGACGGGAAATATCGGCGCCCAGCCGCTCATCGTTCAAAACGTCAACATTGGCAACAAAGGCACGCACGACGTCGTCTATGTCGTAACCGATGCCGACGATGTCGAGGCCTTCGATGCGACCAGCGGCGCAAAGCTTCTGACGGTCAATCTCGGCACTCCGCCGCCGCGCGACACGTTTCCCAATCCGCTTCAGGTCGGAATCGAATCGACACCGGTCATCGATACCGCGCAGAACGCGATATATTTGGTCACTTGCACGTACGAGAACAACGTACCCCTCTATCGCCTGCACAAACTAGACCTTGGCACCCTCACCGACGACGTGCCTTCGGCGATCGTTTCGGCGTCGACGACCTTGGTCAACGGCACCGTGGTGCAGTTCCAGACATATGCCGAACGACAGCACCCCTCGCTGCTGGAAGCCAACGGAAATATCTATGTCGCGTTCGGCAGTTTCGCCGACTTGGCGCAGACGGTCTCGCGCGGCTGGCTTCTGGGCTGGAACGCGACGACACTGGCGCCCCTCGCCGCCAATGCGGTCATGAACCACCGTTCGGCTCTGCACGGCAAATGCAACAAGTATATGTCGGGCGGCCCCTGTTTCCTCTCGTCGATCTGGATGTCGCAAGCCGGCGTCGCCGCGGATGCCCAGGGCAATCTGTTTTTTGTGACAGCAAATTCCGAACCCGGAACATATGGGCCCCCCGCCAACCTTCAGGAGAGCGCGATCAAATTGTCCGGGGACCTCACGACGGTCCTCGATCTGTTCACGCCTCACGAAGTGAATACTCTGGACGAAATCGATGGAGATTTCGGCTCGGGCGGCATTACGCTTCTCCCGACCCAGCCGGGTTCAATTCCGAATCTCGCGGTGGCCGCCGGCAAGAGCGGCAAGATGTATCTTCTCAATCGTGACAGCATGGGTGGCCATGTCGACAAGGCACCCGACAATGTCTTGGCCACCGTGCCTATCGGAGGGTGCTGGTGCGCGGAATCCTATTTTACGGGTTCGGACGGCATTGGCCGCGTGGTTTCCAGCGGCGGCGTGACCGAAGAGGTCTGGCAGGTTCGGACTTCGCCCACCGTGACCTTGGTTCACGACAGCAAATCGGCGCAGCTCGTTTCCGGTCAGGACAGCGGTTTCTTTACCACCGTCTCATCGGACGGCACCAGACGTCAGGCCCCCATCATTTGGGCGGCGACGCGTCCGACAACGACACAGGGAAACATCACACTCTACGCGCTTAATGCGAACGACAGCGCGACGCTGTGGTCGTCGGTTGCGGGCACATGGCCGAATGTCGGCGATAACGCCAATGTCGAGCCGATTGTCGCGAACGGAAAGGTTTATGTGTGGGGCGGCCCCAATCTGGCGATCCTCGGTCTCGGCGCAACGCCGGGAGCGTCCGTTGCCCGATACAAGACTCCCGTGTGGCGCACGCCCGATCATCAAATTTACGGAAATGTCGTCGCGATCAACGGGAACGTGTTCAGTCTCAAGACGCGTACGGGCAAGATCGTACTCGTCGACAACACCACGGCGCAGAACAAGGATCGCACGATCGAGATTTTCGTGGGACGGGCGCTCGTCGTCGACGGCGATTACGACGGTTCCGGCGTATTCCATTCGAAGCTGACAAACCGGGCCAAGTCGTCGCCGCTGCTCTGGTATGACGACAAGTAAATCGGTAGGACGCGCGCGCAGGAGTACCAACGCGCGCCGAATTTTATGGTGCGGCTGCACTCATCTCATTAAATCGCTAACCGATTAATTTCGTTGGGCTTTCCGGAGTGCGGTTTTTTCGATACCAACAAATATACCAACACTTTATGAGGCCTATTCATCGATCCTTAGCGGGAGGACGATGAGTGTCAAAACGCTCCAATACCCGCGATACCGCCAGATCTTTCCCTCACGGGTTTCGATATAGAGAACGTAAGTCTGAATGTACGGGCCTCCATTTGTTGTTGGTCCAGTTGTTAATGATCGCGCTTGGCCTTTGCGCTGGCGCCTCAGGATTTCATCGCCTTGCCGCGCGACAAGGCATTCGCGCCGCCCAGATCACGTCCCCTAAACGCAACAAGGGGAATC
>JBEKDC010000372.1:0-5367 GCA_050014535.1 Rhizomicrobium sp.
TGGCCCACGCAGAAGAGTTTCGAGCTTGCCTATTTCTGGGGCCTGTGCGGAACGCTGCAGGCGCTTCTCACACCGGATTGCGTTTACGATTTTCCCGACGCGCAATTCACGCTCTTCTTCGTCTATCATGGCGGCATCATTGCATCGGTGCTTTATTTGGCGTTGGGCATGAAGATGCGGCCGGTGCCCATGTCGTTTCCTCGCGTGATCGGCTGGACATTGCTCTACGGCGCGGTCGCCGGTGCGGCCGATGCCATACTCGGCACCGACTATGGGTTCCTCAGATCGAAACCCGATCACTTAACGCTGCTTAACTATCTTTCTCCGTGGCCGTATTACCTGCCCGAACTCGTGCTCGTGGCGATCATATTCATGGCCCTCTGCTATTTGCCGTACTTTGTGTCCGACATGCTGGCGCGGATGCCGCCGCGGACGGAGTTGCCGGAGTCCGGCTCCGCGTCGTGATATTGCGCCTCGCGGCGCACGGCGTCGCGATTGCACCAAATTGGTTCGAATTCGAAGCGCTCTGCATACGCATTAGTACCGGATTTGCCTGGATTTCATTGCGGCTTAGGTTCGGATGGCTAATTTGCATTGTGCAATCGCGCTCCGTGCGCGCCAGTTTAGCGAGGGACAATCGATGAGTTACACAATCAAAGGCTTGACCGTAGCGGCGCTCGCCGTGGCTCTGTCGGCGTGTGCGAGTTCGCCGGAAAGCATCAAGGCGGCGAATATCGATTCGACGCAATTTGCTTATATGACCTGCCCCCAGCTCGCCGAATGGGAAGGAAGACTGACCGCCGCATACAACGTCGCCGCCACCTCCGAAGACAATGCGCGCGCGATGGACGCGGTTGGACTGGCTCTTCTTGGAACGCCGGTCGGCTCCATGACTCACCAATTCACGCCGGATCAAATCGCCGACTTGAAAGGCCGCATCGCGGCCGCCCAGAAGCTCGAAGCGGCGGGCAATTGCCAGCAACGCGTTGCTTCGACTGACGTCAAATAATAGTCATTCCGGTGGTGTCCCGCGGCGCGATGGACGCGGCGCGGAACGCCATTGGAAAATCCGGGAATTCAACAGCCCGCGGTGACCGTCAAGCTTGTAACACGACCTTCAGAATCCGTTCGGGTCGCGGTATCCCCAACTTTGTTGTCAGCCGTGACGGGACTGCAGTTCGGCGTGTCTCCTGGCGTCGGAGCCGGATCGGTCACCGTGAAACAGACCGTACCAACTTCCCGCCAAGCCTAGCAGGATGTTGATTCGTGTTTGGCTTCACGCAAATTCATTGCGAATTTTTCACGGAAGACGCTCGCCTTAATCCGGCGCAGTCCATTCGGTTCTCCGACCACATTCTCCAGGCATTTTCTTAAATCGCGACAGGCGTTTACGGTCTTGATCCAGATCACAAAATCTGGATCGAAAGGGGTGTTTGTTCATCTAAGGTTCAGCTTGGACCGTATAGTTCTCAAGCGAAATTCTGACGGGTGCGACCATGAAAAATTCGATGCGACAGGCGATGTGGGCGGCGCTGCTGGCAGGCGGTGCAGTTTGTTTGGCCGCTCCGTCCTATGCCGAACCCAGCCACCCCTCGGTTCATCCGCATGTTGCGCCACATGGTGCGCCGGGTGGCCACTTCGGTCCCCATGTCAGCTTCGTGGCGCATGCGGACTTCGCGCATTTCTCGCCTGCCCAGCACGCCGCATGGGTCGGGGGACGTTGGAACCACGGTTGGCACAACGGTCACTTCGGTTGGTGGTGGTTCGCAGGCGGCGCCTGGTACTTCTACGACGCGCCGATCTATCCGTATCCGCTTGACGTCTCCGACGAATATTATGTCGACGAAACTCCCGACTACGGTAACGGTGGGCCGTACTGGTACTATTGCCAGAGTCCCGCAGGATATTATCCGTACGTGCAGCAATGCAGCGCGCCGTGGCAGCCGGTACCGGCCACGCCGCCGCCACCGCCACCTGGAGGCGGCTATGGCCCGCCGCCGGGAAGCGATCAGGGGCCGGGAGGCCCGGGCGGTCCGCCGCCGAGCGCCAACGGCTATCAAGGTCCGCCACCGGGCTACGACCAAGGCCCACCGCCGAATGACGACCGCTATCCCGATTACCAGGGACCGCCGCCAGGCGGGCCTGGTCCGGGAAACCAGGGGCCTCCCCCTGGTCCCAATAATGGACCCAACGGCTGAGGATTATGCAAAATGAAGTTTCGTTCCGTAGTTGCCGTATCGCTGTCCGCCGCACTTTTGTGCGGCTGCGTGACACCACCGATGGGCCCGACCATTCCCGTGATGCCGGGCCAGAATAAACCGTTCGAAGCATTTCAGCAGGACGACGCAGCGTGCCAGAGTTTTGCCGGCACGCGAGTGGCCGGCGGTGCCGAACAGGCCAACAACAAGGCCATCGGAGAAACGCTGCTGGGAGCTGCTTTGGGTGCCGGTCTCGGCGCGGCAGTCGGCGGCGGACGCGGTGCCGGAATCGGCGCCGCAGCAGGCGGCATTGTCGGCTCGTCCGCGGGTGCGAATACCAGCGGGCACGCGCAGTACACGCTGCAACAACAATACAATATCGCGTATGCCCAGTGCATGTCGTCCAAGGGCAACAAGGTTCAATGGGGACCGCACCCGCGTTACGGCTACGGCTATCCGCCGCCGCCTCCGGGAGCTTACGGCCCGCCGCCGGGTGCATACGGGCCGCCGCCAGGTGCGTATCCGCCCCCTCCACCGGGATCGCCGCCGCCTTCCGGTTATTGAAAATTGCATCGCGACGGCGCCTGGAACATCGTTCCGGGCGACGTTTGCGTATCAGCTCTTTGGAAGCTGCGAGATCCGGGGAGTCGTGTTGGCCGTTTGATCGAGCGCGTCCGGCGCGAAACTATTCGCCGCCTGCGTCGCCGCAGTGACATCGTCGTCGGTCATCTGGGTTTTGAGTACGGCCAAGCGGGGCGGCGAACCCTTGTCGCCCATCGCCGACGCGATCGAATACCATTTGTACGCATCGAGGAGGCTTTGCGGCATGCCCAGTCCCCGCTCGTAAAGAACGCCGAGATTGAACGCGGAATCGACATAGCCGAGGCTTGCCGCGCGCGAGAACCAGCGCGAGGCTTCCGCGTAGTTTCTCGTGGCGCCCCAACCTTCCGCGTAGGAAACCGCGAGCTGGTGCATCGCCTTGCGATTGCCCTGCATCGCCGCTTCCTCATACCAGTGCATCGCCAGCGCGGGATCCGTCTTGAGCCCGCGGCCGTTCGCATAAAGGTTTCCGAGCCAGAATTGGGCGACGGCGTCGCCGCGCGCGGCCGACCGCGCGATCCATTGCGCCGCTTCGCTTTCGTTTTTCGCAGCACCCGTGCCGTCGAGATACTCCAGGCCCAGGAGAAGCTCTGCGTCGGCATTGCCGCGACCGGCGAGCGACGCGAGGCGAATTTGCGGCGCCATGGTCGGGCTTGGCCTGGCCCTCGCGTGCAAACCGTGAGGAGCCGCGACACATGCGGTCTTGATCGACGACATCGTCGAGGCGAAGCGCTGCATCGGTTCGCTGGGCTGCGCGACCGTCTGAGCCGCTGCCGCCATGGCCGAACGGCGCGCCTGCGAGAGATAGGACGTTTCAGCGATTTGCGTGGAAGAATTCTCGACCGTAGCATCTGCGTTTTCGATCGGCGCCGCGGTCTGCGACTGCTCGATCGTGTCCGCCGGACTTTCAACTGCCGGCGCCGCACCCATATCCTCAAAGGCGGTATGCCTGTTCGCGTCCCGCTCCAACACATCGAGCCGGCTCGACGACAGCATAGTCAGGTTGCGCAGCTCCGCGAGCATTTCGCGAAGACGCTTCTCCGATGCATCCACGCGGGCGCCAAAGGTTTTCGTATTGCCGTCGAACGACGATTGCTGGTTTTTCTCGACCGCTTCCAGGCGTCCGTGCAGGTCGCGAACGCTTTCCTCGACGAGCCCGCTGACGGTGCCGCTGCTGCGTTCGCTATTGCCCTGACGTTCTTCGAGCGACGCGATCATGCGCTCGAGTTCGCGCAACCGGCGCTCGAGCCACGCATCGACCGGGCGTGCCTCCAGCTTGGCGACGCTTTCCTGCAGCTGTGCGAGCGCAGACGCTATATCGTCATCACGCTCGGGCTCCGATTGCGACGACCACTTTTTCTCGACGATGGGCATACGCGCCGGACGCGATCCGGTTTGCGGCTCAGCGCGGGCTTCTGCAACGTCGGCCGTCTCGGGCTCTTCCGAAGAGGGCACGTCGGACTCGGCAGTTGGAGCAGCCCCCTCTTCATCGCTTACCGCTGCAACGGAACGGTCTTCGACAACTTCGACGGCCGCCTCGCAAAGGGCTTGCGCGGGCGAAGTCTCTGCGCATCCCGGTGCAGATTCCTCTACCGAAGGCGCGGGCACTTCAATGTGTTCAACGGGCTCTACAGGGGACTCCGGCGCATCCGGTGTAGCTGCCGCAAGCTCGGACAGTGAAGTGGAACGTTCTTCGACGACGGCTGCCGGTTCGCCGTGTTCTTCAACGACATCTTCAGTCCGTTCCCAAGAACCCAGCGCAACGTCGGCACGATTGCGCAGTTCGAGATCGCTCGCAGCTTCGGGAACGGATTCCGGGGGGGATATTTCGACGTGTTGCTCTTCGGAGTTTTCGGCAAGGGTTGCGGTCTCGTCGGCGGGCTCCAACGTCTGAACGGCCGCGTGTTCGGCTTCTACCGACTGGTCCGAACATGCATCAGCTTCGAGCGCAGGCTGCTGCTCGATGGTGTCGTGCACCTCCGGCGCAACCTCCGCAGAGGCTTCGGGAGCCTCGCATTCATCGCGTGCCGGTTCTTCCGGAGTCTCCGCCGCTTTTTCGGTCTCGACGTCTTCGTTGGCCGGATACACGTCGCGCATTGCGCGCGCAATGGCGGCCAGATCGTCGGCCACGACTGCGAGCATCAACTCGCTTTTGTTGACGAAATAGGCATAGACGGTGTTCGGCGAGAAATCGGCCTCGTCGGCCACGCGGGCCAGCGTCAGCTCCGCGGCGCCGTTGCGCGCAGCCAGACGCCGCGCGGCTTCAAGAATCGCCGCGCGCGTCGAACGCTGCTGCCACACGCGGGCAACGTCTTTCTGTGCTTCGCTCGGTGCTCTCTTTGCCATGAACCCGTACGGGGCTGGGCCGCTTCCCGCGCAAACGGCGCGGACGGATCGGACGGCCGTCTCCCTCTAACGGGAGGTTACCGACGAAGGTTAAAGGACCCGTGAAAAACATAGTTAGAACGCGTAGAAATGGTTTTTCGGCGGATAGTACCGATGCATCGGGCGGTTGCCGCCGTGAATCTCAGCACGGACGGCATGCATCCGCGCGGTCCATCAACCATTG